>NZ_QHLK01000010.1 GCF_006864455.1 Campylobacter sp. MIT 97-5078
TTTTTAAGTTAAGCTAAAATAAAAGCTTTTCAACAAAAGCTTTATAAATTTTTGATTATATCTTAAAAAGGCACTGGCGTGCAATACAAAAAAAAAAAAAAAAAAAAAACGGAAAATTCAAATTTAATGTTACTTTTTCACACTAACTAAAATATTTTTAACGAAAATTATAAATTTTATCCTTAAAAATATTTTAGTTAGTGTGAAAATTATCAGCTATTTATAAAGATAAACAAACTATAATTAAAGCTAAACATTACTCATCTAACAACAAAATTGTAAAATATTAAAAACATTTTACAATGCAAGCTCAAATCACAAAAAATTCCAAAAAATTTGATATAATATATATTTTTAAGAATGAAAATAAAATTAAAGTCAAAACATGAAAATAACTCTAGAATGCAAAGATATTATCCTTGAAAATGCCTTAAGACTTTTTTTAAGAGAGTATTTGGTGATGAAGAAGGACTGCGATTTTTTGGTGTGCGATGAAAAAAGTAATGAGCTAAAACCGCAATTCATCATCGCTAAATCTTCAAGCCAGCTTAGCGTGCCTTTTAGCAAGGAACAGCTTTTAAAGGCTTTATTTGAATTTCATACCGCACTTTGCGAGCTTGCTGAAAAAAAGGCTTTGGAGAAGAAAAAAGCCTTAGAAGAAAAGATAGAGCGTATCGCAAGTGAGTTTAGAAAGAGTTATCAAAACGAGATTGACATGGCTATTGACGCCTTAAAAACTAAGCTTCTTAATGCCCTTGATGAATAAAAAAACACTCAACAAAAAACTTTTTACCCTCATACAAAGCGGTAAATTTAAAGGCAAAAAGCTCATTTTACCAAGTTTAGAGACAACAAGAAGCACAAAAAGTATAGTCCAAGACTGCGTTTTCAATGTCTTACAAAACCAACTAAAAAATAGAATTTTTGTAGAAGCTTTTGGTGGAAGTGCTGTAATGGCTGCAAGTGCTTTAAGCCACTATGCTTTAAAAGCTTATGCCATAGAAAAAGATACTAAAGCTTATAAAATAGCCCTTTTAAACGCAAAGAGCATTGATGAAAATACACTTTTTGTGCATAAAGCAGATAGCTTTGTATTTTTGCCATACTTGCTTACAACACTCCAAGATGAAGTTGTTATTTACCTTGATCCACCTTTTGATATACGAGCTGGCTTTGAAGATATTTATGAAAAGATTATAAATTTGATCTTAAATTTGCATAGTAAAAATATAGTTTATATCATCATCGAACATCACTACAAAATACTATTTGATAAAACTTTAGGCGAATTTATACAAATTAAATATAAAAAATTTGGCAATACGAGTTTGAGTTTTTACACTCATAAAAGTTTAGCTTCTTTTTGAATGTCCTGAGAACAAAGTGTGATAATATCATCTTTTGAAAGCTCTTCAAGGCGAATTTTTTGTCCATTTTTTTGGATGCTTACAAGGTCTTTGCTCTTTTGAAAAAAAGCTTCGTGCTGTAAAAAAGCGTTGTTTAGACTCATAAGCTTGAGCTTAAAATACTCAAGTTTATTGCGTATGAGTGAGTTGAGTTGTTTTTGTAAAAACCCAATTTGTTTGATCTTGTCTTCAATAATGGCATGCAAAGATTTCGCTTTAAAAAGCCTTTCAAGGCTTAGTAAAGAAAAATCTGCATTATGAATTTTGTTTTTCAAACAAGTTTTAAGAGCAAATTCAAGCTCATCAAGCTTTTGCTCAAGCTCATTTTGACTCATAAAAACAAGATCAATCGCTGCACTTGGTGTTGGAGCCCTAAAATCAGCCACAAAATCACTAATCACATAATCAATCTCATGTCCAATAGCCGATATAATAGGTGTTTTAGCGTGAAAAATCGCTCTTGCTAAGCCCTCGTCATTAAAACAAAACAAGTCCTCCCTACTTCCACCGCCCCTTGCAATAATGATTAGATCAAAACCATACTCATCAGCCCTTTGCAAAGCTCTTATAAGAGAATTTGGTGCTATACTTCCTTGAGTAAGGGCATTGAAAATATAAATTTGGGCTAAAAAATAGCCTTTTTGATTGATAAGCTTAAGCATATCCTGCAAAGCAGCAGAGGTTAAGGAAGTGATAAGAGCGATTTTTGAGGGAAAATTTGGCAAGGGTTTTTTGTGAATTGTTTCAAATAAACCTTCTTTTTCAAGTTTCTCTTTAAGTGCTAAAAATTGTGCTTCTAAATCGCCAAAGCCCGAATTTTTCATATCCTTAGCGATAAACTGATACCGCCCACTTTCAGCATACAAGCTCACAAAGCCGTTTAATTCTAAAAAATCTCCTACTTTTGGTTTAAAATCAAGCTTTGAATTAAAGCCTTTAAACATGGCACATGTTATGCTTGATTTTTCATCTTTTAAGTCAAAATACCAATGCCCTGAACCATGAAAAGTGATCTTAGAGACTTCTCCACTAAGGCTAATATTCTCAAAATGTGCCTCAAGCAAACTTTTTGCCTTAAGATTAAGCTCACTGACTTTCATTTTTCTTTTAGAGCAACAAACATTGAACTTATACCAAAACTCAAACTTTCATAATACATCATCTTAAAACCAGCTTCTTCAAGCTCTGCAATCAGCTCTTCCTTGCTTAAAAATACATCGATTGAATGGGGAAGGTATTCATACGCCTGAGCGTTTTTACTGATTAATGAGCCAATTTTTGGCAGTATGTATTTAAGATAAAAATCCCTTATCCAAGCGACAAGCCCACCTTTTTCTCTTTTTGTAAATTCTAAAATCAGCAAAATCCCGCCCCTATCAAGCACTCTAAAAAACTCTTTTAAAGCCTCTTTTCTTTGCACGACATTGCGAATTCCATAACTTATGCTGATGATATTTGCACTTTTATCTTTAAGAGGAAGTTCTTGAGCTTTTGCCTCAATAAATTCAAGTTTTGAAAAGCGTTTTTTAGCAATTTTGAGCATTGAAGTGCTTGGATCTATACCGATGAGAGAAGAGATGGATTTGTGTAGCTCTTTAGCCTTTGCCTGCCAAATTTCAAGCATATCGCCTGTGCCACATGCCACATCAACGATTTTGAGTTTTTTATGCTCATCAAAGCATTTTAGCACTCTTTCACAAGCCTTTTTTCGCCAGCTTATGTCTACTCCAAAACTTAAAATTCGGTTTGCTTTATCATAGCTTGGAGCAATTTGGTTAAACATTTCTACGATTTGTTCTTGTTTTTGCATACGCTTTCCTAAATTTAGCGGTGGCAACATTTAGAGCAACCATCAACCCTTGCACTTATGCTTAAATGATCGATTAAATTGCCTATCTTTTTTTCTATCTCTTCTTGATAAAGGGCTAAGTTTGTGTCTTTAAAATTAAGATCATCTATATGACCGCATTTTAAACAAACAAGATGAATATGTGGCTCTTCGTATATATCATAATAGGTTTTTTGATTAGGCACATTCACTTCAACAACCAAACCTTGTTCTTGTAAGGTATTAAGGTTTTTATATACGGTGGCAAGCGAGATTGATGGATATTCCTCGCGTACTTGCTTATAAAGTTCGTCTATATTTGGGTGTTCGTGACGTTTAAGGATTTTAAGCACGCAAAGCCTTTGTGGAGTAGCTTTTAAATCGTGATTTTTTAAGAGTTGCACAAGTTCCATAAACGACCTTTTTTGTAATTTTATTCATTGTGTAATAATACAAAAAAAAGTTTAAAATAAGTTTATACTAAAGGATATTTTTTATTATTTAAGAATTTAAAAACTTTGTTCTCATCTATTCAAATTTGTTTCAAGTCCGTGCATATTGTTTTATCTGCAAGGCTAAACTTTGTGTATCTAGGCTTAAACTTTGCTCAACCTTATTTGTTTGTCCGTGGGTAATAAATTCATCTTTGTATTCAAAGCTGATAATTTGAATCTTTAAGCCGTGATCTTGTGCGAAAGTTTCAAGCAAACTTGCTATACCACCAATCTTTGCACTATCACTAAAAACAAACCAAATTTGACTTTGCAAGGCAAGTTCTTTTAAAAGCACCTCATCTAAAGGCTTAGCAAAAATCAAATCGATCAAATTTGCATAGTCTTTCAAGCCCTCTTTTTCAAGATATTTAAGCACTCCAAAAGCCCTACCAACACCTTGTCCGTAGCCTAAAAATGCAATTTTGCTTTCATTTTGTATAAGCCACTGAGCCTTTGCTTGCTTTATCTTACAAGGTTTAAACTCATCATTAAGCAAAAAACTTCCCCTTGGATAGCGAAAAGCTATGCAACCTTGATGATGATAAGTATAGTGCATAACTTCTTTCATCATCGCTTCATCTCTTGGTGCGATGAGAGTTAAATTTGGCACACAAGCTAAAAAGCTTATATCAAAGGCTCCTTGGTGCGTTTCGCCGTCCTCGCCGACGATGCCTGCTCTATCTATAGCAAAAACAACATTTAAATTCATAATCGCACAATCATGTATGATTTGATCATATGCTCTTTGTAAAAAGGTGCTATAAATAGCGATAAATGGTTTAAAGCCTTCTTTTGCCATCGCTGCCATGGAAGTTACGGCATGTTGTTCGGCAATTGCCACATCAAAAAATCGCTCTGGATAAAGCTCTATAAGCTTTTCAAGTCCTGTTCCACTTGGCATAGCTGCTGTAACGCCCACTACATCATCAAATTCTTTGGCAAGTTCGAGCAAATTTGTGCTAAAAAGTTCTGTAGCTGACTTTTGGATACTTGAGCTTTTCACAGCTTGTCCGGTTTGTATATCAAAAGCACCTACGCCGTGCCATTTAGCATTTTTACCCTCAGCCTTTTCATAGCCTTTACCTTTGATGGTTTGAGTATGCACAATGCAAGGTTTTTGCATAGCTTTAGCTTTTTTTAGGGCAGGGATAAGTTCATTTAAATTATGCCCATCAATTACTCCAATATACTCAAGTCCCAACTCTTCAAACAAAATTCCCGGAGTTATAAGCTTAAAACTCTCCTCAAAACGTTTTGCCATATAAGTTGCACTTTGAGGCAGATAACTTAAAACGCTTTCAATACGTCTTTTAATTTTTTGATACAATTCGCTTGCCATAGCTCCTGAAAGGTATCTTGAGATTGCTCCAATTGGCTTACTTATACTCATTTCATTATCATTTAAGATGATCACACAAGGATATTTTCTCTCACCGAGCTCATTTAAGGCTTCATATATCATTCCAGCACTCATCGCTCCATCGCCGATTAAAGCTACAGGTGTGCGGTTTTGTTTTTTAAGTCTTATGGCTTTACAGGCTCCAACAAGTAAGGATATACTTGTGCTTGAATGCCCAGCAACAAAATAATCTCCCTCCGTTTCTTTAGTATAACCACTTAAGCCCCTAAACTGCCTAAGAGTGTGAAAGAACTCAGCCCTGCCGGTAAGAAGCTTGTGTGTATAGCTTTGATGAGAAACATCAAAGATAAAAGGATCGTTTTTATGATCAAAAACGCAGTGCATAGCAATACTTAGCTCCACAACGCCCAAATTTGAGCTTAAGTGTCCGCCATTCTTACTCACAACTTCTATAATTCTTGATCTTAAATTCGCAGCAAGCTCATTTAAAGCCTGCAAATCAAGCTCTTGAAGCCTTTCGTGCTCTATACTTAAAGCTGTCATTGGCTAACCATTTTTTTGATTTTATTTAGACGAGAGTTTAAATTTGATTCTATATTTCCTACATCACTAAGCACGATAACGCTACCCTTTGAGATAGCATCATCAAGGCTAACTTTAAGATGAGCAAGTTCTTTAAGTTGAGATTTCACAAAATCATAATCACTTGGACTTACTTTAAGCTCTATACTTACAGCACCTTTAAGCTCTGAGATAAGCTCTTTTGAGAGATTCAAAGCAATTTGAGCTGAATGCTCTTCAAGCTCTTTGTTGATCACTTCTTTTGCAATTTCAATAGCGGTATTGGCAAGTTCTTGTTCGTTTTTAGCTACAAACACATCTAAATTCGCACAAGCTTCATCAAGCTTAGCTACACTTTTAAGATATTTATCTTTAAGCTCGTTTGTTTCTTTATCAAATTCAGCTTTAGCTTTGTTATAACCTTCTTGAGTAAATTTTTCTTTCGCTCCTTCAAGTTCAGCATTTAAGCGGTTGTTAAATTCACTTTCTTGACTTTCAATTTGCATTTGAAGCTTGATGATATTGCCAGACATTTCATCAGTCTTTTTCAGCAAATCCTCGACAAAGCTTGACTGAAAAGGAGTATTTGCCTCACTTTTGCTTTCTTCTAGTGGATCTTGCAAGGTTGGCTCAACTACTTGTGAATTAGGCTTTTCTTCCAAAGGCATAGCTGGGGTAGTGGCTGGAGGAACTGGCACATTTAAAGCCTCTTGTATGCGGTTTTGTTCTTGAGTGCTTGTAAATTCACTCATTACCTTAAAATGATAGTTTTCGACGATGTGTTCGTTTGCGTTGCTTTGTGAAATTACATTGGTATTTTTTGCCATATTTTAAGCCTATTCTATCATTTCATCAGCTTCGCCGGTTTGAACTAGTCCTTGCTCTGCAAGTCTTTGCACAACCTCGACAACTTTTCTTTGTGATTCCTCAACATCTTTAACCCGAACAGCTCCTAAAAAGCCCATTTCTTCAAGGAAAGCTTCACTCGCACGAGTAGACATATTGGCAAGAAATTTTTGCTTAAGTTCTTCGCTCGCACCCTTAAGTCCCACCATAAGGTCTCTTTTATCAGCAACTTTAAGAATTTCTCTAATCGCTTGTGTGCCAAGTTTAGCAATATCATCAAAGGTAAACATTAAGTCCTTAATCGTTTCAGCAAGCTTTTCATCACTTTGTTCGATATAAGTAATAGTTGATTTAGAAGCTTTTTGTCCTAAGCGGTTAAGCACTTCGGCCACAGCTCGTGGACCGCCCACTTCAACTTTATAACTTGCAAGGCTTTCAAGCTTGCTTTCAAGCACAGCAGAAACCCTTTTAATGATACTTGGAGAGATATCACCAAGATTTGCCATTCTAATAACAACCTCAGCTCTTAACTCATCACTAAAATACTCCAAAGTTTCAGCTGCATGAGTTGAATCCATATGAGCTAGGATTAAGGCTATGGTTTGAGGGTGTTCTTTAGTAATAAAGTCTGCAAGCTGTTGAGGCTTAATTTGTGCTAAGTATGCAAAATTTTGATTATTTTCCATACTTTTGGTGAGTTTTTCTAAAATTTTATTTGCGATTTCTGGACCAAAAGTTTTATAAAGTATCTCTTTGGCGTATTCTAAGCCACCGCTTTTGATGTATTGGTTTGATTGAAGTAGGGTATAAAACTCTTCTAAAACAGCTGTTGCGACGGTTTTATCTACCTGCTTTGCCATAGCTATGTAGCGAGAAACTTCAGTAATGATATTGATCTCCATATGAGAAAACACAACGGTCGTCACATCTTCTCCAAGTTGGATTAAAAAAATAGCGATCTTTTCTGGCATAGAAAGATCGTCATAGATCATCTTTTGTTCTTCGCTAAGCTTGATCATCATATATCCTTATGTTCATTATATTCGCTATCATTTTCCACTAAAGTTTGGAGCAAAGTAGCTACTTCTTGACTCTTATCATTCACTAAGGCTTTCAATTTTTCAAGTAAAACATCATACTGCAACGCATCTTCGTTGATATTATCGCCAAAACCAAGCTGCTCTTCCACCCTTTTTCGTGCAGCATTAAATTTCTCCAACGCATCTTCAGCATCTTCGATGAAGCCAGCATCTTTTTGCTCTTGCTCTTCAGCTGCAGCAACATCTGCAAGCATTTTTTGCGTAAATGGCACGATAACTTTTTTGTAAAAAATGAAAAGTAAAATCGCTGCAATAAAATATTTAATAGGTGGGATAAATGGCTCAATAAAGCGACCATAAAAGGTTTTAACCTTACTTTCAACCTTAACATCACTTTTCGCAAATTCTAAGTTACTCACAGCAACTGAATCGCCCCTTGCAACATCATAGTTTATCGTTCTTTGGACTAAATTTTGTATATTTTGAAGTTGGGTATCACTCAACGGGATATATTCAGTTACCACTTCTCCGTTCTCATTTATACTTTCTTGGTATTTTCCATCGATCATTACCGCAGCTGAAGTGCGAAGTATAGTAGCAAATGATTTTTTTGTATTAGTAACGGTCTTTGAAATTTCGTTATTTGTTGTGGTTTGATTTTTAGTGCTAAATTCGCCACTTGTGTTATCTTGCAAGCCTTCAACTGGCGAGATATTTGACACAGCTCCTGGAACACCTTGTATAGTTGGGTCTTTAAAACCTCTTCGCTCTTCATTTAAAGTCTGCTCACTTCTTACTACAGTGTTTGGATCATACACTTCGCTTTGAGATTCCATTTGTGAAAAGTCAAAGTCTATATTAACATTTGCCACAACCTTATCTGTGCCACCTACAAAAGGTGCAAGGGTATTGATAATTTTTTGTTCTAGTTCTTGCTCTCTGTCCCTTTTGTATCTGATTTGAGTAGCAATTAAATCACTTTCATACGCTTGATCTTCTTCAAGAGGCACGCCCTTTTGATCGGTGATTTTTACATTTTCCTTGTCAAGTTTTGGCACAGCTGAAGCAACGATATTTTTAATGCCATCAATTTGCTTAGGCGTAAGCTTTAATCCTTCTTTGATATTAAGCACAACTGAAGCTGTAGGCGGGATTTGTCTTTCGGTAAAAACACTATCTTTAGGGATAGCTATAAACACGTTCGCTCTTTGTATAGGCTCTAAGCTTTCTATAGTGCGTGCAAGCTCAGTTTGTATGGCTCTAAGATACTTAATCCTTTGATCCTCGCTTGTAGCTCCAAACTGCTGTTGATCATAGCCTTCCCAGCCCATTTTAGAATCTTTGATAAGTCCTTCGCTTGCTACCATCATCTTTTGTTTATAGACTTGATCTTGTGGCACTAAAATGGTATTTTCGTTTTGTAAGATATAAGGCACTCCAGCTTGATCAAGTCTCGTAACTATAGCTGCTGTATTACTCGCATCAGTATTTTCTACTAAAACAGCATAGTTTGATTTTGCATTTGAACCTATGCCTTTGTAAAGTGCTAAAAATACCAAAAACCCTATCACTACAACGATAGAAGCAGCTATAACTATGCGTTGTCTTTTACTTAGATTTTGATACAGCTGCCCGATTTGGTGCAGCATATTTTTAAATTCTTCCATACACCCTCAATCTTTTTATATCATTTTATATGATTTTTTCAAATTCAGTAAAAAATCGTCCATTCTCATAAGGCTTGCCTATGGTGATTCTCACTGCGTTTAAACCATATGATTTTAAATTTCGTATTATTATACCCTTTTTAAGCAATTTTTCAGACAAATCACTGCTATTTTTTTCATCAAAGAAATAAGTAATGAAATTTGTATAACTTGGTATAAAAGAAATTCTGTGTTTTAAAGCAAATTCTTCATACAATTTCATCTCATTAAAATTATTTTCTAAAGTTTTTGCAATAAATTTGCTGTCATCTAAAGCAGCAACTGCGGCTTTTAAGCTTAAATTTGTTACATTAAAAGGCGCGCGAAGCTTATAAAAAGCTTTAATGATGTCTTCATTTGCTACGCCATAGCCTATACGAAGCCCACCTAAAGCATAAAGCTTTGAAAAAGTGCCAAGATATAGGGCGTTTTTATATTTTTTAAGCAGTTCTTTTGGCTCTAAATGCTTTTTCGTGTCTTTAAAACTTGCAAATTCATTATACGCAGCGTCAATTGCCACTAAACAATCCTCATTAACAAAGCTTAAAAAATCCTCAACCTCACTTGCATCTAAGCACTCACCCAAAGGATTGTTTGGCACGCACAAAAACACAAGTTTAATCTCATCTTTATGCTTGTTATAAAGCTCTTTAAGCTCGCTTAAATTATGCGTAATTGAGCTTGTTTTATAGCATTTTGCTCCTGTTTGCTTAGCATAAATTTCATACATCGCGAAACTTACTCCGCATTGCAAAAAGGCATTTTGAGCATTAAGCTTTGAATGCACAGCATATTCGATGATCTGATCGCTTCCTGCCCCGATAATAAGCTCTTTTTCACTTACTTTGAATTTATTTGCAAGCTTCATTTTAAGCTCACTCATACTATCATCTGGATATAAATATGCCTTATGGGCGTTTTCTTGCAAGGCTTTTAAGGCTAAGGGGGAAGTGCCAAGTGGATTTTCATTGCTTGCAAGCTTGATCACTTCACTCACGCCGTATTCTTTAGCGATAAGTTCTATATCCTTACCCGGCTCGTAATTACTTAAATTATTTAAAAAATCATTAAATTTCATCATCTCTCCTTTAAATTTCTACTACTCAGCTTTAAGATATGAGCCAAGCCAAACAAGCTCTTTAAGTGACCCTATAGCTTTTTGCACTATTGCATCATCAATATGCCCTTCAAAATCTATGTAAAAGCTGTGTAAAAAGTCTTTACTTTTTACGGGACGTGATTCTAGGCGGTAGATATTGATATTTTCTTTTTTAAAGGAACTTAAAAGATCAAATAAGGCTCCAGGTTTGTCAGCGGTGTGTGCTAGTATCGAAGTTTTACAATTTGGCATTTGTGGGAATTTGTTTTCATTGAGGATTAAAAATCTTGTGCGATTTGCAGCATTATCTTCTATTTTTTCAAAAAGCACAGGCACTTTATAAAGTTTGGCTGCGATTTTTGAGCAAATGGCAGCTGAATATTCATCTTTTGAAGCCAAAAAAGCTGCATTTGCTGTGGATTTGCTCGCAATAAACTCAATCTCATTTAGGTTGTGACTTTGTATGAAATTATGACATTGATTATAGCCTTGTGGGTGAGAATAAATGCGTTTGATTTGTTTTAAATCATCATTTAAACTCACAAAAGAATGGTGTATATCCATATAAAGCTCGCCAAAGATTTTTATCTCCTTAAATTTAGCTAAGCAATCCATCGTAATGCCAACTGCACCTTCTGTATTATTTTCTATAGGCACGACCGCATAATTTACTTCTTTATTGGCTAGCTCTTTAAACACATCTTCAATCGTAGCTAAAGCCCTATAAACACTCATAGTCCCAAAACGAGCCTGAGCAGCTTGATGCGTATAAGAGCCTTCTGGTCCAAGATAAGCCACACTTTGAGGCTTTTCAAGATTTCTTGAAACAGCAAAAATTTCTTGATAAATGGCTTCGATTGCCTCTTCATCAAGCAAACTTTGCTGATTTAGGCTTTTTAAACGTTTGATAATAGCAAGTTCTCGCTCTGGACGATAAATTTGTCCTTTATTTTTATATTTAAGCTCGCCAACACTTTTTACATAAGACATTCGCTTGCCAAGTAGTTTTAAAATTTCATTATCAATCTCATCAATTTTTGCCCGTAAATCCTCTAAATTCATCATTTTTCCTTTAAATTTTGCAAAAACTCAGCCACACTAGGATAGACAAAGTCAAGCTTGCTTTCATCAAGATTTTTTGTGCTTGAAATTTTACCGCTTAAAACAAGGGTCGTTTGCATACCTAAAGCCTTAGCCTGCACTAAATCACCCCTAAAATCATCACTGATTATAAGTGTATTTTCAAAACTTGCCTTTTTATCTTGACTTTTTAAAAGCTCTAATGCCCTTTTATAAAAAGCAAAACTTGGCTTTCCAACCACCTCATAACTTGCATTGCTCGCATATTCAAGCATTTTCATAATAGCACCAACACCCGGATAAAGCTTCTCATTTTTCTTATAAATGCTTGTTTCATGCAAAGCAATTACCCTTACTCCAGATTTTGCAAGCTCTATCATATCAGCAAAATCATTCATCAAAAAGCCATCAAAACTTGCCACAAGCACAGCCTTTGCCTCTTTGTAATCTAAACTAAAACCAAGTTTTTCAAGGCTTTGTTTAAACTCACCTGATCCAAAAGCAGCGATTTTACAAGGCTTAAGCAAGCCTGAAAGCACGGCAAAAGGATCAATATAAGCATTATCCTTTATATTAAGTCCCTTTACTCTTAAATGCTCTAAAAAATCAAGCTTTTTGGTGTTATTTGTAATGATAACATAGGCTAAGTTTTTTTCATTTAAAAAATTGATTAATTCCTTAGCCCCAGCTATCAAGCTTTTATCAGCATCGCTTAAAAGCGTGCCTTGCACATCGATGAAAAACATATTTACTTACCCCTCTTTCAAACACTCAAGCTCATCTTGCACCAAAGCTTCAAAGCTTTGTCTTTTGCGGATAAGCTTGATTTGCATTTTGCCATTTTCATCTTTAAATTTGGCAAGCTCGCACACTTTTGGGCGGGTATTATAATTACTACTCATAGAAAAGCCATACGCTCCAGCATTTTTAATCACGAGTATATCCCCATTTTTGCTTTGCTGTAAAAGTCTATCTTTAGCAAAAAAATCCCCACTTTCACAAATTCCACCCACCACATCACAAGGGTTTTTTTCGCCCTCATTATAAGGCAAAACTATCTCATGATAGGCATTATAAAGGCTTGGGCGTAAAAGATCATTCATCGCTGCATCAGTGATAATAAAGCGTTTTGAGGGAGTGATTTTTTCATACAGCACACTACTTACTAGCTCGCCAGCATTTGCTACTAAAAAGCGTCCGGGTTCAAGTGCTATGGTAAGATCAAGCCCGCTCAAAGAGCTAAGCACGCCTTGAGCATAAGCGTATAAGTCTGGTTCGCTCTCGCCTTCATAAGAAACACCTAAGCCACCACCTATATCAAAAAATTTAAGCTCTATATTAAGTGCTTTTAACTCACGCACAAGCTTAGCTACAAGGGTGCTTGCTTCATGGATAGGGCTTATATCAAGAAGTTGCGAACCTATGTGAAAATGAATGCCAACTGGCTCTAAAAATTCACTTTTATGAGCGTAAAGATACATTTTTCTTGCAAAATCAAATGCAACGCCGAATTTATTAACATTTAGCCCTGTAGAGATGTAAGGGTGGGTTTTTGCATCGACATTTGGATTTACTCTTATACTTATCCTTGCTTTTTTATCAAGCTTTTTTGCCACATTTTCAAGCACATACATTTCAGTTTCGCTTTCAAGATTGATATACAAAATATCATATTCAAGAGCCTGTTTTAGCTCAAGCTCGCTTTTTCCTACTCCGCTAAAAATGATCTTATAAGGCTTAGTGCCAACCTGCAAAGCTCTTTTTACCTCGCCTATGCTTACGCAGTCAAATCCACTATCAAGCTCTTTAAGCAAAGACAAAAGGCTTAAATTTGAGTTTGCCTTCATGGCATAAAAAATTTGAGATTTTCTTGCTTTAAAGGCTGTTTTTAAACGCAAAAAACGTTCTTTAATCATATCAAAATCATAGATATAAAAAGGAGTGCCAAACTCCTTTGCCAAAGCCTTATAATTAAATTTTAAATCCGCACTCATCAAAACGCCTTTTATCATTTAAAAATGCAAATTATAACAAAATTTTGCTTAAAAGGCGTATATTGCTTTACTTTTTAGCATAAGAATGAATAAAAAAATCGTTTTTTATTCATTTTGCAAACATAATGTTAGCAAAGCGTGTTACAATACTTTAATTTCAAATTGAAAAGGAGTAGCAATGAAAAAGATTGTTTTAGCGTGTCCTTTAACCCTGCCACTTTTGGCAAATGACAAGCTTATCGAACTTTATGAAAGCAAAACTTGCGATTGTTGTGATTTTTGGGCAAAATATATACAAGAAAAAAGCTAAGCTTTATGGGATTTATAAAGAACAAAAGCTCATTTAAAAAGGAGAAAATATGCAAACCTTGTTACAAAAAGATGAAAGTCTACTTTTAGGGCTTGACATACAAGAAAGACTTGTTTCAACAATGTTCTACAAAGAAAAAGTGCTGAAAAACGCTCAAATTTTACTTACTGGGGCAAGAAAACTTGGTATAAAAACGCTCATAAGCGAGCAGTATCCAAAGGGTTTGGGTAAAACTGATGAAGCTTTAAAGTTTAAAACTATAGCTGATTTTAATGCTTTGGATCATAATGATGAAAACTCTCAAGTAAGACTTTTTGAAAAAATTTCTTTTAGCGTAATGAATGATGAAATGATTGTAAAATGCATAAAAAGTACAAATTGTAAAAGCTTAGTCTTTTTTGGCATAGAAACACATATTTGTGTTTTGCAAAGTGTGATTATGGCTTTGCAAATGGGCTTTGAAGTATGGCTTATCGAAGATGCTTTGAGCTCAAGAACGAAAGAAAATCACAAAAATGCTCTGCGTTTTATGCAAACTTGTGGAGCAAAAATCATCAACACCGAAAGCTTTTTATTTGGCTTGATGAGTGATGCAAAGAACGAACATTTTAAAGCCATTAGTGCTTTGATAAAATAGCCTTTTTCTCAAGCTTAAAACACAGATTTGAGCTTGAGAATTTATCTTTGGCTCAAGCTTTTGATACATCATTGCAAATTTTTATAAAAAAACGAAGCTATACAATCATCTTGCTTGATTAATTTTTTTAGTTCTTTAACTCAAAACCTATTTATAGCGTTTTAAATTTATTTTTTCATATTAATGGCTCTTTGTATCATCTCATCGCTTGTTGTGATGCTTTTTGAACTCGCATCAAAGGCTTTTTGCATAACGATGAGATTGGTTAGCTCCCTGCTTAAATCCGCATTTGATTGCTCTAACTTACCCCCAACAAAGCTTGCTGTGTAGTTAAAATCACCATTTTGATCGTAAATAAAAGTCGGTGCTCCGCTATTTGAAGTTTGCATAAAATTATTGCTCCCAGCTGAAGCTAAGCCTTGTTCATTGATAAAATTATACAAAGCAAGTTTGCCTATAACGGCAGTGCGTCCGTTAGTAAATTGTGCGACTAAAGAACCATCTTTACTAATATCATATTTCGAGAAAAAGCCTTCAGCAAAGCCATCTGATCTTACAACAAGTTCATCATTTGAACCAGAATTTTTATTGATATATACTCCATCATAGCCAGAGCCTACATTTGCATTTAAAGGTGTGCCAAGATTGACACTGATCGTGCCGCCATTTGGATTTGGCACACTAGCAAGAGAATTAGCGATCAAGGCTCCGTTTTGATTAAATACCAAATTTCCGTTACTTAAACCGCCAACTAATTCGCCCTCGCTATTATACACCCCAGCACTTATGCTGTATTCGATATTTTCGCCAACTTGAGGTAATATACGAGAAAGTGTGTAACGCAAAGTGCTTCTTGAGCCATCGCTATTATACACATCAGCTTCTAAGGTCTTATTATCCGCACTTTCTTGTTCTGTAGCTAAAACTGCAGAGTCTATATACAAGCTACCTCGATCAAGTCCGGCTAAATTCACAGCATTGGTTTGATAGTTTAAATTTTCATCTAAAATTGCTTCTATACTCGATGTTACGCCATTTGCGTCCTTGAAATTTAAGATCACTCTTTCGCCAGCTTTAGCACTAAAAACATCAGCCCTATTAACAGAGCCACTTGCAACGATCTTGCCCTCATTATTTGTAGCGATATTTATGTTATTTGTATTTAATGCTACTTTTACACTTTGAGTTTTAGTTTCAGCATTTAAACTACCTTTAAAGCTCACACTCGTGGTAACTTCTGGAGGAAGATATAAATTTTTAGGCACTGAAAGTATGCCTTGCATAGTTGTTGTACCTATGCTAAAATCTTGATTTGGATTATTTATAGTCCAGCCTGAAGTAACTGCACCAGAACCTAAATTTGTTCCCATAAGAGAAGAAACTCTGTCGCTAAAGCTCATTTGGGAAAAATTTGGATTCATCGTGCCTAAAACATAGTTTCCAAAGCTATCGACTAATTTTCCATTTCCATCTCTTGAAAAAGAACCATTCCTTGTATAATAAGCTTGATTATTTGCCCCCAAAACGCCAAAAAAACCCTTGCCATTTAAAGCCACATCAAACTCACCATCACTTGGCATAAATGAGCCTTGTTCAAAAACAACTTTACTTGCCGAACCTGTGCTACCAAAGCCTGATTGGGCAGGATTGGTTGATTGAGAACTTACTCTTTTATAAAAAATATCTTCAAATTCAGCAGAGGAGTATTTAAAGCCCGGAGTATTAATATTTGCTATATTATTTGCACTTATATCTATCCCAAAATTTTGAGTTTTAATACCATTTACTCCATTATAAAATCCGCTAAACATAACTCCCCTTTGCCTTTTAATTCTTAGCTAATCTCAGCTATCTTATCAAATTTCACATACTGCCCAGCGATTCGAGCATAAGGCACACCATCTTTAAATTGGATACTTTCTATAGGATATGCTCCATACGCACTGGTGGAAGTGCCTCCATCAACATCAGTATAGCTTACTTTCATCGTGTAATTGCCAGCTCCAACATAATTACCATTGTCATCTCTGCCATCCCAATCAATAGTATTTGTGCCAACTTTAAGATCATCTTTTGCCACCTTAATACTTCGCACCACATCACCGCTTGCATTAAGCACCTGAAAAGTCGCTCCATCTTTTGTCTCTTTAGGAAGATACATTTTGGCTGAAATTTTTTGAGTTGCACTTGTGAGTTTAAAGGTGCTTTCTGTGATCACAGCTGTTCTTCCTATGGCATTAAGCACGGATAAATTTCCACTTGAAAGCATAGCGTCTGAAAGCTGGGTCATGGTTTCAACCATTTTTTCCATAGTAGTATTTGTATTTTGTTGCATTTCAAGAGCAGCAAGCTGTGAAGTTTGCGTAAGCATTTTATCACTATCCATAGGATCGGTTGGATCTTGGTGTTGCATTTCTATCAACAAAAGTTTCAAAAAAGCGTCTTTATCAAGCATTGCATTTGAAGCTACTGAACTTGCACTTGAATTCTTTGTTGAGTCTGTGTCTGTCGCCGCTGTCGTTGTTGTTGTCGGCGTGGTAACTGAATTGGTTGTTGTTGCTAAATCCATCTTACTCTCCTTGTAATTTTATCTTTTTTAAAGCAATTTTTGTTCCAAATTAAAAATATCTTGCTAAAACAAGCTCTAGGGCATTATTTTCATTTGTATTTTCAAGCTCACTTTCATAATTAAAAGCATTTTTGTTTTTGTTTTGTCCTTGATTTTGATCTTTTTTGCTTTGATCGCTAAAGTTCATTTCAAGCCCTGTAAATCCCATATTTACAAGCGAATTTTTAAATTCAGCTTGGTTTTGGACAAACAAGTTCATCGCATTGGTATTGGTGTTAAAATTGATATGTAAATTACTTCCTCTTTGGATCAAAGTAACCTCAACTTCACCCAAATTTGACGGATTTAAAGTGATATTAAGCTTGGTAATTGGAGCTTTGTAATTTGCCATTTGCTCTTTTAAATCATTTGCAAAATGCTGCAAAGTCTCTTTAGCATTTACTGCTGATCGAAGCTCGTTTCTTGATACTTGAGCTAAATCCTTAATCAAAGAATTGAGCTCGCTATTATCGTTTTTATTGATATTTAAGGTGCTTTCCTCACCACTTTCTTGCACACTTTCTTTGCCAAAATTCAAGTGTTGTTGCTCTTTTGAAGCATTTTGGTTTTGTTCGCCATTTGCGTTGTTTTGTGCGTTTGAGCCTAAGTTTTCTTTAATATTGATTTTGTTTAAGATATTTTCAAAAGTAGGTTTTGCATCTGTGCTTTTAAGGTCTTTATTTTCTACTCTTAGATTCTCACTCATACTTTTTATCTCACTTACAATCTTTACTTGCTCATTTGAGTTTGCTTTTATCTCACTTTTTGGTGTGCTTTTTTCTTTTACAAGTTCTTTTGTATTTTGATTGTGTAGTGTTTCAAGTTCATCTTTCAAATCAAAATCATTTTTTGTTATTATTTTTTCTATATTTTTAGGTTCAGTATTTTGAATTTTTAAACCTTGGTTTTGAGTTACTTTCTCATCTTCGATTTGAATTTGTGTTTGTATTTTTTCTTTTTCTTTTACAAATTTAGAATTTAAAATTTGAATATTTTGCCCTTCCTTACTCACTTCTTTTGTAAAATCTTGAGTTTGGCTTTTAATTTCTTTTATCTCTTGAGTTTGATTAAGATTCTTAGAAGAAGCTTTTGTGTTTAATTCATCTTGCAAGATAAAAGTATTTTCTTTTATGCTCTTTTCAGCACTAGGTGTTTGCAAAGAAGCGTTTGAGCTGTCTTTGGCTGTATTATTAAACTTATCGTTGATATTTTCTTTTGTATTTAAAACTTTTAAAGTGCTTTTAAATTTATCTTTTTGTGTGTTTAAAGTGCTATTTTTAGCTGTTTTTTCGCTTATATTTTCTTTTGTATTTTCTATTTTATTATCTAAATGATCGATGATTTTATCTTTAAGCCCTTTATTTTGTGAGCTTGTGTCGATTTTTGTAGCTTTGGTATGAGTAAGCTCATCAGCATTTTCGCTAGCTAAAGTTTTTTTACTCTTGTTTTCTAAATCCAAGCTTTTTAACGCTTTTGAAAGCAAATTTGTAGCATCTTTTGAATTTGATTTTTGTGTATTTTGCTTACTTTCTAAGCTCTCAAGTGCGGTAGCTATTTTGGTGTTGAGATATTGCTTGAATACATTTTCAATAGACTTGTTAAAAAACTCACCCTTGTTTAAATTTGGAAAAGCTTCTTTAAACTCAAGCAAGCGATCAACCTTGATGTTTGAAACATTTAAATTTAAGCCTTTAGCAAGCTCTAAGAGTTCGTCTAAATTTTTTGCACCTTTTAAAGCTTCAAGATTGCTTTGTGTGCTTAAAAGCTGTTGAGTTTGGCTTGAAAGATTAGCAAGCTTGATATCCGTGTTTTGAATTTGAAGCTTTTCTAAAACTCCCAAAACTTCCATGAAGCTTAACGACTCAAATATAGACTCGTTCTTACTTTCATCAAAACTGCCAAAGCCTCCTAAAAGATCACTTTTTTCAAGCATAGCTCTTACATCTTGTAATACTTCTTGTTCGCTAATTTGTAAGCGTTCTGGCAAAAATTGATTGGTCTCATCGATAGCTTGAACTAAATTTGCTAAAAAACTTTGCCCTTCATCGCTACTTACCGAACTTGATGAGCTTGTTGGTTCGCTCGCACTTGCTTTAACTTGCTTGAATGCAAGATCGATGATATCGCTTTTTGCTGCTAACATATTATTTCCTCATAAAAAATTTTATAAAAATGACTCTTGGGCTAAACGTGGAAATGACGAACGCAAACTTTCGCTTGGATAAATTTTAAGCATAATATTTGCTTCATTCATCTCTTCAATCAACTCTAAAAGCTCGTTTAAATCGCGAGCATTTTTGATCTTTTCATAGTTTTTTTCATCATTTAAGATTGCAGAAAGTTCTGCTGAAATTCTTACCATTTTTTCATCTTGTGTCTTTGCTTTTAAATTTTCAAGCAAGTTTAAAACTTGCAACACAAGTTCAGGTTTTTTTGCACTTAATTCCTCTTTGAAAGTCTCTAAAGCTTCTAATCTAATCAGCTTTGACATTTTTGTCTCCTTAAAATAAAATATTTTCTCTAAGGATAAGCAAGTTTCGTTCCAACTTTTAAAATTTCAAAAAATAAAAAACTAAACTCAATATAGCAAAGACTTACAAAGAAACTAAAAACTACAAGAAAAATAATTAAATTAAAACAAAAATTACAAAAGATTAAGAAGTATAAAAGCAAAAAAATACTTAAAAAAATGCTTCAAGCTCTTGCTGCATAGCCTTTGCATTCTCACAACGATTGATCTTGTCTCTAAAAGCTGAAGCACCTTTGTAGCCTTTAGAGTATTCGTGCAAATGCTTTCTAAAAAGCTTTACGCCTTGTTCGCCGTAGTGTTTAAGCATAGCTTCAAAATGAAAAGAGATAATTTCTTTTTTTAAAGTTTCGCTGATTTTTTGATCGTTTTTAATCTCATAAAAAATCCAAGGCTTACCAATGCTAGCCCGCCCTATCATCAAAGCATCACTTTGCGTGAAAGCTAAAACTTCTTTAGCATTTTCAAAGCTTATATCTCCGTTTGCTACCACTGGAATTTTTACAGCTTGCTTAGCTTTTAAAATGCCCTCATAATCAGCCTTTCCGCTGTAAAGCTGCTTTCTTGTTCGTGCATGTATGCTAATAAAATCTGCTCCGGCTTGCTCGCAAGCTTGTGCGATTTGATCTGGGATTTTTTCCTCAAAACCAAGTCTAAATTTCACACTTATGCTTTTTTTCTTAGAATACATCTTTATAGTGCTTACAAGGCTTTTTAAAAGTTCTAAATTTAAAAGCAAAGCTGAACCTGCGTTTTGCTTGATGACTTTATTGACTGGACAACCGCAGTTAAAGTCTATGCCATCAATAAATTCAAGGTCATTGAGCATACACACAGCTTTTTTAATCACTTCTTTATCGCTGCCCGCGATTTGGACTATGTATGGGCTTTCAAGGCTTGATTTTTCAAGCATTTTAAGGGTTTTTTTGCTCTCATACACCAAAGCATTTGAGCTTATCATCTCACTTATAGTTAAATCAGCATTAAATTTTTTCACCACTTCCCTAAAAGGCAGATCAGAAAAACCTGCCATAGGAGCGAGGATTAAAGGCTTTTGAGCAAAATCTATCATTATTTATTGCACGAGTGTGTTAAAATCAACTTTTTTGTGATACTCTCTTGCTAAAAGTATGATATTAAACTCTTCATACTCTTTAGAACTCATTTTTAACTCAAGTCTTAACTCATCAAAAAGCCCAAATTCAGCTAAGATAAACAAATACGCTTTAAGCACATCACTATTTTGTTCTTTAAGTTTTTTAAAAATCGCTATTAAGGAATCTGGATCAAGTTTTTTAGTGCTTAATTTAGCGATATCAAGGTATTGCTTTTCACTTAATACTGCTTCATTAAGCAAGCTTTCAAATTCTTGATTATTCATTTGCAAACTGCCTTGTTCAAAGCGTTTGAAAAGATCAGTGATTTGCTGTGCGTTTTTATGTAAGCTTAAACTTTGAATTTGTTTGAAAGTGCCAAGTTTTAAAAGCTCTTCAAAAGCGACAAAATCAAGTTCATTTTGAAATTCTTTTTTATTTTTGAGTCTTAAAAATGCGTAATTTATATCGTTTAAAATGGTATTTTTTTCATTAAGTTGCACAAGTGGATTTTCTTGATTGAGTTTAAATTTCTTTAAATTTACGCTTTTTTGCTCTTTGAGCTCACTTAAGATATCAAGCACTTCATTTAATTTATCATTATTTGGAATTTTTTCAAATGTTTTTAAGCTTTTTACTAACTCGGCTGCGTTTTGAAATTCTTTGATTTTAAAGTGTGGCTTAGGATTTTTTTCTAAAAGTAAATCAAGAGCAAAATTTTGAAATTTGCGAGCGTCGCTATAAAAATCTTTTGTTTTTAAATACCGCAAAAAGGTATAAAAACTCATATGCAAAATCGCACAAACAAACAAAACCAATACCGGCAAAACAACCCAAACCATTACCGGCAAGGCAAATTCATACCCTCCAAGCATAAGGGAAAATTCCGCATTACTCACATGATAGACAAAAGCTCCTAGCAAGACTAAATAAAGCAATCCTGCGAATATAAAAAGCTTGATCCTCATAGTTTTTCTCCTTTTTCTATACTTTGACGACAATTAATGCAATACTTTGCATGAGGTTTGATCTTAAGACGATTCGTATCAATATCTTCTTCGCAAGACTCACAAATCCCATAAATACCTTGTTTGATCCTCGAAAGTGAATTTTCAATCTCATCAAGTTCTTGTTTGAGATTTGAATTTATGGTTTGTTCGATCTGCGAGCTTGTATTAATGCTTGAAAAGTCAATATTATCATTTGGTTCTGAATTATACAAATCCTCGATTTCTTGAGCATTACTATCAAGTTGATTTAAGATAAGTTTTTTTCTCTCTTCTAAAATTTTTTGAAAACTTTTGAGTTTTGATTTCTCCATTTGAAGCCTTTATTTGTGATATGGGTGTTGATAGTGCAGACAAAAAGCACGGTAAATCTGCTCTAAAAGAACGATTTTAACAAGATGGTGAGCAAGGGTGAGCTTGCTTAAAGATAAATTTAAGTCAAAATGCGAAAGAAAACTTTTTTCAAAGCCATACGCCCCACCTATAAAAAAACTTAACTCACTTTTATCTACCAAAAGCCTTGAAAACTCTAAACTATCAAAGCTTTTGCCCCGCTCATCAAGGATGATACTATAGCCTTTTTTATGCGCTAGCATTGGCTCTTCATAGCTTTTTTTCGCTTCGCTTGCACTAAGTTTTTGAGCATTGGCGATTTTGTTGTTAAACACATTGTATTCGCTTAAGCGTGCATAATGACTGATAAGCTTGGTGTATTTGTGCTCAAGGCTTTGAAATTCGCCTTGTTTTTTTTGCACGCAAACGATATGAATTTGCAAAGTCTAACTCCTACTTAAGAGTTTTAAAAAATCGCTGATACACTGCTTGAGCTCACTTCTTTGCACGATAGCGTCAATAAGTCCGTGTTCAAGCAAAAATTCAGCCCTTTGAAAGCCTTCTGGCAAATCAGTCCCTATAGTTTGCTTAATCACTCTTGCTCCTGCAAAGCCTACTAAAGCACCCGGTTCAGCGATAACAATGTCGCCTAAAAAAGCAAAAGAAGCTGAAACCCCGCCCATAGTAGGATCAGTAAGCACACAAATGCAAGGTAGTTTCTCATCAGCTAGAAGTTTTAAGGCTGCTGAGGTTTTACTCATTTGCATTAAAGCAAAAGTACTTTCTTGCATTCTTGCTCCACCTGAAGCACAAACGATGACAAGAGGAGTTTTGTTTGTCATAGCTCTTTGCACCGCTCTTACAACCTTTTCGCCTTCAACCGAGCCTAAAGATCCGCCCATAAAAGCAAAATCAAATACAACAAGTTGTGTTTTTACACCATTCATCAAACATTCACCACTTATTGTCGCACTTTTTCGCCCTGTTTTTTCTTCACTTTCACTCAAGCGTTTTTTGTAGGACTTGCTATCTACAAATTTAAGCGGATCAACAGCGTGCAAAGCTGCGTCATGCTCTATAAAAGAACCCTCATCGCTTAAAAGCTCTATCCTTTGAAGTGGAGAAATTCTCATATGAAAATTACATTTTGGGCAGACATTATTTGAGCTTTGTATCTCTTTGTAATACATTAAAGCATGGCAATTATCACATTTTACCCAGTGATTTGGCGCTTCACTTGGCGAAGCTTGTTTGCGTCTTATGCCTGAAAAAAGTTCTAAAAAATTCATTCTTAAACCTTGTAATAAAACTTCGCCATTATAGCAAATAAAATATTTGACTTTGCTAAGAATAGCAACTTTTTTTCTTAAAATCTCGTTCCAAGAGTAAATTCAAAATTATTTGTATCATCACCGGGTTTGTCATTCAATGCTCTTGCAAAGACAAGCTGCAAAGGACCTATAGGCGTAATCCACTCTATAGCCATACCTGTAGAGTAGCGGTGTATGCTTTTATTAATATCAAGCACTGATCTACCCACTGCACCATAATCAAAAAACAAAGCTCCCCTAAGCTTAATCCTATCTATGATAGGAAAGCTTAACTCAAATGAGTTTGTATAAGCTATGGTTCCACCCTCTTCGTAGCCATAGCGGTTTTTTGGGCTTACAGTTCTATTTTCAAAGCCTCTTATGGAGCTAATACCTCCAAGATAAATTCTTTGATTGATCGGTAATTTACCTGTGTCCCAAATTTTATAAAACGCCCCCTTATAGCGATAAATCAAATCAAGTCCTATATAATCTTGCAAACCCTGATAAAAGTTAAATCTCGTGCTTGAAGCCACAAAATTTTGCGTTCCGCCAACTCCAGCAACTTCAAGAGCTGTTGAAGCGATAATCCCTCGTCTTGGTAGATAATAATCATCTGTATTATTAAATGAAATTGCCGGCATAACCGAGCTTTTCACGCTTCGTCCAAGCTCATAACCAGAAAGCAAAAGCGTAGGACTAAGATAATAGATATTATCTGCTTCATAATTATAGGTTAAACTTACATTAAAATACCTAAAAAACTGCTTTCCAAGCGTAATATCAAAACCTCGACTCTTCTCACTATAAGTATCCCAATCATATTCATTTGCATACACGCTTCCACCCAAACTATAATACGTATCAAATAAGCGGGGATTTGTAAGTCCTATACGACCAGAAAGATAATCATCGCTTTTATCCACACTTATGACACTTTTAAGCCCTGTGCCAAAGATATTCGTATCAGAAAGTGAAGCATTAAGCAAAAGTCCATCAGTTGAACCATAACCAATACCTCCTGAAATCGATCCTGTAGAAGCTTCGGTAACCTCAACGATCAAATCAAGTTGAGTCGCATCAACCCTTTGTTCTTTAATATTTACATCATCAAAATACGAAGTTCTGCGAAGTGCATTAATTGACTCTATCAAATCACTTTTATGATATAAGTTTCCTTCTGTAAGATAAAGCTCTCTACGCACGACTTTATCGGCTGTGCGTGAGTTACCTGAAACAATGACATTTCTAATATACACCTTTTCATTTGGAATAACCTTAAAAACTATGCTTACCTCACCATCAAGTTCATTTTTTTGTATATCTGGATATACTTGAGCAAAAGCATATCCTAAGTCAGCTGTAGCTGTTTGTATGAGTGTTATGTCTTGGCGAATTTTTTCAATATTTGCTGTTTTACCGACTTGAGATTTAAGATCATCAACTTGCTTGGTATTTTCTTCTTCGCTAAAAACAGGATTTTCTATACGAATTGCGGCAATTTTATATGAAATTCCTTCCTCGATAAAATATGACAAATCAGCTTTGTAATTATTTGTATCTGTGCGTAAAAACGCTGATGAAACCTTAGCATCAAGATAGCCTCTTTTCATGTATTCATCACTGATCCTTGCACTATCATTGCCAAGTTCAAAGATTTTCAAAACCCCATCATTCCTACCCCACATCCAGCCCATAAATTCGCGTTCTTTATTTGCTATACTTGGTTCCACATCGCTATAATCAAGCTTTTTACTCCCGCTTAAAAGCACATTTTCTATAGTGATATTTTCACCTCTATTGATGATGAAATTGAGTTGCAAACCGCTTGCATTACTCAAAGGTTCGGTGCTTGTTTCTACCACGGTATCAAAATACCCCTTTGCTTCATAAAACATACGTATGCGTTCAACAGCTTCTTTTA
The DNA here is from genome assembly GCF_006864455.1 of Campylobacter sp. MIT 97-5078. Lineage (GTDB taxonomy): Bacteria > Campylobacterota > Campylobacteria > Campylobacterales > Campylobacteraceae > Campylobacter_D. The sequence continues at coordinate 25,165 of NZ_QHLK01000010.1, forward strand.
CAGAACTTTCATCATACAAATATCCTCGTTTGATATTAAGTATGCTATCAATTTGTTTGCGATCATTTGAGGCAACGCCGGTGATATTAATCCTTGCAATACTTTGCTTTTGTTTAAGTTTAAACTCAAGCACACCATTACTCAACTGCACTTGTATATCACTAAAATAATTTTGCTTGTATAAATTTAAAATCGCTTTATTAATCTCTTTTTCACTTATATTTTGAGGGACTTTAAGCCCGCTTATATCAAGAGCGCTTTGAGCTGAAAGTTGAGTCAATCCGCTAAATTTAATCTCATTAACTTGCACAGCTAAGGCAAAATTTACTAAAAAACAAAAGCCTATTATTTTTTTCATACTAATTTTTTACCTCAATTTGGGTTTTAAGCGTGTATAATAACCAAAAAAATATAATGAAAGGTTTTTGAAAGGATAATATGAAAATAGGTATTATTGGTTTGGGGCTTATGGGTGGAAGTTTAGGACTTTGTTTGAAAGAAAACAAGCTCATTAGCAAGGTGTTTGGGTATGATACGGATGAAAAAAATGCTAAAGAAGCTTTAAATTTAGGGCTTGTTGATGAGCTTGCAAACTTTAAGGAGATTAAGACTTGTGATATTATCATTTTAGCTATCCCTGTTGATGCGATAGTAAGGGTGCTTAAAGAGCTTAAAGATACAGCTTCAAATACAACTATCATAGAACTTGGAAGCACAAAAAAAGAGATCATTAAGAGTTTGCCAAAAGAACTAAAGAGCCATTTTATCGCCGCTCATCCCATGGCAGGTACTGAAAATAGTGGTGCAAAAGCAGCCTTTAAAGAACTTTACAAAAACGCTGTGTGCGTGCTGTGTGAAAGCGAGACAGCTGAGGTAAAACACAGACAAAGAGCGGTTGAGCTTTTTTCATATCTTGGTATGCAAATTATCTTTATGAACGCTTCAGCTCACGATCATCACACCGGCATCATTTCTCATCTTCCGCACGCCATCAGCTTTGCACTCGCAAATTTCGTGATGAAAGAAGAAAATAAAAAAAATATCGTGCATCTAGGCGGTCCTTCTTTTAAAGGAATGAGTAGAATTGCCAAATCAAGCCCAGCAATGTGGGGCAGTATCTTTGAGCAAAACAAAGAAAATTTACTCACAAGCATAGAACTTTTTCAAAATGAACTTGAATTATGCAAGAAAATGATCCAAGATAATGATGAAAAGGCTTTGAAGAAGTGGATGAAAAAAGCAAATGCTTTAAGAGATATTTTATGAATTTAAAAAAACAAAGTAAGCAAGGATAAGGCATAAATTTACTTCTAATTTACTTAAACACATTAAAATATCAAGAAATCTTTAAGGAAAACGATCATGGCACACAGAAGGAAAACGAATAAAATCATCTTTTTACTCGTCCTTGTTGTGATCGTTCTTGCTTTGTTTTTTGCAAAGCAATTTGAAATTTTTGAAAAAAATCCTCCTGTAATTTATGCTGAAGACAAGGTGTATCTAAATCTTGCCGAGCCTATCATTATGCGTATTGCTGATGAACAATCAGGGCTTGCTCACATTAAAATCACACTCAAAAAAGATAGCAATGATAGCGGTGTAGTGATCAAAGATGAAAAATTAACTAATGGATTTGAATCAACGCTTGAAATTTTCTTGCCTAAAAATTCTTATAAAGAAAAGATAAGCTCCTATATCATGCAGGTTGAAGCCAAAGATAAGAGCCTTTGGAATTTCTTTGGTGGAAATACCGCCTTTAAAGAAATTCCTATCGTTCTTGATGATAAAAAACCCCTTGTTTCAATACTCTCAAACTCATATCAAATCGAACAAGGCGGAGTAGCAAGTGTTGTTTTTAAAGCAAAAGATGAGAATTTAGACCAAGTGTTTATCCAAACTGACAAAGGAAAAGTATTTACAGTAAGTCCTTATCTTAAACAAGATTATTATGCAAGCTTAATCGCTTGGGACTCTAAAGATGAGGATTTTCGTGCGTATGTTATCGCTAAGGATAAAGCTGGAAACACTACCAAAGAACGCATACGATTTTATCTTAAAAACCGAAAATATAAAAACTCAAACATAGCCTTAAATGATCGCTTTTTAGAAGGTAAAATTCAAACCCTAGCCGAGCAATACGCCCCACAAGGAAGCAATTTTAACAAACTTGAAAGCTTTAAATTTGTCAATGAAGACTTAAGGCTTAGCAACGAAAAGCACATTCACGCTCTTACAGCTCAAGTCAGCAATCAAACGCTTAAAAACTTTCCTATCAAGCTTTTTCTACCGCTTAAAAACGCGATGAAAGTAGCTGATTTTGCCGATCATCGCTTCTATTCTTATGATAGCGAATTTGTAAGCGAAAGCTATCATATGGGACTTGATCTAGCAAGCGTGGCAAAAGCTCCAATTTTTAGCTCAAATGACGGACAAGTTGTATTTGCTCAAGAAAATGGAATTTATGGTGTAAATATAGTTATCGATCATGGTTTTGGGCTTTACAGCCTATACGGACACTGCACAGTAAGCAAAGTAAGCATAGGCGATAAAGTTAAAGCCGGAGATATCATCGCAAATACCGGAGCAAGTGGCTTAGCTTTAGGCGATCATTTACATTTTGGTATCTTAATACAAGGCGTTGAGGTGCGTCCTGAAGAATGGCAGGATAGTAATTGGATCAAAAACAATATCAGCAAAGTCCTTGATGAGGGCAAAAAAATCATACTAAGTGAGACAAAATGAAACAATTAAGTATTGCAAAAAGCGTCAAAGGCGTAGGTATAGGGCTTCATAAGGGTGAGCCTATAGAAATCACTCTTGAGCCTATGGAGGCAAATTCAGGCATAGTCTTTTTTAGAAATGATTTAAACGCCACTTATAAGGCTTTACCAAGTTCAGTTATCAACACCAAACTTGCCACAGTTATAGGCGATGAAAAAGGTTATGTTTCAACTATAGAACACTTAATGAGTGCCATTAATGCTTATGGCATAGACAATATACGCATAGTTTTAAATGCAAATGAAGCTCCCGTAATGGATGGAAGCTCCATAAGCTTTTGTATGATGCTTGATGAAGCCGGGCTTAAAGAGCTTGACGCACCTAAAAAAATCATGGTAATTAAAAAGCCTATAGAAGTGCGAGATGGGGATAAATTTGTCCGCTTTACTCCAACTAATGAGCCTCGCATTAGTTATACTATAAAATTTGATAATGCTCTCATTGGCGAGCAGCACTACAGTTTTGAGTTTAGCAAGAAAAATTATATAGAAGAAATAGCAAGGGCAAGAACCTTTGGCTTTTTAAAAGATGTTGAAACTTTGCGTGCGATGAATTTAGCCCTAGGTGGCAGTCTTGAAAATACCATAGTTGTTGATGAAAACCGTGTCTTAAATCCTGGGGGCTTGCGTTTTAAAGATGAATTTGTGCGTCATAAAATTTTAGATGCCATTGGGGATTTAAGCTTGCTTGGATATAGGGTGTATGGGGATTATATCTCTTATGCAGGAAGCCATCATTTAAATCACTTGCTTACTAAAGAAGTGCTCAAAGATACAAGTGTATATGAGATAGTCAGCCTTGAGACACAAAAAGCTCAAATTTATGAAAAGGTCTTTGCATAAAAAAGTATTCTTTGCTTTTAAATGCCCTTGCAAAGCCTTTAATGCTGGGTATTTATGAAGATGAGGTTTTGATAAAAAGCGTGCAAAGTGATGAAAGAGCTAGTGAGGCTGTGCCGATTTTGCTTCAAGCTTTACTCAAAAAATTTGAGTTTTCAAGACTTATATATGCCAATGGTCCAGGCTCTTATATGGGTATTAAAATCAGTTTTTTAAGCCTTAAAACTCTAAGCATAGTCAAAGATATACCGCTTCTTGCAGTGAGTGCTTTTGAACTCAATGATTTTAAACCCATAAGAGCAAATAAAAAGCTATGTTTTGTATATAAAAAAGGTGAAATTATCTTAGAAAACACAGAAGCAGGCGAGTTTTTCTTACCCCAAAGTTTGCAAGGCTTGCATTTAAAAAAAGATAATTTGCCTTTTTATTTTTTAGAAGCGATTTGGGAGTGAATTTGAAGATCGTCGTTCCAGCCACAAGTGCGAATTTAGGACCAGGCTTTGACTGCTTGGGGCTAAGTTTAAAGCTTTTTAATGAGGTTGAAATTTTACCCAGCAAAGAACTTATCATCAAGATCAAAGGCGAGGGAGAAAATGATAAAAACTTATATACCAACAATAATGTCTTCGTGCAAATTTTTTATCAAAAGTTTTTTGAACTTACTCAAGAAAAAAATCCTCCTTTTAGTTTTCATTTTACAAACAAAATCCCCTTTTCAAGAGGCTTAGGAAGCTCATCAGCTGTTATAGTTTCAGCCCTAGCTTGTGCGTATAAACTTGCAAAAGTGAAGATCAGCAAAGAAAAAATTTTAAATGAGGCTTTAAATTATGAAAATCACCCTGATAATATAGCCCCTTGCACGCTTGGAGGCTTTGTTTGTTCCATAGTTGAAAATAAACAAGTTTTGAGTATCAAAAAAAAGATTGATGATGATCTTAAAGCCCTTATTGTTGTGCCAAAAAGCGAATTTAGCACAAAAAAAAGCAGAAGTACTTTAGCTCAAAATGTCAGTCTTAAAACTGCTGTTTTTAACCTTGCTCATGCTTCTTTTTTAACGGCGTGCTTTTTAGAAAAAAGATATGAACTTTTACGCCTTGCAAGTAAGGACAAACTCCATCAATTAAGACGTATGAAAGCCTTGAATGAACTTTTTGACGTGCAAAAGCTTGCCCTTGAAAACAATGCCTTAATGAGCGTGCTTTCAGGCTCTGGCTCTAGCTTTTTTTCTTTGTATTTTAAAGATGATATTTTACAAGCTACACACAAAATGCAAGAAAAATTTTCAAATTTTAAGGCTTTAATTTTAGAATTTGACAATAATGGCTTTAAATTTTGCTAAAAATCTAAGAAAAAAAAGATATAATTTTGAAGAAAAAACATACAGCGATTAGAATGTGCGTTATTTGCAAGCAAAGATTTTCCCAAAACGAACTTTATCGTTTTTGGCTTAAAGATAAAAAAATTGTTCTCAATTTACATTTTGGACGTAGCTTTTATCTTTGCGAAATATGCTTGCATAAAGAGGATAAAAAAAGCTTGCAAAAACCTTGTTTTAAGGCACAGGATATCAAAATAACTCTGCATGATTTAAAGGAGATGCAAAATAATGGCAAAGATCAGAATTCACGAGATTGCTAAAGAAATGGGCTATAACAGCAAAGAAGTTTTAGAAAAAGCTCTTGAACTTGGACTGAATGTAAAAACCGTCTCATCAGCAGTGGATGAAGAACTCGCAGCAGTGATTTATGAATACATACAAACCAAGCAAATTCCAGAAAGCTTTAAGGCGAAAATGCCAAAATCAAATAATACAAAAAGCAAAAAAAAGAAAGAGGAAACAAAAACTAGCCAAACAAATAAAGAAAAAGCAAAAAAAGAAACAAAAAAACCGGTTACAAAAGCGAAAAAAACAAATGAAAAAAGCATAAATTTAGAAAAAAACGAAGCTAAAAGCAAGCCAATTCCTCAAGAAAACCTTACCCAAAAAGAAATGACACAAGAACCCAAAAAAGAAGAACCTATCGCACCTCAACAAGCTTCTCTTACCCAAAGAAGAGGACTTGTCATCGTGAAAAAGAAAAAAGACGAAAACCTAAAAGCAAGCCACACTCAAGCAAGCGAAGAAAAACCAAAAACAAGTGCAAGAATTGATCTTAAAGATATGTTTTCAAACACTCAAGAAGAAAGCATTAGAAAACCAAAGAAAAAAGACAAAAAGCCAAGCACTTCAGCTCGCAAAGATGCTATGCAAAAAATGGATTTACTTGGAGGAAATGATTTTAGCGACATAAGTCTTGATGATGAAGATGTGGTGGTTTTGCCGGATTTTAGCAATATAACACAAAAATCAGCCCCAGCACCTACAAATAAAAAACAACCCGGAATTTTAAAGCAAAGTTTTAACCAATTTACTGAAACTAGCATACAAAGAAAAGGGCGTAAAAAGCCACCAAAACGTATTGAAAAGAAAGAAAGCATACAAGTTACTAGCCTTGAAATTCCAAAAGAAATAAGAGTATATGAATTTGCTGATAAACTTGGTAAAAATACAAGTGAAATTATCTCAAAACTTTTTATGCTAGGGCTTATGACGACTAAAAATGACTTTTTAGATGAAGCAGCTATTGAAATTTTAGCTGAGGAATTTGGGGTTGAGATAAAGATCATTGATGAGGCTGATGAGTTTGATTATGTTAAAGAATACGAAAGCGTGCAAGATGAGGGTAAGTTAAGTGTTAGAGCACCGGTGATTACTATAATGGGGCATGTTGATCATGGAAAAACTTCCTTGCTTGATTATATACGAAAATCTCGCATTGCAAGTGGGGAAGCTGGAGGCATTACTCAACATGTGGGCGCGTATATGGTGGAAAAAAATGGACGCAAGATAACTTTCATCGATACTCCAGGACATGAAGCCTTTACAGCTATGAGAGCAAGAGGAGCAAGCATTACTGACATTGCCATCATCGTAGTTGCAGCTGATGATGGGGTAAAACCACAAACTAAAGAAGCCATCAATCACGCAAAAGCAGCCAATGTGCCTCTTATCATAGCTATTAATAAAATCGATAAAGAAGGTGCAAATATCGATAGGGTAAAAACTCAGCTTGCTGAAATGGATATAACGCCGACTGAATGGGGTGGAAGCTATGAATTTATAGAAGTTTCAGCTAAAAAAGGCACAGGGGTTGAGGACTTGCTTGAAATCGTGCTTTTACAAGCTGATATTTTAGAGCTAAAGGCTAATGCTAAGGCTCTAGCTAAAGCAAGCATAGTAGAAAGTTCTTTGCAAAAAGGTAGAGGAGCAGTAGCCACTGTCATCGTACAAAATGGAACGCTTAAGATAGGAAATACCATAGTTGCAGGCGTAGCTTATGGTAAGGTCAGAGGACTTTTTGATGATCAAGGCAAGGCTTTAAAAGAGATAAAGCCCGGAGAATGCGGAGTGATCATAGGTTTAAGTGAAGTAGCTGAGGCTGGAGAAATTTTAATTGCTGTAAATAGCGATAAAGAGGCTAGAGAATACGCTCAAAAACGTCAAGAATACAACCGCCAAAAAGAACTCAGTAAATCCACAAAAGTAAGCCTTGATGAGCTAGGAGCAAAGATTAAAGAAGGTAATTTAAAAGTCTTACCAGTGATCTTAAAAGCTGATGTACAAGGCTCACTTGAAGCCTTAAAAGCAAGTCTAGAAAAACTTAGCAATGAAGAGATCAAAGTCAATATCATTCATGCTGGCATTGGCGGTATTACTCAAAGCGATATAGAGCTAGCAAGTGCCAGTGAAAACTCTGTCGTGCTTGGCTTTAATGTGCGTCCAACAGGAGAGATCAAAGAAAGAGCTAAGGATAAGGGCGTTGAGATTAAAACTTATAATGTCATTTATAATTTAATCGATGATGTTAAGACTCTTTTAAGTGGGCTTATGAGTCCAATTATCAGCGAAGAACAGCTTGGACAAGCTCAAATTCGTCAAGTCATAAACGTGCCAAAAATAGGACAAATTGCAGGTTGTATGGTAACAGAAGGCGTGATCAACAGAGGAGCAAAAATTCGCCTCATTAGAAATGGAGTTGTCGTGTATGAAGGCAATGTAAGCTCGCTAAAACGTTTTAAAGATGATGTTAAAGAAGTGGCAAAAGGCTTTGAATGTGGCGTTGGTATAGAAGGGTGTAATGATATGCGAGAGGGTGATTATATAGAAAGCTATAAAGAAGTTAAGGAAATGGTAAGTTTGTAGGCTACCTAAGGAACAAAAATGAAAGAACAAGAGCTAAGAAAACTTCGCACCCAAAGTGTGTTAAAAGAACTTATCCCAGAAGCTTTAGCAAGTCTTGATGATGAGCTTTTAAGGAATTTAAGCATTACTGATGTGGAGTGCAAAAAAGGCAGATATGATGCCTTTGTGTATATAGATAAGGCTTTTTTTAACACCTATGAACAGGAAAAAATTTTACTTACTTTAAAAAAAGCTGCTAAAGCCTTGCAAAATTATTGTATGAGTGAGCAAGGCTGGTATCGCTGCCCAAATTTTCACTTTAAATTCGATGAAAGACTTGAATATCAAAACCACATAGACGCCATTTTTGAAAAGATAAAAAAGGAAAAAGATGAACGAAAATGATTTAAAAGCTCTTTGTGCCGAAGTTAATGTAAGTTTTTATGATAGCGAATTTGTGCGTGAAAACTCAAAGCTAATTTATAGGGTATATATCATCAAAAAAGGCGGTGTAAGCTTGCAAGACTGCCAAAAAGTAAGCGAGATACTCTCGCCCTTACTTGATGCAAATGAACCAAGTAAAGAGGCGTATTTTTTTGAAGTTTCAAGCCCGGGACTTGAAAGAAAACTTAGCAAACTAGAGCATTTTACCTTAAGTGTGGGCGAATTGGTGCAAATTACTACCAATGAGAAAGAAAAGCTTAAAGGCAAGCTTTTAAGCGTAGATGGTGAAAATTTAACCTTTCAAGACTTAGACGATGAAAAACAAAGTTTTGGCGTAAATTTTAAAGACATAAAAAAAGCTAGAACCTTTGTGCTTTGGTGAAGATTATAAATTTATTCTTAAACAAAAAAACACAAATAAAAACTATAAAAATTTAAACTACAAAGCATTTCTTATCTTTTGCTATACTTTCACAAAAAAGCAAAGAAACAAAGATGACAAAAGAATTTTATATGAAATTAGCCTTAAATGAGGCTTGGAAATTTCAGTTTCTGACCTATCCTAATCCAGCTGTAGGCTGTGTGATCTTAGATAAGCATGGCAAGCTTTTAAGCATAAAAGCTCACGAACAAGCAGGACTTGCTCATGCTGAGTTAAATGCCATAAAAACTGCCTTAAAAGAGCTTGATCCAGCCTTACAAATCCCTGATGAAGCAAATGCAACTCATGAGTTTATACTGAAAAATCATAGCTTTTTACTTAAAGACGCTATTGCTTTTGTTACTCTTGAGCCTTGCAATCATAAAGGCAAAACCCCACCTTGTGCCACACTTTTTAGCAAGCTTGAGTTTAAAAAAGTCTTTATCAGCGTAAAGGATACGCACAAACTAGCAAGTGGAGGGATTGAGTTTTTAAGGCAACATGGTATTGAAGTTGAGCTTGGAATTTGTGAAAAAGAAGGGCTTGATCTGCTTAAGCCCTTCTTAAAATGGCAAAAAAATGAGCCTTTTAAACTTTTTAAACTCGCTCTTAGTCTTAATGGCTCGCCTTTTGGTAAGTTTGTAAGCAATGAATTAAGTAGAACCTATGCCCATAAAATACGTTCAAAGCTTGATTTGCTCGTAGTTGGGGGAGAAACTTTAAGAAAAGATCGTCCAATTTTAGATGCAAGATTAGCTGGCATCGATGCTAAGGCTCCAAATTTATGTATTTTGAGCCATCAAGATCTTGCCAGTTTTGATGAGAAAATCCCAGCTTTTAAGGTGCAAAATCGTCGCATTTACGCTCAAATTCCAAAAGAAGCAAAATTTATCATGTTTGAGGGTGGAGCAGAGTTTTTAAAAAGCTTTGCTAAGGGTATGGATATGTTTTTGATCTTTTCAAACTCAAAATTTATTGCAGAAGCAAATGCGAGTTTAAATTTAGAGCTTAAGCCTTTATATAAAGGCTTTTTAGGAGATGATACTTATGGCATTTATGAGCTTTGAGCCTTTTTTTGTGGCACGAAATGAGCTGATTTTTTTTCATGTTAAAGAGCTACAGAAAAAAAAGACGAGCAAGTATTGCATTTATAAACTCAAAGATGATCGCAAGGAACTTGAATATATAGGCGTTTTAGATGAACTTTTTAAACAAAATGATGAACTTATACTTGCAAAAAGAATGAATAAAATCATCTTATTTAAAAATTTCACTCAAAACACGGATAATTTCAAAGAAGCAAGCTTAAGATCTTTGCTTTTTTTGATCTTATGCTTTGTAGCAAGTGCTGTTTTTTTAGTATTTTGTTTTATGAATGACTTTCAAATGATAGATATATTCTTTTTTGCAGTATTTACTCTAGCTTTTATCTTAAGTTTAAATAATTTTTTAAAAATTACAAAACAAAGCTCTATGCTTAAAGCACTAAAAAAAGAAGAAATTCAAGCATTTATTGATAAAAGTGATTAAAAAATAACTAAAAATCCTTGCAAAATAAGGACTTTTAAAGGTATTTTAGTTTGCATCAGCTGTTTTTGTGATACGATTTCTTATATCGCGACGCACTATTTCCATACCCTAAAAAGCCAAAAACAGCACCCTGCCACATCTTGATATGAGAATATACCTTAGCAAGCATACAATATGCTACACCAAAAACTACTGAAAAGCTAAACTGCTCTAAGAAATTTTTTGGCGGAGTTGTTCGCTCAAGAGTATCGACAAACCAAGGCACATTTAGATCTCTTGGAGAAAAAGACACCTCCTAATCCCACTTTAACAATACCACCAAAACACCTACTAAAATGCCGATAAAAAAGCAAGAGTAAGATGTCTTTGGCTAGGATTTGTAACCATCATTCTTATTCTTTTTTTGATAAAAATATGCAAAAATTTACAAAATTGATTATAGGATTTTATATTAAAGTAATTTTTAGTATAAAATTTAAATTTTACTTTTTTCTAAACTTTATCAAAAATTGTAGTTTGATAATATATCTTAAAGTTTCAAAAAATAATTTTTATTTTTCTTTCAACTTGAAATGTTCTATTTTCTTGTTCAAAATGATATTTAAAATTTCAACCACTAAAGAAAAGATCATCGCTACATAAATATAAGCTTTATCTATATGTAAATCCACACTTTCAGCCACTAAAACCACGCCAACCATAATTAAAAAAGCTAGGGCAAGAATTTTTATACTTGGATAAGTTTCGACAAAATCAGCGATAGGCTTACTTGCAAAAAGCATAACACTCACAGCTATGATGATAGCAATAACCATAATTTGCAAGTTATTTGCTATACCTACAGCTGTAATGACGCTATCAAGAGAAAAAACAATGTCAAGGAGTATGATTTGAGCGATGATGATCCAAAATTTTGAGCTTGTGCTTGTATGATGAGCTTCACCATGGTGCATTTTGAGCTGTTCGACTATCTCAAGCATAGGTTTGATGATCAAAAAAAGCCCACCAAAAAAGAGCACCAAATCCCGTCCTGAAATTTCACTTGGCATAAGTTCAAGCGTGCTTTTAAGCGTAGCATTATCTTCTATAATCATAGGCAAATACACATTAAACAAAGGTGCGGTAAGCTTCATAATCCAAAACAAAGAAAAAAGCAAACCTATACGTGCAAGCATGGCTAACATTAGTCCAAGGTATCTTGTTTTGTCGCGTTGATGAGTGGGAAGTTTATTGACTAAGATTGCTAAAAGTATGATATTATCGATTCCTAAAACGATTTCTAAAGCTGCTAGAGTTGCCAAAGTCAGCCAAGAATCAAGATTAAAAATCCATTCAAAACTTTCTATCATCGCTTGCTCCTATTTGCTATAAAAAGCAAAATTATAAACTTTTTTACTTAATTTGTACTAAAGATTTTCATTATAGTTTGAGGTAAAATTTCATGCTCTAGGGCGTGAATTTTTGCTTCAAATTCCTCAAAACTCAAGCCTTCTTTTTGAAAAGCTTCTTGAGCGATGATTTTTCCGCCATCAAGTTTTTCATTTACCCAATGCACGCTTACTCCCCCAAGCTTCATATCGCTATAAAAACTTTCTTTAATCGCATTTGCTCCCTTAAAAAGTGGCAGTATGGAAGGGTGAAGGTTTATGGCTTTAACATTTTGAGTAAAAACAGGGCTTAAAATCCGCATAAAGCCGGCAAGCACCGCTAAATCCGCCTCATTTTTTTGAATTTCATTCACCAAAGCTTGATCAAATTTTTCTCTGCTTGCAAACTTGCTATGCTCTATGATAAGGGTATCAAGCTTGTATTTTTTTGCCCTTTGTATGCCAAAGGCATCAGCTTTATTACACAAACACAGCACTACTTCAAATTCATTTTCACCAAACTTTTTTTTATGCAATTTTTCAAGTAAATTTTCTAAATTTGAGCCATTTCCAGAAAATAAAATCGCCAGTTTTACAAGCATGAAAGTCCTTTTATGAGTTTTAAAGTATCAAAACTATTTGCATTTGCCTTATATTTTTTAGCCACTAAAGCATGAGCTAGACTTGCATTTGTTGCAGCTTTAAAGGCTGAAAAATCATTTGCAAGCAAAGCAAGTATCATACCACTGAGTGCATCTCCACTGCCAGCCTTAGCTAAAGCACTTGTGCCAAGATTAACAACGCAAAGTTTTTCTTTTTGAGCGATGATAGGATTTGCACCCTTTAAGAGCAAAACGCAGTTAAATTTCAAGGCAAATTTTCTTGCAAAAGCAAAGCGATTAGCTTGAATTTCTTCTATACTTACTTCTTCATTAAAAGTCATTTTTAAAAGCCTTGAAAACTCCTTTGGGTGCGGGGTTAAAACCACATCTTCTCTTTCTAAAAAAGGCAGAATTTTTTCACTCAAAAAACAGTTTGCATCAAGCACAAGGGGGATATTTTTTAAATGTGGCTCATCAAGCACACTAAGATCATCTAGCCCCATGCCAATAGCAGTTGCATTTGCACTTTCTTCAAGCCTCTCTTTACACATGATAAGAGGCGAAAAAGCCCTTTTCCCCACCAAAGAAACAAGCCCTAAGCCAAAGTTTAAAGCCGCTAGAGCACAAAGTGAGCCGGCACTTGCACCTCCAAAAACAAAGCCGTGTCCAAAAGAGCCTTTATTTGTATTTTTAGCCCTTACAATAAGCCTTAAGTCTTTTTTTTCAAGTAAAAAACTATCTGCCTTTTCAAAGCTAAGGTATTTTTCCTTGCAAAGCCCTAAATTTGCGGTTTTAATCTTGCCTACAACTTCCTTTGCAAAGTCCTCAAGCATAAGTTCTTTTATGCAACCCATACTTACGCTTATATCAGCCTTAAAGCTAATTTTTTCCTGTGCATAAGAAGCTAAGCCACTTGGTATATCACATGCTATTTTTAAGGTTCTGCTTTGATTTACTTTTTCAAATAAAGCCTTAGTATTTGTATCTAGCACGCCCTTAAAACCGCTTCCAAAAACACAATCAACTATACAATCAAAGCTTGCAAAAACAGGCTCTTTCTCAAGAAATTTTAAGCCTAAATTGAAAGCAATTTGTTCTTGTTTGGCAAATAAAGCACTTTTTTTAGCTTTTTTATCAAGCACATATAAAAAGGTATTTTTTAAAGTTCGTGCTGCTACTAGCCCATCGGCTGCATTATTGCCGGAGCCAAGTAAAAAAAGCACTCTTGGACTTTTTTTCTTTTTGTATTTTTTTCTAAGCTCTTTTTTGATGATTAAGGCGAGGTTTTTGCCTGCATTTTCCATTAAGATGAGCTCATCAAGTCCTAAATTTATGGCATTTAAATCATGTTCTTTAGCACTAAAACAAAGTGTTTTCATCAGCTTCCTTTTTTTGAATTTTCTTGCAAATTTTTATCCTTATCTGTCAAGAAAGACTCATTTTCAGCTTCTAAAATTTCCTCATCAAATTCAGCCTTAAGCTCTTTACTTGTTTTTACACCCAGCTCTTTAAGCTGATGAAAGCGAGAAGCAAGATTGCCACTTCCTCTAAGAAGCTTTTTTTCGGCTAAATCAAGCTTGTTTTCAAGGGTGCTAAAAGCCCTTTTTACGCCCTCAAAATCCTCAACAAAACCCACAAATTTATCATGGAATTTAGCTAAAGCTTCAAAAGCTTTCATTACATTATCATTGCTTTGAATATGCCTCCAAGCTATATTTATGGTATTTAAAGCCATAAAAAGTGTATGTGGGGTGGTAAGATAAATCTTTTTTTCATAAGCTTCTTTATATAAATTTGGACTATGTTCTAAAGCCAAATCAAGTATGTTTTGATACGGCAAAAAGAGCAAAATAAAATCATAAGTATGCGTATGAAAATGCGTATAAGGCTTGCTTGCAAGCTCATTTATACGAGCTTTTATGTTAAAAGCAAGTTGCTCGCAAATTTGCCTATCGTTTTGGCTAAAATCAAAGTCATTTGGCAGGGAAAATTTTGCATCTATGATAATACTTTTTTGATGATCTAAATACACCACCGCATCAGGATAATAGCTCTTTGAATCAAGCTTTAAATGCTCTTGGAGCTTATATTGCACCCCTTCTTTTAAGCCACTGTGCTCAAGCACGCTTTTAAGCTGAAGTTCAGCGAAATTTCCCCTTGTTTTTTTGTCCCCTTTGAGGATATTTGCAAGCTGTTCGGCGTTTTGGCTTATCTTTTGGCTGTATTCAAACATATTTTTGATATTGGTTTTTAGCTCGATTTCATTGTGAGCGAGTTTTTCATGATAGGCTTTTACGCTAGTTTTTAATGGAGTGAAAAGCTCATCAAGGATTTTTTTGCTCTCATCGCTAAGCATATTTTTATTTTGTGTAAGCAAGAGTTTATGTTGTTTTTCAAGACTTTTTTCAAACTCAAACTTAAGACTTTCAAGATTGGCTTTGTATTTTAATTCAAGTTCATCAAGAATCGCTTTTTGCTCTTTAAAAAGCTTATTTTGTGTTTCAGTGTGAGTGTGTAAGAGGCTTTGTTCTTTTTCTTTAAACTCAGCCTTTAAATTTGCTTTTTCTTTTTCAAACTCAAGCTTTTGCAAGCGTAAATTCTCTTCTTTTGAAGCTAAATTTAGCTCTTGTGCATCAAGCTCACTTTGTGTTTTTATAAGGCTTTCTTTAAGCTCTTTAAGATTGAGTTTGAGGCTTTCATTTTCTAATTTTATAGCCTCATTTTGAGCTTTTAATTCTTGATCTTGAGTGTATAAAAACTTATATATTAGCTTTAAACGACTAAGCTTAAAAGCTAAAAACGAAGCACATACAAACAAGACGATCAAAAAAGTTATGAGGAGTTCTTGCACTTTTTTTCCTTTGTTTTAAAAGTTCAATTCTAGCCAAAAGCCACTTAAATTTTTCAAAAAATGCTTGATATTTTACTTTTATATGATAAATTTTATTTTTTAAAAAAAATTATAAAGAGATTACATTGATGAAAAAACAAAACATTTTTATTATATTTTTATCGGCTGGTTTGTATGCTGATTATACAAACACTTTACCAACAAGCCTTAATCTACCAAGTTCACAAACACACAATGCGATCGTAAGTTGCAACAATCCTCAGCAATGCACTTTTAATTATTTAGGTAGCGGACAAAACTTTACGCTCACAAGTAGCACAAAAACAAATGTGCTTACACTCAATAGACAAGATCCAACCACTGGCACCAACCTTCAAAATTTATCAAAAGGTGTGCCGATTTATTTTGGCAGTTTAAGCATAAGCAATGCAGGCCTTAGTATAAATGACTTTGATAGCATAATCACTAATCTTAATTCTACACTTACAAATTCTAGCCTTGTTTTTACAGGCAGAACAAATACAGGCTCTTTTACAAATTATGGCAATATCAACTTAACAAATTCTGATTTTATCATAAAAGCAGATAAAAATTTTTCTGTGTCAGGTAATTTTACCGCAAGTAATTCAAACACGCGTATTGACTCAGCCTCAACCATATTTCTTGGCGATGTTCTTATAGAAGGGGGAACAGCGACTTTTGAGAAAGGCTTAAGCTTGTCAGGACAAGAAAGAACCGTTTCAAGCTACAAGGGAAAAACAAGCACCTTTACAAATAAGGGTGGTATAGTTACTATAAATGGGAACTTAAATAACGGAGCAAAGACAAATTTGAGTATAAATGATAACATTTGTGTTCAGCTTGGATCGTGCGGTAATGCAAAGTTAGTCAATGAAGGTGGCAGTCTCACTATCACAGGAAAACTCGTCAATCAAACTTTTACAGACTCATCAGGCTTAGCAACTAATCTTACAGGCTCAAGCCTTACTATACAAGGTGGAACTGTAAGCGTAACTGGAGGAGTGGAAAATAAAACTGGCTCAAGCATAGATTTTAAACCAGGAACTAATGGTGCTATGGGCTCTTTAAATGCTAATGTTACAAATAATGGTGGCACAATTAATGCAAATATTAGCGGTGTCAATCAATCAGGAGCCATCACGCTTATCAATGGCACGCTTAGTGGCACAAACACAAACATTGCGATCAGTGGCGGGAGCAATATGACAAGTAGCAAAACTTGTGGAGATGGCTCTATAGTCATTTGGCAAACAGGCACGACAGAACCAAACTGTCCTACTACAGCGGGTGTAGGCAACACCGGTGGTGGCAATACCGGAGGAACAAGTGGAAGCGGCTCTGGTAGTGGCACACCAATAAAACCAAACCAAAATGGCTTAGCTGTGCTTGAAAAAGCTGTTTTTGGTAACAAAGAAGCTTATAATGGTAGGGCGATATTAGCTACTCTAGCTCAAGCAAATATAGTTACTTGCGATAATGAAAGCTGTTCAAATATCCAAACCACAAGCAACACAGCAACAAAAAGCATAAATTCAAACAAAATAAGCACTTTAAGCTCGCCAAATTCAACACAAACAAACACTCATATCATCCAAACATTAAACTCGGCTCAAACAAGCATTTTAAGTAGCACAAGTAATGCAAACACTAATCAAATATCCAAACCACAAGCAAATTCACAAAACCTGCTAAAAAATTCCTTAAATACCCCTCTACGCTTAGCAAATAATGCTAGTGTGCAAACTCTAGCTAATGATGAAAGTATCAAAAACTTTTTTGTCGTGAGTTCTTATGATAGTAACAAACTTGGAGAGATTATCAATGATACTGATGAGGGCATACGAAGCAATTATCTTAAGCAGTCTTATATTATGCTTGATGCGATGAAAAGCAAAGAACTCTTAAGCCCTTATACGAGCGAAGATAAATTTGATATTTCTGCTTTTGCTTCTGGATATTTAGGCGAAGGAAATGGAGGCTTAGGTGGATTGCGTCTTAATCAAACAAAACATTTTAACGAGCATATATTACGATTTGAAGCAAATTATGCTTATGGTAGCATTAAAAAAGATGATGAATACCACAAGGCAAGCTCAAACTCACATATGTTTCAACTTGGCATAGCACAGCTTTATGCTCTTCAAGGCGATTATGAACTTGATGTAAAAACTTATGCTTCTATGGGTAAATTTGATACACAAAGGCAGATTTATTTTCCAAATTTTGATCTTGATTCAAAAGGCAAGTATAATTTTTATCAACTAAACGGCGAAACAAGTTTAGGCTATAGAATCAAACAAGATTATTTTACCCTAAAGCCTTTCATCGGTTTATCACATTCTTATAATATACGCACAAAGGTTGAAGAAACAGGTGATGCGCTAGCTCTTCACTCAGCAAATCACAAAGCCTATAATCTTGATTTGCTTCTTGGTTTTGAAGCGCAAAGCTTTTTTGTAAATAATGCGTATTCAAGCTTTAAGCTTGGTTATGAAAAGATGCTTTATAATAGCCATAAAAACACTATTTTTCGCACTCAAACAGGAGCAAAGCTCAAATATGAAGAGCCTTACAAACAAAGACTTGGTGCAAGTTTGGGCGGATATTTTTATATAGCTAATAATGCAAAAATGGGTTTTGAAGGTTTTTATAAAACAGCATTTGATGACAAGATGGATTATTTTGGAGCAAATATCATCGCTAAGTATGAGTTTTAATCTCAAGCAAACTATAATTTTGATTTAGCATCTTTGATTAAAAACTTAAAAATTCTCAAAAAATAAAATTATAGCCAAATTCATACAAACTCGGCTATAACACACTATATATTTTACTTAGCTAAAGGATGAATCATATCCTTTGGCACCACAAACTTATCATAATCAGCCTCACTCACAAGCTTAAGCTCCAAAGCACTTTCTTTAAGTGATATGCCTTTTTTGTGGGCATTTTTAGCTATCTTTGCTGCATTTTCATAACCTATGTGAGGATTAAGTGCAGTTACTAGCATTAAAGAATTGTGTAGATAGTAATCAATTTTTTCTTTATTTGCACTAATGCCAACAGCACAATGCTCGTTAAAACTTAGCATAGAATCAGCAAGCAAATCAAGACTTTGCAAGAAATTATAAATAATAACAGGCTTAAAGACATTAAGCTCAAAATTTCCTTGAGAAGCTGCAAAGCCTATAGCTGCGTCATTTCCCATCACTTGCACAGCTACCATGGTTACAGCTTCACACTGCGTAGGATTAACCTTGCCCGGCATTATGCTAGAACCTGGTTCATTTTCTGGGATATTAAGCTCACCAATCCCACATCTTGGACCACTAGCTAGCCATCTTATATCATTTGCGATTTTCATTAAATTTGCAGCCAAGCCTTTCATCGCCCCGTGTGTAAAAACCATAGCATCGTGGCTAGTTAGGGCATGAAATTTATTTGGGCTGGCTTTAAGTTCAACCCCTACAAGTTTAGTCAGTTCTTTGCTTACTTCTTCGCTAAAATTAGTCGGTGCATTAAGCCCTGTGCCAACAGCAGTGCCGCCGATGGCAAGCTCTCTTAAAGTAGGTAGTGAAGCTAGAATTTGCTCCTTAGAATGCTCTAGCATAGAAAGATAACCACTAAATTCTTGTCCTAAAGTCAAAGGCGTAGCATCTTGCAAATGAGTGCGTCCACTTTTAATGATATCTTTAAATTCCTCAACCTTTTTCTTTAAAGTTGCTGCTAGAGTATCAAGAGCGGGCAAAAGCTTTTGTTCTACTTGTTGGGCTGCTGCTATACTCATAGCTGTTGGAAAGGTATCATTTGAGCTTTGTCCTCTATTTACATGATCGTTAGGATGCACGAATTTTTCTTTGCGAAAATCTTTGCCAAGTATTTCAGTTGCACGGTTTGCGATGACTTCATTTACATTCATATTGCTTTGTGTGCCCGAACCTGTTTGCCAAATCGCTAGCGGAAAATGTTCATCAAATTTACCTGCTACTACCTCATCACAAGCCTTAACAATAGCTTCTTTTCTTTCATCATCAAGCCCATTTTTTAAGCGATTATTAACTATGGCTGCTGCTTTTTTGAGATGAGCAAAAGCATAAATTAAAACCTTTGGCATTTTTTCTATGCCTATGCGGAAATTTTCTAAACTCCTCTCAGTTTGTGCACCCCAATATTTCTCATCAGGCACTTTAACCTCACCCATAGTGTCTTTTTCTATCCTAAAGCTCATGCTTTCTCCTTTTTATAAAAATTAAACCGCTTAGAGTATAGCAAATTTGCACTAAAAAATCACCAAAAAGCTTTAAAATATTTAATTTTTATTTATAAAATGTAAAGCTAACTCTTTATATAGTCTATCTTGCAAGAATTTTTTTAAGATAAATTCTATATAATCACAAAAATTCAAAAGAGTGTAAAAATGGATCACAAAAAGCTTATAGGTATAGATGAAGCGGGTAGAGGTGCTTTGGCTGGTCCTCTTTTTATGGCAGCTTGCTTGCTTAATAAAAAAATCACTGGCTTAAAAGACTCAAAAGCCTTAAGCACCACACAAAGAAAAAAGCTTTTTACATTTATCAAAGAAAATTCAAGCTTTTTAATCCTTGCATTTTCAAACAAGCAAATCGATGAAAAAGGCTTATCTTACTGCCTTCAAACAGGCTTAAAAATCATACTCAAGCATTTTTCATCTATACAAAATACTGAGTTTTTATTTGATGGCAATACAAATTTTAAAGTTCAAGGCATAAAAACACTCATAAAAGCTGATACTTTAGTGCCAGAAGTTTCAGCTGCAAGCATACTTGCTAAGGTAAGCAGAGATGAAGTGATGATATATTTAGACTCAAAGTATCAAAATTACGGCTTCAAACAACACAAAGGTTACGCAAGTAAAGCTCACATAGAAGCTTTACGCGTATGCAAAGAAAGCGAAATTCATCGATCAAGTTTTAAGCTTAAGTGTTTTGAGGGCTCTTTGTTTGATTAAAGAATGCTTTTTAAAAACCGAACTTAACTTGAAATTTCAACTGATATATGTGCTAAAGCCTTGCAAGTTTGTAACTTTGACTTGATTTTAGCTAAGTTTTGCTGACTTTTTAAACTTAAAATACAAGCATAATGTTCCTTATCGATTTTAAGCAAATGCAAATCTTCAATCTCACCAAATTCTTTACTCAAAGCTAAAACTTCACTCAAAACAGGTTCGTCCATAGTAATATCAAGTAAAATTTTTCCACTATCTTTTATAAGTCCTATAGACCAAATAAAAACAAGAGCTGCTCCCAATAAACCCATAGCTGCATCAAGCCACCACCAACCCAAAAACAAGCCACCAACAAGAGCGATAATTGCAAGTATAGAAGTTAAAGCATCAGCTAAAACATGCACATACGATGCTTTTAAATTCAAGTCTTTAGAATGATCTTTTCCTTTAATTTCCACTTTTTGCTCTTCGTGCGAATAAATGTAATTTTTATGCTCGCTATGATCGTGCGTATCGTGATTATGATCGTGGTTATGTCCGCAAACACCGCCATCATCTTTTAAGAACCACACACAAATAGCATTAACAAAAAGCCCTAAAAAAGCTACAATAATAGCCTCTGTATAGGCTATATCTTCAGGATTTAAAAAACGATGAATAGACTCATACGCCATCAAAAAAGCTATTGCAAGCAAAAACAACGCGCTTGTATAAGCTGTAAGTATCTCGACTTTATAAGTGCCGAAATTGAAACGATGATCTGTAGCATAACGTTTCGCAAAAAAATACCCAAGCAAAGCTAAACCGAGTGCTACAGCGTGAGAACTCATATGCCACCCATCAGCAAACAAAGCTATAGAGTTAAAAAAACTCCCAGCGATAATCTCAACAACCATAGTGATAAGAGTGAAAACAAAAGCATAAAAAATGCGTCTTTGTGCTTTTTCGTTTGAACTACTATAGCTATAAAAGCAAGTTTTTCCGTGTAAATAAGAAGTATTCATCTTTTTTCCTTGTATAAATTTAAATCGTATTTTTTTAAATTAAAGCTCTTTAAGCAAGCTCTAATTTAATTTTTGATACTATACCCTAGTATATCTTAAAATTTGTTAAAGGGATAAAATGGCACACACTATAACTCATAAAAACAAACTCTTAACAAGGCTCAAAAAGATAAAAGGACAGATCAATGCCCTAGAAAAAGCCTTAGAAACCGAAAACGAATGCTTTAAGATACTCCAGCAAATCGCTGCTGCAAGAGGAGCGATGAATGCTTTGCTTAATGAAGTCTTGCAAGGACATATCAAAGAACATTTACTTGACGCAAATACAAAAGCAAGAAGACAAGAAGAAATTGACAATCTTTTGATGATACTTAAAAGCTATTTTCGCTAATAATTCACAATAAGCGTAAATTAAGCCGACAAGCACAAGTGTGTATTTACACACTAATGTAAATAAAAAATAACTTTTTTATTTACATTAGTAACAAGTATCACTTATGCTTATAGTTAAGTTACAATTTTATACATTATTACATTCCACTTAAGCAAACAAAACAAATTTTCATTTTTCCTTTGCTAAACTTAAAATTAAAATACTAAAAATATTTTTAAGGAGTTTTAATGTATCAACAAATTTTTGATCCATTAGGTAATGTTTGGTTAAGTGCATTGATGGCTTTTATCCCTATCTTATGCTTTTTGCTTTGTTTGCTTGTATTCAAGCTTAAGGGCTATCAAGCCGGCTTTGCTACCGTTATCGTAGCAACTTTGGTGGCATATTTTACTTATGGTATGCCTTTTTCACTCATTGGTGCAAGCTTTGTGCAAGGTTTTGCTCAAGGTATGTGGCCTATCGCTTGGATTATCGTTGCTGCGATCTTTCTTTACAAACTTTCAGTTAAAAGCGGTTCTTTTGAAGTAATCAAACAAAGCGTTATGACAATCACGCCTGATCATAGAATTCAAGTTATTCTCATCGGCTTTTGTTTTGGTTCTTTCTTAGAAGGAGCGATTGGTTTTGGTGGTCCAGTAGCCATTACTGCGGCACTTTTAGTAGGTTTAGGACTTCGCCCACTTTATGCAGCTGGACTTTGTTTGATCGCAAATACAGCTCCTGTTGCTTTTGGTGCAGTTGGAATTCCTATCATCGCGATGGCAAATTTAGTTGGTGTTGAACAGCACGCAGTTTCTGCTATGGTAGGTCGTATGCTTGTGCCACTTAGCCTTACCGTGCCTTTCTTCATCGTCTTTTTGATGGACGGCTTTAAGGGTGTAAAAGAAACTTTTCCGGCTATCTTAGTTGCCACATTGAGCTTTACAGCAACTCAATTTATAAGCTCAAATTATCTTGGTGCAGAACTTCCAGATATCGCTTCAGCTGTCATTTCGCTTGCTTGCACTACTATCTTTTTGAAATTCTGGTCGCCTAAAAATATCTTTAGGCTTGATGATTTAAAAGACTTTTCAAACCACGAACAACTTGAATTTGGCAAGGTATTTAAAGCTTGGCTTCCGTTCATCTTACTTATCCTTTGTATCATCGTTTGGACTCAACCTTGGTTTAAAGCTTTATTTGTTAAAGGAGAAGTGTTTGATTATACTCAAGTAACTATGGCATTTAATAATTTAGAAAGCAGTATCACTGATCCAAATGGCAAGGCTATAGATTTAAATTTACCGATAAACTTTATCGCCTTGCAAGCAGGAACTGCTATCTTAGCCGCAGCTTTTTTAACAATCATCTTTTTAAGGATCAAATCAAGTGTCGTTGAAGAAGCATTTGGAGATACTTTAAAAGAAATGGCTATGCCTTGTATCACTATAGGACTTGTTGTTGCATTTGCATTTATCGCTAAAAATTCAGGTATGTCAGCTACATTAGGAACGGCATTTGCACAAACTGGCAATGCCTTTGTTTTCTTTAGCCCAGTTATTGGCTGGATAGGCGTGTTCTTAACAGGCTCTGATACAAGTGCAAACTTACTCTTTGGACCATTACAACAAGTTTCAGCTAATACACTTGGCATAAAAGAAGCTCTTTTCTTAGCAGCAAATTCAGTTGGTGGTGTTGTTGGTAAGATGATCAGCCCTCAAAGTATAGCTATAGCTTGTGCTGCGGTTGGTTTAGCTGGTAAAGAATCAGACTTGTTTAAATTTACTCTTAAATATTCTGTTGGCTTTATCATCTTAATAGGTATTTGGACTTGCATCATCGCATTTTTCCTTAATGGAATAGTCCCTGATGTCGCTTATATACAAAAATAATGTTTTGTGCCTTGCTTTATTCAAGCAAGGCTTATCTTTATTATAAAGGATTTATTTTGAATAAAGTGTATTTTTACGCAACTTGCTTAGGCACTGTTGCCATGCAAGAAATGGTGCTTAATGCGATCAAACTCCTTCGCAAAGAAGGCGTGGGAGTGCTTTTTAAGAAAAATCAAACCTGCTGTGGGCAGCCGAGTTTTAATTCAGGTTATTTTAACGAAAGCAAAGAAGTGGCTTTGTATAACATTCGACTTTTTGAAAAAGACTATCCCATCATCGTGCCAAGCGGTTCTTGTGCAGGTATGATGAGTCACGATTATATAGAACTTTTCAAAGAGGATAAAAGACTTGATGAGATCAAACATTTTAGCTCAAGAGTAATCGAGCTTTCTCAATACCTTGATCAAGTTTTAAATGTAAATTACGAAGACAAAGGTGAGCCTATAAAGGTAACTTGGCATTCAAATTGCCATGCTTTAAGAGTGCAAAAAAGCATTGCTTCGAGTAAAAATCTTATCAAAAGGCTTAAAAATGTCGAGCTTATTGAACTTGAATACGAGCAAGAATGCTGTGGTTTTGGCGGAACTTTTTCTGTAAAAGAACCAGAAATTTCAAACGCTATGGCAAGAGCAAAGGTAAATGATATACAAAACACCGGAACAAAATACATTATCAGTGGCGATGGTGGTTGTTTGCTTAATATCAAAGGCACGATGAGTAGAATGGGGCTTGATATAAAAGGCTTTCATTTGTATGACTTTTTACTTAAAAGACTTGAAGGAGCAAAACTATGAGTGCAGAACACAAATTACCGCACGAAGTTGCTGTTCATGAAAATCTTAGCAATGAACAAATGAGAACAAATTTAACCACTGCAATGCATATCTTACAAAAAAACCGTCTTAAAGTTATCGATGATAAATTTGAGGATTGGCAAGGCTTAAGAGCAAGGGCAAAACAGGCTAAAAACAACGCCTTAATGAGTCTTGATGAGTGTTTGCTTGAATTTGAAAAAAATGCTACAAAAAATGGTATGCATGTGCATTGGGCAAGTTCTGATACTGATGCTTGTGAGATCATTTATCAAATTATGATGGAGAAAAAAGCAAATAAAATCCTCAAAGGTAAATCTATGGCAAGCGAGGAAATAGGCTTAAATCACTATCTTGAAAAAAAGGGCTTAAAAGCCGTTGAAACTGATCTTGGCGAGCTTGTTTTACAGCTTGATGAAGATACGCCGGTGCATATCGTCGTGCCAGCTATTCATAGAAATCGTTATCAAATTGGGCAAATCTTTAAAGACAAGCTTGGTGCAAGCCTTGAAAGCGAACCAGAAAAGCTTAATGCCATAGCTAGAGAGCATTTAAGAAATCAATTTGAAGATTTAAAAATAGGCTTAAGTGGCGTAAATTTTGCGATATCAGAACAAGGAGCGATTTGGCTTATAGAAAACGAAGGTAATGGCAGAATGTGCACCACTGCTTCAGACATACACATCGCCCTTTGTGGCATAGAAAAAGTGATGCAAAGCTTTGAAGATGTGGCAACTATGGTGCATTTGCTTACCCCATCAGCAACAGGACAATTTATCCCAACTTATAACAATATCATTACAGGACCTCGAAAAAATGGGGATTTAGATGGACCAAAAGAAGTGCATATCGTGCTTTTTGATCACAACCGATCAAGAATGCTTGCAAATAAAAATTATTATGAAGCCTTGCGCTGTATTCGTTGCGGAGCATGTATGAACTTTTGTCCGGTATATGATAAAATAGGCGGACACACCTATCAAACCACCTATCCTGGACCTATTGGCGAAGTGATTAGTCCAAATCTTTTTGGTATAGATAAAACCGGCGATATTTTAAGTTTTTGCTCACTTTGTGGGTGTTGCTCTGAAGTTTGTCCGGTAAAAATTCCACTTGCCGATCTCATACGCACACTAAGAAGCAATAAAGCAGGACAAGGAGAACAAAAGCTTTTAGGCGATGAAAATATACATCATAACAAAGCCGAATCTTTTGCAATGAGAAATTTCCAAATGGCAGCGACAAATGGGTGGCTTTGGCGTTTTTCTCTAGGCAATGCACATTATTTTAACTGGGCGGTGCAAGGGCTTAAGAATACATTACCGGTGATTAAAAAATGGAGCGAATTTAAGGATTTGCCTTCCATAAAAACCGATCTTTATAAAGAAGTTCAAAAGCTAGAAGGAGTAAGCTATGAGTGAGAATAAAAGTGAAATTTCAAGTCGTAGCAAAGAAGCGATCTTAAATGCCATAAGACAGAGAAACAAAATAAAAGACTTTGAACGCATACAAACAAGCGATCCAGTCGTGCATATCAAAAGAGTTGGTGACGAAGGGGCGATAGATGAGATGAAACGCAAGATGAGTGATAACAAATTCATCGTCGAAGAGTGCGAAAAACACGAGCTTGAAACAAAGATCAATGAAATCGTCGCTTTGTATGGCTATGAAAAATTTATCTATGGCACAGGCTTAGAGCTTGATATAGATAAAATCAAAGCCAGCGAAAAGGTATGTTTTGATCAAGAAATAGAAAATTTGCGTCATGAGGTTTTTCACAGCGAATTTTCTGTCATTCACGCAAAATGTGGCATAAGCTCACACGGAATTGTATGCGTACCAAGCTCGCCAAAACAACCTAGAATGCTTTCTTTAGCACCGACACTTTGTATCATTTTGCTTGAAAAAAGTAAGATTTTAAACTCACTAGCTGAAGCCTTGAATTTAGTAAAAAGCGAAAATGAAGTCTTGCCAAATAATATTTTATTTATCGCTGGTCCTTCAAGAACGGCTGATATAGAACTTATCACGGTTTTTGGCGTGCATGGCTCACAAAAAGTGCATTTGGTGCTATATTAAAAAACTCTAGGGCTTTTTGCCCTAGAACTTTGCTTAAATTTAATAAAATCAAGCTTCTAAAATTTTCAAAAAGCCTACTTTTTTCTAAGCTTTAAGTGTTAGAATATATTTAGAAAAGATACTTAAAGCCAGCAGTTACGAGGTGTAGCTCACCCCAGCCATCATGTGATTGGATGAAGCTTTTTCGGTTATCTTTTACTGCTAAAGAATACGCTAAGCCCACATCGACACTTTCACTTAATCTTTTTCTTAACCCAAGCCCAAACATAAATGCATTTGCATCAGGTATGCCAAACACACCTTGAGGCGTTGGTGTCTCATCATAAGCAAAAGAAAGCATAAAAGTATAATCATCACCAAAATAACTTAAGCCCAAACGATACGCATTGCTATCTTTCCAGCCTTGTCCGTAATATACAGCATTATAATCAGCCGAATTCATTTGACTTGCTGTAGTTCCGGGCATAGCTTGCTCAAAACTTCCTAAAATGCCAGTTTGTCCATAAAATAGAGCATTAGAATATCCAAATTTAAAGATATTAGCATTACTCCAAAAAGTGCGTTCATACACAAACTCAGCCCTAATTCTACCAAAATCTTGAGCTAAAGCAATATTAAAAATCGCTGGCAAATCCGCATCAAGCTTTAAATTCGCGTCCATATAAGTTGAACCTATATCAATAGGTCCAAGTTTTCCCATTTGAGCTAAGGCATTGAGATTTCCTTTCATATTTAAAGCTCGTTTAGAACGATAAGTCATTGATATAGTCGTGCTTGAAGCGGGTTTGATACTCAAAGCAAGGTTATAGCCCACTCCCCAGCCCTTAGCACTAGAAGTTTGAGTTACATTTGTTGTGCCATACATTGTTGTTCCTACAAGATTACTTGTAAAAGGCACATTTAAGGTATTGTCAAAATCTCCCCAAGAATACAACACGCTCGCACCCATGCCCACACTAATAAAGTCTTGATAAGTCAAAGATATAACAGGATTTAAATCAAGTATAGCAAGGCTTAGATCGTCCATAAAGCCACCGCCTTCTTTATTCCAGTTCATATTGAGCCCTTGAGGTGTAGTAAGTGAAAGCCCATAATGAAGCTTTGTATCCTCGCTTAGTTCATAAGCCTTACTTTTAAAGAAAAATTTTGGTGCAAATTGTTTGGTAGCATTAGCATAACCTTGCACTCTTACACTTTTTGGATCGGTTGTGGAAGGAATGTTTGATATATCTTGTTTTATATCCCCTCCAACCTTAGTAAAATCAAAACCCGGCACATAAATAAGAGTCGCATCAAATTCAAATTCAAATTTATCACTATCCTTACCAAAAGCCATATTTGCAGGATTATAATAACTCGCATCAGCCCCATATGCCCCAGCTACAAAGGCTGAATTTAACGCTGTGCCGTTTAAGCTTTGCTCGGCTAAACGATACCCAGAAGCAAAAGCTAAATTCGAACATAAAACGCACGAGAGGGCAAAATAAATCTTTTTTGAACGTTTATTCATTATTTTCCTTATGTATAGGGCTATAGGGTTGTATTGTATAATAAATAATTTAAATTACACTTAAGCCATTTACTTTAATTCTTGTATGCTGTAAGATAATTTTATATTTTTGCTTTTTTACAAACTCAATATTTTTCAAAAAAGCATTTTCTAAGCTAAATTCAACTTTTTTTTAACTTAAATTTGCTACAATCAAGCCTTTATTTTTTGCGAAAGGAAAAAGATGTTAGAAGGTATCGTTAGAGAGAGTATCGGTAGAAAGGCAGCTAAAGCCTTAAAAAGAGATGGTTATCTAATCGCAAACATCTATGGTAAAGGCTTGGAAAACATCCACGCTGCGTTTAAACTAAACGACTTTATCAAAGAAGTGCGTAAAAAAACCAGCCTCATTTTCGATATTAAAGTTGGAGCAAACACTTATAGTGTTGTGATTGTGGATTATCAAAAAGACCCTGTTACTAGCCAGCTTAAGCATGTGGATTTAAAAGTCGCTCAAAAAGGCGTCATCGGCAAATATATGGTGCCTGTAAAGCTTAGTGGCACAGCTATTGGGCTTAAAAACAAAGGCGTTTTAATCCAAAGCAAAAGACGTCTTAAAGTAAAATGCACAGCTGAAAATTTACCAAATTTCTTCGAACTTGATGTAAGTAAGCTTGATGTAGGTGATGCCTTAATGGTGCGTGATATAAGCTTACCTCAAGGTGTAAGCATTATTGAAGCTGATCGCGTAGCTGTTGTGGGTGTAGAAAAGGCAAGATGATCTTAGTCGTAGGGCTTGGCAATATTGGCAAAGAATACGAAAATACAAGACACAATGTCGGTTTTATGCTCATTGATCTGCTCTTAAACGAGCTTGAAACCACCTCAATTTCAAACACCAAATTTAAAGGAGAATTGTTTAAAAGCAATTCTTCGCCCATTTTACTCTTAAAACCCCATACTTTTATGAATAATTCTGGCATAAGCGTGAGCGCTGTGATGAACTTTTACAAATGTGATCGTTTGATTGTGATTCATGATGATATAGATTTAAGTCTAGGCACGCTTCGTTTTAAAAAAGGTGGTTCAAGTGGAGGACATAACGGACTTAAAAGCATTGATAGTTTTTGTGGAAATGATTATGAACGCGTGCGTATAGGCATAGGTAAAAATGAAGATGTGATTAGCTTCGTGTTGGGGCATTTTAGTGCTGATGAACTTAAAAGCTTAGAGCCTGTTTTAACACAAGCTAAAAATGCTGTTTTAGCCTTTATAAATAGCGATATAACAAGCATTATTTCAAATTTTTCTTTAAAGAAAAAAGAATGAGTATTTTTTTTCGTTTTATCTCTGCAATTTATCTTAAAAGTTTTTTTATCATTTTAATCGCTTTGACTTTTTTCTTTGTAGGTATTGATCTGCTTTTGAATTTTAAAGACTTGCCAAATTCAGCTAATCTCGTTTTTTTGTATGTTTTATTTCTTGCCTGCACGGCGTTAAGCTATATAATGCCTATTTCACTAGTCTTTGCTTTAATCATTTGTTTGATCAATATGATACGATCAAACGAACTTGTAAGCTTTTATGCCTTAAGCTTGTCAAGAAATTTAGTGATTTTATATCCTTTTTTATGGGCTGTGTTCTTTTGTTGTGTGTTTATAGGGCTTAACTTCACGCCTTTTGCTTATGCAAATGATTATAAAAGTAATATCTTAAACAATGCCGTTTTAAGCACGCAAAGTTCGAGTATTTTTGTGAAATATGATGATAAATTTATCTACATAGAAAGTCTTGAGCCTTTACAAAATGAAGTTAAAAATATAAAAATCTTTAGTATTGATAAGTTTAATCTAAGCCAAATTCAACAAGCCTTAAAAGCACGTTTTAAAGACAATATTTGGCTTCTTGAAAATGCAAATGAAATCACCATACCAAGCGAGCTTAAACTTTATGGTGAGGGGCTAAAGATAGAAAATTTTAATGAACTTGAAACTTTAGAAGGTTTTAAGCCAAAGATCATTGAAAGCGTGGCGAGCAAGAGTAATTACACTATCATTGATGCGTGGCAGAGTGTTAAAGCTTTTCAAACTCAAGGCGTGAATACAAGCAGAGTAAAAACAGAGCTTTACAAACTTATCTTTGCACCTTTGTTCGCTCCTTTTTTAATGCTGATTTTATATCAGTTTTTCCCTATCATAGGACGTTTTTTTAATCTTGCTTTTATTAGCTTTATCTTTTTTGTCGTTACGCTTGGCACTTGGGGTTTTTTGTTTTTGCTGACAAGACTGAGCGAAGGTGGTGTTATCAGTGCAGAAATAGGCATTATAACCCCTGTTTTAAGCCTTGCATTTATTTCGTTTTTTATCCTTTATAAAAAGAAATTTTAGCTGGGTTCTCTCATCATTTTTCTTTCAATCTTAAAAGATTAGCCAAAATCCCGCCTGAAATGTTATGCCACACAGAAAATATGGCTCCAGCTACTGTAGCTAGTGGCATAGAAGCAAAATGAATAGCAGCTAAGCTTGTAGCAAGAGCTGAATTTTGCATACCAACTTCTATGCAAATTGTCTTTCTTTTAGCAAGGGGCATTTTTAAAATTTTTGCTAAAAGATAGCCTAAAATATAACCTAAAACATTATGAAGCATAACCACAATGATGATCAAAAGCCCTATTTGCATAAGTTTGGCTGAGTTTATACTCACCACGCAAGCGACGATAGCCATGATCGCAAGCACTGAAATGAGAGGTAAAATTTCTTCTATCCTTGCCGTAAAGCGAGGAAAAAAATGAGAAATCAAAAGCCCTAAAAATATAGGAAAAATCACTATTTGCACTATAGAAAAAAACATGGCAAAAACATCTACTCCAACCTTTTCTCCAACAAAAAATAAGGTCAAAAGTGGAGTAAGTAAAGGTGCTAAAAAGGTAGAAAATGAAGTAATGCTTACAGATAGAGCCAAATCTCCCTTTGCAAGATAGGTTATCACATTTGAAGAGGTTCCGCCCGGACAAGCACCAACCAAAATAACGCCAATAGCAAGTTCAAGTGGCAAGTTAAATAAAAAGCAAAGCACAAAAGCGATTAAGGGCATTAAGGTAAATTGTGCTATAATACCTATGCTTAAATCTTTTGGACGCTTTAAAATAAAAGCAAAATCACTTGCCCTCATCGCCAAACCCATACCAAACATAACTATCATCAGCAAATAATTAATATAACTTGCCTTAATAAAGCTTACTGAACTTGGATAAAACAAAGCCAAAGCCGCAACAAGCAAGATGAAAATAGCCATATATTTTGAAAAAAAATTGCTCACAACTTTTAAAAAATTCATAATTTGCCTTATAAATTGAGATAAAAGGAGCATTATAACCTAAATTATAATAATTTTTGGCTAAAATGCTGATATTATTTAAAATTTTAAGGATATATATGCGAAGTGATGTTATCAAAAAAGGGTATTTAAAGGCACCAAACCGCTCTTTATTAAGGGCTTGTGGGCTTGAAGATGAAGACTTTGGTAAGCCTTTTATAGGCGTAGCTAATTCTTATATAGATATTATCCCCGGACATTTTTACCTCAACAAATATGCCGCCATTATCAAAGATGAAATTCGCAAAAATGGCTGTGTGCCCTTTGAGTTTAACACTATAGGCATTGATGATGGCATAGCTATGGGGCATAGCGGTATGCTTTTTTCTCTGCCAAGCCGTGAAATTATTGCTAATTCAATAGAAAGTGTGATGAATGCACACCAACTTGATGCACTCATTTGCATACCAAATTGCGATAAAATCACTCCGGGTATGCTTATGGGAGCTTTAAGGGTGAATGTGCCAACCATATTTGTAAGTGGTGGTCCTATGAAAGCTGGAAAAAGCACAAAGGGTGAAAAACTTACTTTAAATAGTGTCTTTGAAGCAGTAGGTGAGTTTGAAGTGCAAAAGATAAGCGAAGAAGAACTTAAAGATATAGAATGCAAAGCCTGTCCGAGCGGAGGTTCTTGCTCTGGTATGTTTACTGCAAATTCCATGAACACACTTTGTGAGGCTATGGGTATAGCTCTAAGCGGTAATGGCACGGCTTTAGCCTTAAGTGAAGAAAGAGAAAATTTACTTCGAAAAGCTGCAAAAAGGATTTGTGAGATCGCTCTTGATGAGAAGTTTAAAATCAGAAATATCATCACTGAAAAAGCGATTAAAAATGCCATGGTAGTTGATATGGCTATGGGAGGAAGCTCAAACACTATACTTCATATGCTGGCTATCTCTCGTGAAGCTGGCGCACCTCTTGAGATAAAAAGCCTCAATGATATAAGTAAAAAAATTGCTCACATTGCTAAAATCGCTCCAAGTCTGCCAAGTGTAGCTATGGAAGATGTAGGCAGAGCTGGGGGAATGAATGCTGTGATAAAAGAAATTTCGCGTCGTGATAATGGACTTTTAGCCCTTGATGCCCTTACTATCAGCGGGGAAAGCTTAGGCGAAAGAATAAAGGATGCTCAAATTCTTGATGAAAACGTAATTCACAAGGTAGAAAATGCGTATTCAAAGGTGGGTGGTTTGGCGATTTTGTTTGGAAATTTAGCCGAACAAGGTTGTGTGATAAAAACTGCTGGCATAGTTGGTGAGCGTAAATTTAGCGGTAAAGCTGTGTGTTTTGATAGTCAAGATGAAGCTATAAGGGGCATTATCAAAGGTAAAGTGAAAAAAGGCAATGTGTGCGTGATACGATATGAAGGACCAAAAGGGGGTCCGGGTATGCAAGAAATGCTTTCTCCAACAAGCTTAATTATGGGCATGGGACTTGGAGCTGATGTAGCTTTGATCACTGATGGACGCTTTAGTGGTGCAACAAGAGGCTTAAGCATAGGGCATATAAGTCCTGAAGCTGCTGAAGGTGGGCTTATAGGCTTGCTAAAAGATGGTGATATTATTGATATAGATGTGGATGCTTATGCTATAAATGTGCGTTTGAGTGAAGCTGAAATAAAACAAAGACGCGAAAATTTCAAACCTTTGCAAAAGCCTTTAAAATCTCGTTATCTTGCTCAGTATCAAAAACTAGTAAGCAATGCAAGCAATGGTGCTGTACTTGATCTTGATTTTTTTAAACACTAAGTTTTGCAGCTTTATTTGAATTAAAATATACATTCAAAATAAGGCTGTAAAAGTGTTTTTAAACAACACAATAGCGGAACAAAAATAGGACTAAGCTATCAATACAACGCCCAAGAACAAAAAACTGAAGCTTTTTTAAATATAAACAATCAAAGTTTTGCACTCAAAGAAAATTCTTTTCTTTTAGAAAACAAAAGCTTTAATATACTTTTAAAAATGTTTGAAAATAACACAAATTCAAAAACCCAGTCCGAGCAATCAGCACTTCAAAGAGTCTTGCAAGAATTTGGGTGAAAGTAGTGTTAAAAAATTCTTTAAGAATAAAGAATTTTTATATAAGCTTAAAATTAAAAATAAATTATTTATTGGAACAAAATTTGCTTTTTTAAAAACAATAAAAAACTTTTTAAATTTTTATAAGGTATAAAATAATAAAGTTTTTAAAATTTGCTATAATAACGCTCATGAAAACACAAAGTTTTAAAAGAATCATCATAAAAGTTGGCTCACATACCTTAAGTGAAAAAGATGCTTTAAGTCTTGATCGTATAAAAAATTTGGTGTATTTTTTGGCTGATTTGATGCAATATTTTGAAGTGATTTTAGTAAGTTCTGGGGCAACTTCAGCTGGATATACAAAATTTCATTTAGACAGGAAAGAGCTTGTCAATAAACAAGTATTAGCTGCCATAGGACAACCTTTTTTAATGCAAACTTATAATGATTTTTTAGCCAAATTTGATAAAATCGCTGCTCAAATTTTGCTTACTGCAAGTGATTTTGATTCAAGAAAAGCGAGTAAAAATGCTAAGAATGTCGTTGATACTATGCTTAAGTGTGGAATTTTACCTATCATTAACGAAAATGACACGACAGCAACTTTTGAGTTTTTCTTTGGAGATAATGATTCGCTTTCAGCATATGCTACGCATTATTTTAATGCTGATTTGCTTGTGATTTTAAGTGATATTGATGGCTTATATGATAAAAATCCACACGAATTTAAAGACGCAAAACTTGTTTCAAGGCTTGGATATATCGATAAAAAATGGCTTGAGCAAAGCTCAAAAACAGGTAGCGAGCATGGCACAGGTGGTATAGTAACGAAACTAAAAGCAGCTTCATTTGTGCTTGAAAGAAATAAAGCTATGTTTTTGGCAAGTGGCTTTGATCTTTCTGTGGTTAGGGCTTTTTTACTCGAAAATAAACAAATCGGCGGCACATTTTTCATCAAAGATGAATAAGTTTTTGTCATTTTATATTAAGTTTTAAATTCCTCAAAATTCTTATTTTGAATTTTATATGTCTTTAATATGCTCTTGCTCATAATGCTGTACTAATTCTTTAGGGGCAACTGCACTAGAATTTGCACTTAATTCATCTAAAAATGATTTTTTAAGTGCTTTGATATGCTGCTCATAAGTAAGTTGAGTTTGCTGGCTTTGTAATGCTTGAATAAACATGATTTTTCCTTTATTGTTAGATAGAAACTATATTCAGCTTTTATTTTAGTTCCTGTAAAACTCTTTGAAGCAAAGATGAATTTGATGAATTTGAAGTTAAATTTACTTTTTTTGAATTTTAAAACTTTAACTTGCTCGATTTAATGATTTTATTAGGATTTTTTTTGTAAAATTACTTTTCTAAATACGCTTTTTTAAGGTTAAATTTATGATAGATGTCATGCGAATTCAAGCAATCCTTCCTCATCGCTATCCATTTTTACTTGTTGATAAGATCACAGAGCTAAAAATCGGCGAACTTGTAAAAGGATATAAAAATGTCAGCATTTCAGATCAAGTTTTTATGGGGCATTTTCCAGATCACCCTATATATCCGGGCGTGTTGATTTTAGAGGGTATGGCTCAAACAGGTGGAGTTTTGGCTTTTGAAAGTATGGACGATAAGGTTAATCCTAAAGAAAAGGTGGTGTATTTTACCGGCATTGATAAGGCTAAGTTTAGAAATCCGGTTCGTCCGGGTGATAAGCTTGATTATGAGATGTGTGTGGTAAAAAATCGTGGTAATTTATGGATATTTGAAGGAAAAGCTTTTGTAGAGGGAGCTTTGGTAGCTGAAGCTGAATTAAAAGCTATGATCATTGATAAGTAAAAAAATGCAAAAAATTCATCCAAGTGCGGTTATAGAAGACGGGGCTATTTTAGGCGATGATGTTGTCGTTGAAGCCTATGCTTTCATTAGCAAAGACGCAAAAATCGGCAATGAAGTAGTAATTAAGCAAGGTGCTAGAATACTTGCTGATACAACCATAAATGATAAAAGCAAGGTTTTTTCTTATGCTATAGTGGGTGATATTCCTCAAGATATCTCATATCAAGACGGACAAAAAGGCGGAGTGATCATCGGTAAAAACTCGATTATTAGAGAATTCGCGACTATAAATTCAGGCACAGCCAAAGGGGACGGATTTACACGTATTGGGGATAATGCTTTTATCATGGCGTATTGCCATATCGCACATGATTGTTGTTTAGGAAAAAATGTTATCTTGGCAAATAACGCAACCTTAGCCGGACATGTTAGACTTGATGATTTTGTCGTGGTTGGTGGCTTAACGCCTATTCATCAGTTCGTGTACGTAGGAGAAGGGGCGATGATCGCTGGAGCTTCAGCACTTTCTCAAGATATAGTGCCTTTTTGCCTGGCTGAAGGAAATCGCGCAAACATTAGAAGCCTTAATCTTGTGGGTATTCGTAGGCGTTTTGATAAAGATGAGGTAGAGTGTATTAATAAAGCTTATAAGTTCTTGTTTAAAAATGGGGATTTAAAAGAGAAGGCTGAAAAGCTTTTAAGTCAAACTTCAAGTAAAAATGTAAAAAAAATGTGTGAATTTATCCTTGAAACAAAGCGAGGAATTCCTGTATATAGAGGAAAAAAATGATTAAAAAATGTAATTTTTGTGGAGAAAGCGAAAGTGCACAAAGAAGAATTCTAGCAAATGAACAAGATGATGCTTTTATCTGTCAATATTGCGTTGAGGGTGCGTATAATCTCATCTTTGGCGATGAAAGAGCGAAAAATCCGCCATTAAAGCAAGAAACAATAGATTTTAAAGATATTACACCAAAAGAGCTCAAGGCTTATTTAGATCGTTATGTTATAGGACAAGATAGAGCCAAAAAAATCTTTTCTGTGGGTGTATATAATCACTACAAAAGAATATTTAAATCTGCCTTGCAAGATGATGATACCGAGCTTTTTAAATCAAATATTTTGCTTATCGGACCTACAGGAAGCGGAAAAACTTTGCTTGCTCAAACTTTAGCTAAATTTTTAGATGTGCCAATTGCCATTTGTGATGCGACTTCTTTAACTGAGGCTGGCTATGTGGGTGAAGATGTTGAAAATATACTCACACGTCTTGTTCAGGCTGCAAATGGCGATGTGCAAAGGGCTCAAAGGGGTATAGTTTTTATTGATGAAATTGATAAAATCGCTAGAATGAGCGAAAACCGCTCCATTACAAGAGATGTAAGCGGAGAAGGTGTGCAACAAGCTTTGCTTAAAATCATCGAAGGAAGCCTCGTTAATATCCCGCCAAAAGGTGGTAGAAAGCACCCTAATCAAGACTTTATTCAAATTGATACTTCAAATATACTTTTTGTATGTGGTGGGGCATTTGACGGCTTAGATCAAATTCTCAAACGTAAGCTTGGCGATAAGGTTGTGGGTTTTACTGATAGTGAGGAAGCTGACAAAAAAAGCTTGCTTGAAAAGATAGAGCCTGATGATTTGGTGCATTTTGGGCTTATCCCTGAACTTATCGGTAGGCTTCATGTTATCGCTTCTTTAAATGAGCTTGATGAAGATGATATGGTTCGTATCTTAACCGAACCAAAAAATGCTATTATCAAGCAGTATCAAAAGCTTTTTGCTATAGATGGTGTGGGTTTGAAATTTGAAGATGATACGCTTAAAGAAATAGCTAAACTTGCTTTGGAGCGAAAAACAGGTGCTAGGGGTCTTAGAAGCATTATTGAAGAATTAATGGTGGATTTGATGTTTGAGTTACCAGAATACAAAAATTACGATATAATCATCACTAAAGAAGTGGTGCGAGAAGGTGCAAAGCCTTTATTTATCAAAACGAAAAGGGTGGGATAATGATACTTGATCAAGTGATTGGATTTTTTTCAAGCGATATGGGCATAGATTTAGGCACAGCAAATACTTTAGTGCTTATCAAAGACAAGGGCATAGTAATCAATGAACCTTCTGTCGTGGCGGTTGAACGCGAAAGATACGGAGGAAAGGCAAAAATTCTAGCCGTAGGTAAAGAGGCTAAAGATATGGTTGGCAAAACTCCAGCAAACATAGAAGCTATACGCCCTATGAAAGATGGTGTTATCGCTGATTTTGATATGACTGAAAAGATGATCCGTTATTTTATAGAAAAAACTCATCGTCGCAAGAATTTCCTTCGTCCAAGGATTATTATTTCTGTGCCTTATGGGCTTACTCAAGTTGAAAGAAAAGCGGTTAGAGAAAGTGCTTTAAGTGCTGGAGCAAGAGAAGTATTTTTGGTTGAAGAACCTATGGCAGCAGCAATTGGAGCGAATTTACCTATACAAGAACCAAAAGGAAATTTAGTCGTTGATATAGGTGGAGGAACAACTGAAATAGGCGTTACCTCACTTGGTGGTTTGGTGATTTCAAAATCAATCCGCACCGCCGGAGATAAACTTGATATGAGTATAGTTAATTATGTCAAAGAAAAATACAATCTTGTTATAGGCGAACGAACCGGTGAAGAGATCAAGATCACCATAGGATCAGCCTATCCTTTAAATAAAGAGCTTACCATGGTTGTTAAAGGACGAGATCAAATTAGCGGACTTTTAAGTCGTATAGAACTTACTAGTGAAGATGTGCGCGAGGCAATGAGAGAAAACTTAAAAGAAATTGCTGATGCTTTAAAAATGGTGCTTGAGATGATGCCACCTGACTTAGCCGCTGATATAGTCGAAAATGGCGTAGTTTTAAGTGGTGGCGGTGCTTTAATAAGAGGGCTTGATAAATATCTATCAGAAACCGTGCGTTTGCCCGTTTATGTTGCTGATGAGCCACTTTTAGCTGTAGCAAGAGGCACTGGTAAAATTCTAGAAGAAATCGCATTGTTACGACAATTAACCAATGAAGAATAAAATTCGTGGTGTTTTAGTTCTTTCTTTTTTAGTCTTTATCTCTTTTTATTATGGAGGTTTGATTAAAAAAAATGTTTTATTCATTAACGATATTATCATCACGACGTATTATGATGTAAAAGATTATATGAGCGAGAGTATAAGCGAGCATTTTAATCAAGTTGATCAAATTCGTGCCCTAAAAGAGCAAAACAAACAACTTGAAGAAGCCTCTGCTTTAATCTCAACCTTTGCCAATCAACTCAATTTGCTTTTAGAAGATAAAAACTCCACTCAATACCTTCCAAAAGTTTCCTTAGTTAGAGCTATTTCTTATGCACAGATAAGTGACTATAATAGACTTTGGCTTTCCACAACACATTTTAATGGAACTCAAAATAGAGGATTGATCTATCAAGGTTACACAGCTGGCATTGCCATACTCAAAAATGATCGTCCTATGGCTTTGCTTCAAAGTGATGAACAATGTGCTTTTTCAGTGCATATAGGTAAAGATAAAGTTCCGGGTGTGCTACAAGGGAATGGAGATAAAGTTATCATTAAATTTATACCAAAATGGCAAAGCATTCATATAGGCGATGAGGTTTTAACAAGTGGATTAGATAACATCTTTTTTAGCGGTGTGCCTGTGGGAAAAATCATAAAAATTGATGATAGCGATATGTATCAAAGTGCTGAGATAGAGCCTTTTGTCAAGGTTAATATCCCAGCTTATATGTATATGGTAGAAAGATTTTAGCTTAGAGTTTGAAAATTTCTATCTCTTTTTGCAAGTGTTCAGCGATATCCTTAAGCTCTCCAGCTGCTTTTTTATTTTCGATAATGGTATTTTTGGTTTGAACTGAAATATCCGCACATGAAGTCACTTGTTTTTCTATTTCTTCCATAAGTTTGATTTGCTCATTGACTTCTTGATTTACTTCTCTTGCTTTTATGAGACTGTTGTTGGCTTGTTTTGCGATTAAATCCATAGAATCACGCATTTCATCACTTAAGTTTTTGCCTTGAGTGATAAGGGGGATTGACTCTTGTATAGCTGTAGATGTAGCGACGGCTTCTTCTTGAATTTTTTGATTAATGATAGTGATTTGTCCGGTAGCTACACCTGTTTTTTCAGCAAGCTTTCTAATCTCATCAGCAACGACGGCAAAACCCCGCCCTACTTCACCAGCTCTTGCAGCTTCAATAGCAGCATTTAAAGCTAAGAGATTGGTTTGATCTGTGATCTCGCTGATAAGTTCCGTGCTTTGTCCTATATTTTGAGCATGTTCGTTTAAAAAACTGATTTGCTCTGACATCTTACCTGAGTTTTGGGCCACATTTTCCATTTGTTCAGCTGTTTCTTGAGCTGCTGTTTTGTTTTCTTGACAAATTTGAGTGGTGTTTTTAGAGTTTTGTTCAGTTTCATCAGCTATTTTTTGGATATTATAAGTTTTTTGGACAAGCTCATGTATGCCTTGTGCTGATTTCTTTGACAAATTGTCTTGTTCATTGGTCGCTTTTTCGGTATTTTCAAATATATCATTAACAAGTTCAACTTTTTTATTAATCTCACTTGAAAGAGTAGCGATTTTTTGCACTATATTTTTAAGCTGACTTTGCATTTTGCTCGCTGTATGTAGTATGCTTGCTTCGTATTTGGTTTGAATTTGAAGCCTTAAATTTCCTTGTGCGACTTCATTAATGATACGATTTACTTCAGCTGGTTCTCCACCTACAACCTTTTTGATATAACGAGCACTATAACTTGCTACGATAATCGAGATGATAAGAGCAATTAAAATAATAGCAATCATAATTGGCACAAAAGCTTGAGAATCAGCGATGGCTTGATTTGTTAAATTTGAGTTTGCAAGCTCTTCATGATCGATAAGAACATTAATGCGCGCAAGCCAAGTGATAAATTGCGGACGAGCTTGATCTAAAATCATCGCTTTAGCTTGATTTATATTACCCTGTTTTAAGCTTTGCAAGATCATTGTATAAGTTTGCAAGGTTGTATTTTTAATCTCTTCTATATCCTGATACATTTTTGTTTCAGTTTCATTGAGTAATTTTTTACTAAAAAGCTCTGCGAAATTTGCTTCAGCTTTATTATAATCATCTTCAAGCTTTTTGATCATATTTAAGGTGTTTTGAAAATCTTGTTCATCTGTAATCAAGGCTGCGTCACGGATTAGAATCGATCGATCATGCACAGAGCCTCTAAAATTAATCGCTTGTCTTGAAATCACTCCATTGACATAAGTTGCACGAACAAGCATAGAGTTAAGTTCTTTAACCTCATATATAGAAAAGATAGAGGTTATAACCATAATAACAACAATACAGGCAAAACCCATATAAAGCTTAGCCGAAATTCCTAGATTCATTATCAATACTCCTTCTAATTAACTAAGATTTAGTTCAAATTTGTAACGAATTTATATTCAATTCTATCATCTATCACATTTTCATACAATTATAATATAGAATTATAAATAATTCTATATTATTTTTATACCAAATTGATACTAAAAAAGTATGATCAAAACTCTTAAATTTGAGAGCATAATTTTTGCTTATGAGCTATATATTGTGTATTTGATCGTGTAATAGCTGGTAAAAACGCATAACCGCTGAGTGTATCGATGAGTATGCAAACACTTTGAGTTTGATTAATAAGCTTAATAATGCAGTATTTGTTTTTGTGTATAAGAAGTTTATCAAAGGCTTGATTTGCTCCTCTTAAAGGTGAATAAAGCCTACCAAATTCATCAAAAATCACACGAGTGCTACCAGCACAATCATCTTTAAATTCCACCCTTAAAATACCAAAAGTTTTTTGTATATTAAACCTCTGACTTGCCTTTTCATCTTGGGCGTTAATTACTCCACTTTGCCCTGAATTCATCAGCTTTTTTGGATTAAAAAGATCAACAGCAATTTCTCTGTCTATATTGATATTAATTTTACCGATATTTGCGTTTCCATCGCCATTTTTATCCAAAAATAAAGTATAAGTTTGCTCGTTATTTGTTGCGCTTTTTGACCGGATAAAATACAGCTGCCACCTTGCCTTAAACCATTCATCTTTTGTAGCAACGCTTAATTTTTCATCTCTAAAACTTTCTTGCATTAAGGCTAAAGCTCTTGCGTAGTGTAAATCATTTACAATTTGCTTTGCACCTAGATAAATTTTACTTTCATTACTTGGATAAAATTGAGCTAAAGAAATAATCAACGCAAGGATAATCAACACAAAAACGCTTTCAAGTAAAGAAAAAGCGTGCTTCACTTTTGTTTTATCCTTTCAAGCCTGTAGTATTCTTGTAAGCTTGCGATTTGCACTTTAATATTTGCATTTTTAGCATCATCTAGCTTGATCAAACGATAGGTTTTGCTTGAATCAATGCCATAAAATTTGAGCCTTAAAGCTAAATCTTCATTTGTTTTTACACCTTTTATACCCATTTCATTAAGCTTTAAAGCAAGCTCTTTAACGCCGTGATAATTATATGCAAAATGCTTTTTAGGATTTGAAATAAAAGTATATAGAAAGGTATTAAAAACTATAGCCGTGTAGCATAAAATTAAAAAAATAAGCGAACATTGTATAAAAATATTATATTTTACGCGTAAATTTGGCAAACGAACGCGGTAAGACTGCATTAAAGTGCGTATAAGCAAAGGTGTAGAGATCACACAAAAAGGCAAAAAGTCTTCTAAATAAAGCTTTTGTCTTATCGAAACCAAGCAACAAAATACAAAAGTTGTCGCCATAACAAACCACAACAAAGGTTTTTTATCGCTCAAAGCAATACGATAAATCACATAGAAAAAATATATAAAAACTAAAGGCGAAAAACACGCCGCAAAAATTCCTAAGGTATCTAAAAAATAAGTCTTTGGCTTACCGCCAGTATCAAAACCATAAAAACTTAAACACAAACCAAAAAGAATTAAGGTTACACTCCAAAGCAAGGCATCTTTTTTATAAAAACCAAAGAAAAAAAGTGCAAGATACAAGATCATCACTGAAGAATCGACAAAAAAAGCCAAACATAGAAGAACATAAAAGCTGTATTTTTTCTCATATTCATACGCACACAAGATCAATAAGCTCATTAATATCACTAAAGAAGCTTGATTAACAAGCAAAGCACTTGCAACACTACCGGGCAAAAGCACAAATAAAATGAGCGAAAACAAAGCATCTTTTGGCGTTTTTGTGATCTTTAAAGCAAGCAAATATAAAAGGATACATGATAAAATATGCAAGATTAAAAGGGGCAAACGAAGAGCAAAATCATTTTGTCCAAACACAAAAGTAGAAGCATGCGTAAGATAGTAAAGCAAATTTGTATGTGTAAAATATATCTTTGCTTCATCAACGCCTATGCTTAGTGTACTTGAACCATAAAGTAAAGCGAGCAAATTAAAGATCAAAACCAAGGCGACTATCTTCTTCATCACCAAATACTCTCTTAAAAAAAGTCTTAAGGCATTTTCAAGGATAATATCTTTGCATTCTAGAGTTATTTTCATGTTTTGACTTTAATTTTATTTTCATTCTTAAAAATATATATTATATCAAATTTTTTGGAATTTTTTGTGATTTGAGCTTGCATTGTAAAATGTTTTTAATATTTTACAATTTTGTTGTTAGATGAGTAATGTTTAGCTTTAATTATAGTTTGTTTATCTTTATAAATAGCTGATAATTTTCACACTAACTAAAATATTTTTAAGGATAAAATTTATAATTTTCGTTAAAAATATTTTAGTTAGTGTGAAAAAGTAACATTAAATTTGAATTTTCCGTTTTTTTTTTTTGTATTGCACGCCAGTGCCTTTTTAAGATATAATCAAAAATTTATAAAGCTTTTGTTGAAAAGCTTTTATTTTAGCTTAACTTAAAAA
>NZ_QHLK01000011.1 GCF_006864455.1 Campylobacter sp. MIT 97-5078
TTAAATCATAATTATCAGGATTACCTGTAAGACCTAATTCTTTCATCAAAGCTTCTTTCATCATCTTTTCTAATTCCTCAAGCATTTTTTTTAAATCAATAAAAAGATCGCGTAGATCTAATTTAACATATTTAAGCCCTGAGCCAATTAATTTTTCAGCTTTTTGTTGGTTTCCTAAAATTTGTCTTAAAGCAAACTTATATTCAGACTCGGACTTATCCTTATCCACTACTAACTCACTCAGTGTAAGCAATCCGTCTTTGTCTTTGTCTTTGCTCAAAGTATTATTGAGTTCTTGGGTTATGCTGAAGGTGGAATCAGTTATTTTATGGCTGAAATTTTCTGGTGTATATCCAAGATTATCCAAATATTTTTTTTGTTTGTTAAATTGACCATAAGAATAAATTTGAGTTTGAACTGAAATTTTATCATTTTGGTAAGTTATATTAGCATCAATTCCTACTCCACTTCTTGTATTACCAAATTCATTTGCGTCTAAAGAGCCATTTTTATCAATATCTGCTTCTAAATAGCCTCTTTGATAAGCTATATCACCGAACCAACCTGCTACTAAATTTTGAGCTTGTCCGCTAAGCCCATAAGTGCCATCTTTGTTTTGTTTAACTTGGGAAGTGCCAAAGGCATTTTGCAAATCTTTTAAATTCTCATCACTTAAATTAACACTAATTCTCCGTCCGCTTACAATATCAGTAAAAAAGACTTTATTTTTAAATTTACTTGATAAGTTTTGATTATTAAGATAATCTTTTATGTTCGCGTTAGTATCAATACTATCTCCGGGTTTTAAAGCTTTATAAACGCTTTCGTTAAAAGTAGAATTAAGATTTAAGAAATTGATTTGCATTTTTCTGCCTTTTTTCTAAAATCAATGTTTTAAAACTAAATCAGCAGAAAAACGAAAAAGTTTATACCAAAAAATTCGAAAATAGAATTAAACTTGGTAAATCTTAGTAATTCCACGGCAATCCAACAGGCCTTGATAATTTTTTAATCGCCTCTTGTCCAGCTTGAACCAAAATAGAATTTGATGAATTATAGCCATAACTGCTAGGATAAGGCTTGCCTTGATTAGCATACCAATTTGCACTAAAAGGCTTATAAAGATACCCACCCTTAACCTCTTTCATCTCATCA
Source organism: Campylobacter sp. MIT 97-5078 (assembly GCF_006864455.1). Lineage (GTDB taxonomy): Bacteria > Campylobacterota > Campylobacteria > Campylobacterales > Campylobacteraceae > Campylobacter_D. Next base: position 1,156 of record NZ_QHLK01000011.1, read on the forward strand.
AGGCTAAGAACTTTAACACCTTTAGAGTCTCATTTTATATAGATTAAATTATGCTTTATTTTTTAAAGTATTATATAAACTTTTCTTGCTTACAAAAGTAGATGTTTGGTAAATTATTACAAATTCTGTATATATGTTTTTGTAAAAATTCATTTTGATTTTCTCTGGGTAACTCACAGCATACCCTTAGAGCTAGCAAGACTTTCATTTTCTATTTTTATCGCCATTTTAAGAGCTTTAGCAAAGGCTTTGAAAAGCCCTTCAGCTTTGTGATGATCGTTTTTACCTTTTACTTTAAGGTGCAAACTTATGCCAAGCGCATAGCTTAGTGAGTAGAAAAAATGTTCTATCATCTCAGTGCTAAGCTCGCCTAGCTTTTTTTTCTTAAATTTAGCCTTATACACCAAAATAGGGCGGTTTGAAAAGTCTAGCACACAACGTGCTAGACTTTCATCCATAGGTAAGCAAAAGCCATATCTTGCTATACCTATCTTATCGCCTATAGCTTTTTTAAGTGCCTCTCCAAGGGCTAGTGCTACATCTTCAACGCTGTGATGCTCATCTATTTCTAAGTCCCCTTTGCAATGTATCTCAAGGGCTATGCCAGAATGCACTGCTATTTGATCAAGCATATGATCAAAAAAGCCAATCCCTGTTTGAATTTGGCTTTTGCCTCCATTTAAGCACGCTTTAATGCTGATTTGTGTTTCTTTGGTATTTCTTTGAACAAAGCTCGTTCTAAAAGAGCTTAAGATAGTATTACAAATATCTTCCCAAGTGTTCTTTTTTGGCTCATAAAGCAAGCCTTGTATGCCCAAGTTTTGAGCTAAAATCATATCAGTTTTTCTATCGCCTATAACAAAGCTTTGATTTTTATCATAAAGCTGGTGGATGATATAGTCTTTTAAAAGTGCAGTTTTTGGCTTTCTGCATGCACAATTTTCATGCTCAAAATGCGGACAAATGAAAATATCTTGAAATTCTATTCCGCAAGATTTTAAAATATCAAGTATTTTATTTTGCACTAGCTCAAAGTCTTTTTGAGCAAAAGAGCTTGTGCCAAGCCCGTCTTGATTGCTTACAAGCACGAATTTAAAATTAAAATTCTTAAGCTTAAGCAAGGCTGGGATAACTCCTTTTTCAAAGCGAAGTTTTTCAAGGCTATCAACTTGCAAATCACTCTTTGGCTCCTCAATGATAGTGCCATCTCTATCGATAAATAGGATTTTTTCACTCATGATAAAGTTTTTAACCTCAAGCTTACAGCATTTTTATGTGCGTCTAAATGCTCGGCATGTGCTAAAATTTCAACGCTTTTTGCAAGCTTTTTAAAGCCCTCACAGCTTAATTCTTGAACAGTCATTTTTTTAGTAAAATCGCTTAAATTTAAGCTTGAACGTGTTCTTGTCAGCCCATAAGTTGGTAAAACATGATTTGTTCCACTTGCATAATCGCCCATTGATTCAGGAGAAAAGGCTCCTAAAAACACTGAACCAGCATTTTGCACCTTATCAAGCAAACTTCTTGGAGAGGCAGTTTGTATGATTAAGTGCTCTGGAGCGTATTGGTTTGAAATTTGCACCGCTTCGTTTAAATTACTAGCTATGATGATTTTTGAATGACTTAAGCTCTTTGAGGCTAATTCTTTTCGCGGTAAGTTTTCAAGCTGAGAAGCAAGCTCTTTACCTACTTTTTGGGCAAAACTTTCACTCAAACACACTAAAATCACTTGAGAATCCGCTCCATGCTCGGCTTGAGAAAGCAAATCACTAGCTACAAACTCAGCATTTGCTGCCTCATCAGCGATGACTAAAACCTCGCTTGGTCCAGCTTGCATGTCTATATCAGCCCCATTTATATCAGCACTTACTTGAGCTTTAGCTTCAGTTACAAAGGCATTTCCTGGTCCATAAATTTTATCTACCCGAGTTACACTTTGTGTGCCATAAGCTAGTGCAGCTATGGCTCCAGCTCCGCCCATTTGATATACCTCATCTACCTCACAAAGCTTGGCACAAAAAAGCACAGCATCATTGATCTTAGCTGGGCTTGCTAAAACTACCTTTTTGCAATTTGCTATTTTTGCAGGGATTGCTAGCATCAAAGCTGTTGAAAAAAGCGGAGCTAGTCCTCCTGGTATGTAAAGTCCAACTTTTTCTATGGGACGACTCACTAGTTCGCATTTTACGCCCTGTGTAGTTTCTAGTTCTAGGGGCTTAAAAATTTGAGCTTGGTGGAATTTTTTGATATTTTCATAAGCTGTGATAATGGCTTTTTTTAGATTTTCATCTACTCTTTGACAAGCTAAGTTAATCTCATCTTGAGTGAGTTTTATGCTTGAGATTTCAGCCTTATCAAAACGCAAGGCTTGTGCTATCAAAGCTTCATCGCCTCTATTTTTTACTTCATCAATAATGCCTTTTACCAAGGCTGAAAGCTCATCTTTACGCTCTATAGCCGGACGTTTAAGGGCTTTTTTTTGTTCTTCTTGAGTGAGTTTATTAAAATGTAAAATTTGCATATTTTCTTCCTTCATTTAAGCATTTTTTCTATAGGCAGAACTAAGATTGAACTTGCACCTTCCATTTTAAGTCTTTCCATAGTTTCCCAAAAGAGATTTTCTTGACTTACCATGTGTAAAGCCACCTTTTTTTCATCATGAGCAAGAGGCAAAATAGTTGGATTTTCAATGCCCGGAAGCAAAGAGATTATGCGTTCAAGCTTATCTTTTGGAGCATGAAGCATGATGTATTTGCTTTCTCTAGCTTGCAATACACCTTGAATTCGCAATAAAAGCTTATCCACCAGGGCTTGATTTTGCTTGCTTAGGTTTTCTTTTTTCTGGATCAAACACGCTTTTGAAGTGTAAATCACCTCAACTTCTTTAAGTCCATTAGCCTGTAAAGTTGCCCCACTTGAGACAAGATCACAAATAGCATCAGCTAAATTGGCTCGCGGTGCAACTTCAACTGAACCTGTAAGCGTGCAGTGCTTGTAAGTTATGCCTTTTTCACGCATAAAACGTTTTAAAAGCTGAGGATATGAGCTTGCTATCCTTAAGCCATTAAAGCTTTTTAAGCCCTTATATTCGGTATCTTGAGGCATTGCCAAAGATAAGCGACAATGTCCAAAGTCTAGCTTTTTAAGCAAGATATATTCACAGCTTTCTTTGGCTAGGCTTCGTTCTAAGGCGTTTTCTTCAAGTACATTTTCTCCTATAATGCCAAGATCAACTACCCCATCAAAAACAAGCCCCGGTATATCATCATCTCTAACACGTAAGATATCAAGTTCTAAATTTGTCGCAAAAGCGATGAGGCTTTGTTCGTGGATATGAGCTTTTACGCCGATGAGTTCTAAGAGCTCAAGGCAGCTTTTACTTAAGCGACCTGATTTTTGAATCGCAATTTTTAAACGAGAATTTTCTTGCATAGCTTTTTTAACCTTAGTTCTTAAAAGCCTTATTTTATCATAAAATCTAATAAATTGCCTGAATTTTTGTTGAAAAAGAAGTAATTTTTTTGATATTTTACTTGTTTAGTTTTTTCTTCTTTTTACTATAAATACAAGCACAAAGGCTAGGCAGGCTATCATGATGATACTTGCACTGCTGCTAAGATTAAGCACAAAGCTTAAAATAAGCCCTAAAAAGCAAAAGATAAAGCTTAAAAGTGAAGCTAGAGCCATCATTTTTAAAAGTTTTTGAGTAAAATATTCAGCGATAAAACAAGGAATGCTAAGTAAGGCAATGATTAAAATCAATCCCACACAACGCATGCAAATGACTATACAAAAGGCGATCATACAAATGAGTAAATAGTAAAAAAAGCTTGTATTTACACCACGAAGTAAGGCAAATTCTTGATCAAAGCTTATGGCAACAAATTGGCGATAAAAAGCAAGCACAAGCACTATAAAAAGACAATTAGCACCAAATATAAGCCATAAATCAGCACTTGAAACGGCTAAAATCGAGCCAAACAAATACGCCATTAAATCACTCTTATATCCCGCACTTAAATCAATTAAAATCAAGCCCAAAGCCATTCCAAATGCCCAAATAACAGCGATGAAATTATCACTTCTATGAGGATAACGTTTGGATAAAAAAGCTACGATTAAAGCTAAAAAAAGCGTAAAAAGCGAGGTGCATAAAAGCAAAGGCAAAGAAAAATAAAACGCCAAACCTATACCGCCAAATGCTCCATGAGTGATTCCTCCAGCCATTGAAAAAAGGCGGTTTATCATCACTAAAGAGCCAATTATCCCACAAGCTAAACTGATGAAAATAGATGCTAAAAAAGCATTTTGAAAAAAAGAAAATTCAAACATATCCAACACTTTTACTCCTTTTGTGTGTATGCTCGCAACTAAGACATTCATCAAAGCTCATTTCTACCGCACAAAAATGCTAGTAGGTTTGAAGATGAGTAAGGAGCTTTGCTTTGTGCTTATCATTATCATACAAGATGAGTTCTTTGTTAAGATAAGCGATTTTGTTTGCAAAGGCAAGCACTATATTAATATCATGGCAAATGCTAATAATTCCTATGCCTTGTTTATGTAAAGAGCGTAAAAACTCAAAGATATTTAAAGCACTTTTACTATCAAGGCTAGCACTTGGCTCATCAAGGATTAAAAGCTTGCATGGACTTATCAAAGCCCTTGCTATATAAGCTCTTTGTCTTTGCCCTCCGCTTAAATCTTTGATATTTTTATATGCAAATTCTTTTAAGCTAACTTTTTCGAGGACTTCAAGAGCTTTATTTATATCTTTTTTACTATAAAAGCCAAAGATTTTTTCATTAATAAGTCCCATTAAAACAAGTTCAAGCGTATTTATACTAAAGTTTTCATTCACAAGTGTGTTTTGAGGAACATAGCCAATTTCATTCGTTTTTAAAGCCTTAAATTTAAAATTAGCACAGGGTAAAAGTCCTAAGATATGCTTTATAAGCGTTGATTTACCGCCTCCATTTGGTCCAATGATAGCTAAAAAATCCTTTGTATCATAGCTTAAATTTATATCTTTAAGCACCATTTCTTTATCGTAAGCATAATTTAGCTTTGAAAGTTCAAAAAGTTTCATTAAAATACTCCAGATTTTGCGTTAAAAGCGGCTAAAATGGCAATAAAATCGCTTAAATTGAGCGTTGTTTGATAACTTTGTGTTTTTTTGGCATTTAAAAAAGTAAGCTCAATTTGTTCCTTTAAGTGTGTTATGTTCATGTATAAGCTCAATGCTAATGTGTGTTTTAGGTGTATAAATAATAAAGCACAAGCTTTTGCAAAACAAAAAGACAAACAAACAATCATAAGCAAACGAAGCATACAAAACTATCCTAAAAGCTTTGTGAAAGTTTTTGAGCACTCTTTAAAAGTTCGTTTTCCCAGTCTCTTGAAAGATGATCGATCTCTGCTATAGTCGCACCGCATTCTTTAGCTAAAAGCTTTGCTGCACTTTGAGGAAAGCCTTTTTGCACGAATATGGTTTGTATTTTTTCTTTTTTTGCAAGTTCTATTAAAGTTTTTAAGTCTTTAAGTTTTGGCTCCTTACCCTCAATCTCAACTGGCACTTGCACTAGATCATACCTTGCTGCAAAATACGCCCAGCTTGGATGATAAACTATAAATTTCTTGTCTTTTTTATCCTTTAAAAGGCTTTTTATCTTAGTATCTAAGGCGTCAAGTTCATTTTGAAATTTGGCTAAATTAGCTTCATAAAGGGCTTTATTGTGTGGATATTGCTTACTTAAAGCCTGTGTTATGGTGCGTGCTTGAGTTTTTACTAAAAGTGGATCAAGCCAGATGTGTGGATCATTTCCTAGCTCAATATGAGTGATTTGATCTTCTATGATTTGTTCTTTAGAAAGTAATGTTGAGTAAAAAGTAGGCCAATTGAGCATTTTTTTATTAAGTGCTTCAAAGCTTAAATCACCTATAAAGATATGGAAATGATTGCTTTTTGTTGGGCTGATTTGATGATCGCTAAATTGCACGAATTTAGGGGCTTTACTTGTTTTATCAGTATTTTCAAACTGATAACGCACGCCTTTTTTACCGCTTTCATAGGTAAAGATTTTAAACCCTTTATACGCATAAGTGCCTTTTAAAACTTCATTTTTTTTATAAAAACTTATATTGTCGTTATTAATGAGAATTTTATCAATATCGCTTTTATAGCCTTCTTTATAATAAGCTTTGATCTCATTTTTACTTTGCTTGTTGTTTAGAGCTTTAAGATAAAATATTTCATCTAAGCTATCATCAAGCAAGAGTGGATACACTGAGTAAAACTCGCCTTGATAATCATTTATAGTCCTATCTTTTACCTCGCTATCTTTAAATACTACTGGGGCATGCTTATGTTCAAAATGCGTTTTATGTTCAGCTTCTTCTTCATGATGAGCATACTCAAAAGTTGTGTAAAGTAGCTTTATATCTTTTCTGGTATCTATTATGCTAAGATTTTTAAATGTATCTTTAAATTTATATATCATAGGCTTTTCAAACTCAAGCCCTATGGTAAAATAAATATCGCTTTGCTCAAGTTTTTGCATGGTTGAGGGTTTAAATTCAAAATTATGCTCGTCTGTATTTGGCGATATGACTTCATTGATTTCTACGCTATCTCCAGCTATTTTTTGCACGAAATAACTTTGTGGCGGTATGCTAACACTGATGATAGGCTTTGCAAGAAGAGGTAGGGCAAAGATGAGGCTTGCGAGAGTTTTTTTCATTGAATTTTCCTTTTTTGAATACTTTTTGTAAAAAGTTGAGTGAATTATAACAAATGCAACTTAGTTGCAACTTAAAAAATAAGTTGTTTTTAAAAATTAAAGTTGCAAAATAAAATTTGATTTGCAAAAAAGCAAATTTTAGCTAAAAATTTGCTAAAATATATGCAAAAATTAACAAAGAAAGCAAAGCAATGAACGCGGTTGAACTTCTTAGAGAACAAGGTATCGCTCTTACTGATTTAAGGCTTGAAATGCTTGAAATTTTAGCGAGTGCCAATGAGCCTTTGAGTTTTGATGATTTTCATTTAGAGGCGAACAAAACCACATTTTACCGCAATATACAGCTTTTTGAAGAAAAAGGTATAGTGAGTAAAAGCACGCTTGAAAGAAAGAGTTTTTATGAGTTGGCTTTGGGTGCAAAAGCTCATTTTGTTTGTGACGTGTGTCATAAAATCACGGATTTTAAAATGCCAAAAATCAAAGGCAAAGTTAAAAGCGTGATCGCTAAAGGAGTGTGCGATCAGTGTGATGAAAATGCTTGATTATTTTTGTAATTTTTTTACTGCTTTATCGATTTTTTTGCTTGCCTTGTCGTAATTTCCATCTTTTAGCTCTTCTAAAGCATCAATGGCAAATGAAAAATCCTCGCCGTCACTGTCATAGTTTTCAAAATAAGCTTCAAGAGCTTCTATGATAAGTTTTGATTTAGGCTTTGCACTTTTTTTGCTGAGTTTATCAAGCCTTTGTTTTAAGTTTGCCGGTAGTCTAAAATAGCACGCTTTAACTTCTTTTTTTTTCATTGTTTCCCTTTAAGTGGTTTTGTAAAATTTAATTGTTTGTTTGCAGACTTTGCAGTTAAATTTCTTTTTATTTTTTTGTATCTTTTGATGAACATTAAAAGGCACATCGTGAATTTTTCCTTTACAAGCACAGGTATAAAAATAACTATACACTTGTGTATCATCATCATCACTTGCTTCAAAGCTAATATCGCTACCATCTTCTGAAGCAAGAAGAGACTTTCTGTATTCAGCGACTTTCATATCTTCAAACAAAATATGCTCTAAAAGCCATTTTTTAGCTGCTACATAGAGTTTTTCTTTTAAATCATTTGTGCTACGAATATTTTTAATGAGATCAATCATCATTTGAATGATATCTTTGTGAATTTTTTTATGAGGATCAAGGTCTGGAAAACCTATAGTTTGCATATATTTTTCCTCATCATGAAAATGTTCTTTCATATAGTTAAAAAAGCCAGCTAGTAAGTCTTTTACCTTTGTTTTATCTACAGATCTATCTGAGATTTGCTCAACTTCAGCCGCAAGCTCGAAAAGCTTTTTGTGCTGTTCGTCGACTTTAGCGTTATATACGCTGTAAGAATTATCCCACCTTGGGAGCATAATGATTGTCCTTAAAGCAAAGTATGAATTTTTCCTTTCATTATAGCACAAAAATTAATTTTTGTGCTATAAAATATAATAAAAAATTTATATTTTAAGAACAAAAGGTAAAGAAATGGCAGCGAAGATTCTTTTGCTTGAAGATGATATTAATCTTAGTGAGCTTGTTGAGGAATTTCTGATTGATGAGGGGTATGAAATAAGTTTGGTAAATGATGCTGAAGCAGCTTTAAATCTTGCTTATGAAAAGCATTTTGATCTGTGGATTTTAGATGTTAAAGTGCCTTTGGGCGATGGTTTTTCTTTGCTTAAGGAACTCAGGCAAGCAGGCAAAAACACACCAGCTATTTTTCTTACTTCTTTAAATACGGCTAGTGATTTAAAGGAAGGCTTTGATGCGGGCTGTGATGATTATATCAGAAAGCCTTTTGAGCTTGTTGAACTTGCTTTGCGTGTTGAAAGTATATTAAAGCGTTCTTTTGCTCATAAAAATGAAAATTACGAGGATTTGGGCGATAATTATAAATTCTCTCTTTCTTCTCAAATTTTATACAAAGATGATAAAGCCCTTACCCTGCCAAGTAAGGAAATTAAGCTTTTGTCTTTGCTTTTAAAGCACAAAAATCGTTTTGTGAGCGTGAAACAGATTTTTGAAGAGCTTTGGGATTATGATGAAGAGCCAAGTGAGTTGAGTTTAAGAGCGTATGTGAAAAATTTAAGAAAAATTCTCGGTAAGGATTCTATCATCAACCAACGTGGCAGGGGGTATTGCTATGACAGAGGCTAAATGGGTAATTAGGTCAATCCTTAGCCTTTATCTTGTAACAACAGGTATTTTTTTGCTTATCTTCTTTGTTTTGTGGTATCAAAAACTCTATGAAGAGCTTGTTAATGTAAAAACTTCAGACTTAAAGGATGCTCACAGAACTATAGTTTTAAGCGTGATAAACTCTAAATATACCCCAATTACTCAAGCATGCAAAGATATAAGTAATGTTTCAAGTCTTAAATTTGCCATACTTGATGAAAAACAAATTCTTTGTTCAAGTTTGGATTTTACCCCAAAAGATCTTAATGTAAGCATTCGCACAAGGGGAATTTATAAAAACAAAGCCTTTTATATAGCGGCTATGGATTCAACGAGTTATTATCTTCAAAAAGAGGATGATAGAAAAAAAGATTTTGAGCGAGAGAGCATACAAGATGGGGCTTTGAGGACTTTTGTTGTGGGTGAAGATGTGAGCGATGATGTGATGCTTATTCGATCAAAAGTTTTTGCAGGTGCTTTATTTTCTTTTTTACTCATCGCTTTAGTTTCTTATTTTTTGGTAAAAATTGCTATAAAACCGCTTGAAAACAAGATTAAAACCCTAAATAGTTTTATCAAAGACTTTACGCATGAGATTAATACGCCTTTAAGTGTGATTTTGCTTAGCATTGAAAGGCTTGAACAGCAAAAAAATATCCTTGATGAGGTTAAATTTAAACGTATGAAGCTTGCTGCAAAAACCTTGAGTCAGACGTATTCGGATTTGATTTTTTATACTTTTCCAGATACCATTTCAAATGAAGAAGAAAAGATTGATATGAAAGAGCTTGTGAATGAAAGGCTTGAGTATTTTAAGCTCTTTTTTGAGCAAAAAAAGTTGGATTTAAGCATAGAACTTGAGGTAAATAACTTTTTGGTGGCGAGCAAAAGTAAAATCAATAAAATGTTTGATAATCTTTTAAATAATGCTATTAAATATAACAAAAAAGGTGGCTTTATACAAGTAAAACTCAAAGATAATACCCTTTCAATCAAAGATAGTGGGTGTGGGATCGATGAGGAGAGTGTGAAAAAGATTTTTGATCGTTATGCTCGTTTTAATAAAGATCAAGGCGGTTTTGGCATAGGCTTAAGCCTTGTACAAGATATTTGCAAGGAATATAAAATCACCATAAAATGTAATTCAAAGCTACGCGAAGGCACGGAATTTGTGCTGAATTGGTGAGTTTTGTTTTTTTTGTGTAAATGTCTTGAGCCGAGTTTATTTGTTACTGAGTAAGGCTTTGTTTTTGCTTTCTATAAGCTGGTTTAAAAAAGAAGTGATGTACTCTCTTTGCTCTATGTTTAAAGTTGCTAATTCAGCCTTGATCAAATCACTAACAAGCTGTTCATTTGAAAGCTCAAAGTCTGAAAACTCTCTTGCTTTTTGAATGGTTTTAAGCACTCTTAAGTCTTTATTTTGCATATACATTTTTTACTCACTTAAGATAAATTACGCTTACAAAACGTTGTTCGCTCTTATCGCGTCGGTAAGAAAAAAAGCGTTTGTCTTCAAAATTGCAAATTCTACTATCATGAATATGAGCAATATGAAGTTTTTTAGCTTGGGCTTTAACTAAGGCTTTTAAATCAAGCTTGTTTTCATCTACGAAGTCTTTAAAATGAGCCATAGCTTCGGCTAAAACCTCGCCATTTATTTCATAATTTTGCTTGCAAATTGATGCACCGATAAAAAGGTGCATTTGTGCTAAATCTAAATTTGTATCAAAGCTCGCTCTCATCTTTTGTATAGCTTCGTTTAAGATATTTGAAAAACAGCCCTTTCGTCCAGAATGCAAAGCTCCTATATAGCCTTTTTCATGCCATAAAAGCAAAGGCAAGCAATCTGCACTTAAAACGCAAAGGGCGATATTTTTTTGATCTGTGATTAAGCCATCACAAGTATAAACACTTTTACTTTCATTAAAAAGCTCAACCTTGTTTGAATGCATTTGTTCCATAAAAACGCATTTTTTTATATTTGGTGCGTGATGCGTAAAAAGGTTTTTGTTTAAAATTTGAGCTCTAAAACCCATAAAATCAGCATTATAAGCCATAAAAGCCCCAGCTTTTTCATTATCTAGTAAAGAAAAGAAATCCGATCTATGTGTTCCCAAGAAAGTTCCTTTTGATCTGTTTTTGCATTTTTGCACCCAAGCCATCTTAAAGTGTAACGAGCGAGCAAATCACTTTCTATATTGATTTTGCGCCCTATTTTATAGCTGTGAAATAAAGTTTTTTTAAAACTTATAGGGATAATAGTTAAGCGTATGCTACTTGTAAAAACTTCATTAATGGTAAGACTTACGCCATCAACACCTATGCTACCTTTTTCACTCATTAAGGGCATGGCTTTGGTTGGAAGTTGAAGATAAAAATCCACTCCATTTTCGATTTTTTCGATTTTTTCTAAGGTAGCGATAAAATCGATATGCCCTTGCATTAAGTGTCCATCTATCCTATCACTAAGCCTTAGAGCCGGTTCTATATGCACTTTGTCTTTGTAGTTTTCAAGGGCAAGGTGGCTCCTACTTTCCTTTGAAAGCTCGACATCAAAGCCGTCTTGTGCTAGCTTAATGACGCTTAAACATGCTCCGTTCACAGCTATACTATCGCCAAGTTTGGGTTTATAAGAGGCTTTAAGGCTTAAGATATTGTTCTTATAAGCCTTAACTTCAGCAATTTCTCTTATAAGCCCATTAAACATTGTTATTATTTTTCCTTATCCCAGCAAAGTATAGTTTTACCTTTTTCATCTTCGCACACATCACCCATTCCCATGATATTATAGCCCGCATCAACATAGTGAATTTCCCCACTTACTCCGCTTGCAAGATCGCTAAGTAAATACATGGCTGAGTTGCCTACCTCATCGGTGCTGACATTTTTCTTTAATGGAGCGTTGATTTCATTGTATTTTAAAATCATTCTAAAATCCCCTATACCACTTGCTGCAAGGGTTTTGATAGGTCCTGCTGAAATTGCATTTACCCTTATGCCCCTTACACCTAAATCCCTTGCAAGGTAACGTACAGAGCTTTCAAGAGCAGCCTTAGCTACGCCCATAACATTATAATGTGGCACATATTTTATCCCGCCAAGATAGCTAAGAGTAAGCACTGAAGCATTATCATTTAAGATGGGTAATACCGCACGCGTTAAAGCTACTAGGGAGTAGGCTGAAGTACCAAGAGCTATATTAAAAGCTTCTTTTGTAGTGTTAATAAAAGCACCTTCTAAAGCCTCTTTTGGAGCGTATGCTACAGCATGCACTACAAAATCAAGCTTACCAAAGTCTTTTTCTATTTTGCCTGCAAGAGCGTTTAAATGCTCCTCGTTATTCACATCAAGCTCATACACAGCCCTTGAGTTAAACTCAGCTGCAATTGGCTCGACGCGTTTTTGCAAAGCTTCATTTAAATAGGTAAATGCTAGCTTAGCTCCCTGACTCGCACACGCTTTAGCTATGCCATAAGCTATGGATTTGTTATTGGCTACGCCAACTATAAGTCCTTTTTTGCCTTTCATTAGCATTTGTTTATCCTTTTTATTAGAGAGATGAAATTTTCTACTTTTAATGCCCCAGAGCCTATTAAAACTCCGTCGCAATGCTTTATATCTAAAATAGCTTTGATATTTTCTTCATTAACACTTCCACCATACAAAAGTTTTGCTTTACTTAGGCTGTTTAAAAAAAGTAAAACTTCTTCTATATCTTTAAATTCAGCACTTACCCCTGTGCCTATAGAATAAATAGGCTCATAAGCGATGATGAGTTTTTCATAATTTAAATCTATATTTTCAAGCTGTTTGTGTAAAAAATCCTTCGTTTTGCCAGCTTTTTTACATACTAAATCCTCTCCTATACAAAAGACGATTGTATAAGCATGCTCTTTTGCAAAGTCAAATTTAGCTTTGATGAGGTTTTCATTATCGCCTAAAGCTCTTCGTTCTGAATGTCCTATCAAAACAGAGTTTATACCAAATTCATCAAGCTGTTCTTTGCCTATTTCGCCGGTAAATGCTCCTTGCACGCAAGGATAAAAGTTCTGTGCCCCTTGAGTGAAATACTTGACATTTGCATAAAAACACGAGCTTGGCGGAAAGACAAAAACCTCATCTTTTGTATGTATTTTTAAAGCTTCATCAAGCTTTTGAGCATATAAAGCAAAAGAAGCTCTTGAATGATGGCACTTTAAATTCGCCGCATATATCATAATTCGCCCTCTTTGACGCGTAAAGGCTTAACTCCGGGAAGTTCTTTACCTTCGATAAGCTCAAGGCTCGCTCCTCCACCTGTTGAGATAAAAGTCATCTCATCAGCCTCACCTGATCGTGCCACAACATCGGCTGTATCGCCTCCACCAATGATGGTTGTAGCATGGCTATCGCCTATAAAATGACTCATCTTCATACTGCCTTTGCTGAATTTTTCTATCTCAAACACGCCCATAGGTCCATTCCACCAAATGGTTTGCGCATCACTTAAAGCCTCGCGAAAAAGCTTTCCAGTTGCTGGTCCTATATCAAGTCCCATGAAGCCGTTTGGAATTTCTTGAGTTGGCACATAAGACATTAAAGCATCGCTTGAACAAGTGCGCGCCACAGCCACATCTACAGGTAGATAAACTTTTACCCCAAGTTCCTTACCCCTTGCTAAGATCGCCTTTGCTTCGTCGATAAGTTCTTCTTCTAAGAGTGAATCGCCTATATCAAATTCAAGAGCTTTTAAGAAAGTAAAAGCCATTCCCCCGCCGATAATGAGCTTATCGACTTTGTTGATAAGATTTCTTAAAGCTTGAAGCTTGCCACTTACTTTTGAGCCGCCTACCACAGCTACAAAAGGGCGGGCTGGGTGTTTTAAGAGGTTGTTTGCAAAGCTGATTTCTCTAAGGAGTAAAAAGCCGGCTCCTTTGTGATTATTATCAAAAAATTTCGTGATGGCTTCAACGCTAGCATGCACTCTGTGGCATACCCCAAATGCGTCATTGACATACACATCAGCCATTGAGGCAAGTTCTTTTGCAAGTTCTTCATCGTTTTTGGTTTCGCCTTTTTCAAAACGCAAATTTTCAAGCATTAAAATTTCAGTTGGTTTTAAATTTGCTGCCTTAGTTTTAGCGTCTTTTCCAATCACATCTTTTGCCATAACTACTTCTTTATTTAAAAGTCTTGCAAGACGTTTTGCTATAGGCTCAAGAGAGTATTTTTGACTAAGCTCCTTTGGACGCCCTAGATGAGAAGCTAAAATCACGCTACAACCATTATCTAAACAATATCTTATCGTAGGGATAGCTGAGCGAATGCGTCTATCATCAGTGATATTTAAAAACTCATCTTGAGGGACATTAAAATCACAGCGGATAAACACCTTCTTGCCATTTAAATCAAGTTCTTTAACCGAGACAATATCAGCACTTTGCATCTTTAACCTTTCATCACCAACACAGCCATATCAAGCAAACGGCTTGAATAGCCCCATTCATTATCATACCAAGCCACGATTTTAACAAAATCATCTTGTATCACTTGAGTAAGATCGCAAGCCACGATCGCTCCATAACTTGAGCCTATAAAATCAGAACTTACCCTCTCATCTTCATCAATAGCCAAAAAGCCTTTTAAATTTGAAGCTGCAGCCTTTTTAAAAGCATTATTCAGCTCTTCTTTGCTTGTTTTTTTGACAAGCTTTGCGGTCAAATCCACGCTTGAAACATCAATCACTGGCACACGCATACTTTGCCCGTGCAAACGTCCATCAAGTTCTGGCATGATAAGCTTCATGGCTTTTGCAGCCCCGGTTGAAGTTGGGATAATGTTTTGAGCCGCTGCTCTGCTTCGACGTTTGTCTTTTGTCTTTGCATCAATAATGCTTTGCCCATTTGTATAAGCATGTATGGTTGTCATCAGCCCTTTTTCTATACCAAATTCATCTTGCAAAACCCTACACACAGGACCTAAGCAGTTAGTGGTACAACTTGCATTTGAGATAATCTTTTCGCCTTTATAAAGATGAGAATTTACGCCCATAACAAAGGTAGGCGTATCATCTTTTGCAGGAGCTGACATAATTACTTTTTGTATGCCTTGTTCTAAAAAAGCTTGGCACTTTTCTTGAGTTAAATGTGCTCCTGTGCATTCAAGCACGACTTGTGCACCGTATTTTGCAAAGTTAAGTTCTTTGATATCACGAATTTTAAAGACTTTGATTTTTTTGCCATCAATGATAAGCATATCATCTTGGCTTGAAACTTCGCCCTCATAGGTTCTATGCACGCTGTCATATTTAAAAAGGTATTTTGTGATCTCCAAATCTGAAGTATCATTAATCGCTACAAGCTCCACATCATCGCGTTTTAATGCAATACGTGCAACACACCTTCCAATACGCCCAAAGCCATTTATTGCAATTTTAATCGCCATTTAATTTCCTTTTGCAAAATAAAATGCTAGAATTCTACAAAAAAAAGGTTAAAAATTTAATGAAAATTGCATTTTTTGGCGGAAGTTTTGATCCGCCGCACTTAGGACACGATGCTGTGGTAAAGGTAGCTTTAAACACACTTGATATAGATAAACTCATCATTATGCCAACCTTTATAAACCCTTTTAAACAAGGCTTTGTAGCAAGTAAAGAGCAAAGATTTTTATGGGCGAAAAAACTATGGGGAAATTTAGAAAAGGTTGAAATTTGTGATTTTGAGATAAAACAAGAAAGACCTGTGCCAAGTATAGAAAGCGTTTTATACCTTCAAAAACGTTTTAATCCTAGTAAAATCTATCTTATTATAGGCGCTGATCATTTAGCGAGTTTGCACTCTTGGCATGAGTTTGATAGCTTAAGCAAAATGGTTGAATTTGTCGTGGCAAGCAGACTTAAGATCATTATACCAAAGGAATTTAAAAAGCTTGATGTTCATTTTGATATAGCCTCATCTTTTATTCGCGATACCTTAGATGTCAGCGAGGTTTGTGAGGGCATAAAAGATGAAGTTAAAGAATATTATACTCAATTTATAAATAAAACTCAAAGGATAAAAATGCAAGAAAGAATCAAAGCTATTACGGATATTTTAGATGATAAAAAAGCCGAGCAAATCGAAGTTTTTGATATGCAAGATAAGGATTATTTTGTAAGCTTTGTGGTGCTTGCAAATACTTTAGGACAAAGGCATGCTTTGGCATTAATTGATGAACTTAAAACAAAGCTTAAAGAAAAAGGAGAGCAGTTTTTGGGCATAGAAAGTTCTGAGGATTGGAGCGTGCTTGATTTAGGTGATATACTCATTCATCTTTTGAGTGAGGATTATAGAGCAAAATACAATTTGGAAGAGTTTTTAAAAGAGCTTGGCAAGCAAAAGGCTTAAGTTTTACTTTAAGGATCAAAGCTTAGAACAGCGACTTATTATTCTTGTGTTTGGTTAAGATCATTATCTTGAGTTAAGTTATCATTAAACACATTGTCTTTTGTAGGTTTTTTTGCTTGAGTTTTCATCTTTGGTTGCTACATTTTTACTTTATTTTATGTTTTTGAACTGATCAAGATACGCAAAAAGCTCGTTTTTAAGATACGCAAAAAGTGATTTTTTAGGTGTGATGGTGGTTGTAATTTCTCCATTTGTTGCATGATATACGCTTACGCCATATTTACTTGCATAAAATGCGATCAAAAGTCTTTGTAAGCTCGGTTCTATAAAGTCGTCAAACCAAGCATTATTTGATATGGCGATGATGATCTTACTTTCTTTGTATAAGTCTTCTTTTGTGGCTTCATAACAAATCGCATTGGTGATTTTTTGTCCAAAAAGTTCGTAGTGGTTGAGCTTTTCGCCTCTTGAAAACTCGCCCATATCTGGCAAAAGATAAGTTCGCACAAATTCTTTGAAGATAGGTAATTCTTCGCCAAAAGGCACAAGATAATGCTTGTTAAGAATTTTTACCTCACCATTTTGAAAAACATAAGTGCTATTATAAAAACCTTTATTTTCTTCATTAAACGCTCCTGTGATGATAACAATATTTTTAGATAATTCTTTTAAAAGCTCATAATAAAGCCCTGAAAAAGTTTGTTTAAGTTCAAAAGCAAAGGCACTTTCTGGCAACACAACTACTTCTTTTTTAGCTTCTATAGCCTTAAATATCTCATTGATGAGTCTATCTGCTTCATTGGCTTGATTTTCGCTGAGGTATTTTTGATCTTGAGAGATATGTGTTTGTATCAAAGCAATATTTGCATTTAAGCTTTTAAATTCAGTATCCTTATACTGCATACCTATAAAAAATAAAGCTAAAATAATGGTGATTTTATAATATCTTGAAATGTATCTTTCATAGTAAAAATACGCGATTAAAAACATACAAATCACGCCTTTCATTGAGCTTTCAAAAAAGCCATACACACTTAAAATACCCCAATTAAGCCAGTCAAAGCCTAAAGGGTGGATAAAGCTGATTAAAAATACTCCGCACAACCTTAAAAAGTCAAATTTAAGCATAAAGCAAACTTGAAACAAAATCCCATAAAACAAACCAATACCAAGAATTTCAAAAGGGATCAAATAGCTTAGTCCAAAATAAACAGAAGAAAATGAAAGCCAAAAAAACCACAAAATTCCAAGAAAAAATCCAGCCCAAAAATAGCCAGTTTTATCAGATCGTAAAAGCAAAACAAGTCCATAAATAGCCAAAAATGGTGAAAAAATTTCAAGGATTAAGCCCTCAAAAAAGGATAAATAAATTGAATTTGAAAGTAAAATTGCAATAAAAAAGGATTTTATTATTTTTAAAATGCTAGAATTAGAATTTAATTTTTTTACAAAAGGAAAATAATATGCAACAAAACTCTTTGCTAACTTCATTGTTACCTCTACTCGTGCTTTTTGCGATTTTTTATTTTTTGGTTATCCGCCCTCAACAAAAACAAGCAAAAGCCCACAAACAAATGATTTCAGAGCTTACTAAAGGCGATAAAATCATCACAAATGGTGGCTTGATCTGCGAAGTGATAAAACCAGAAGATGATTTTATCAAAGTTAAGCTTAATGATGAGAACACTATTGCAAAAATTTCAAAAGAATTTATAGCAAAGAAAATTGATGCCTAATTCAAAAATCAACTATAAACTTTTTATTTTTGTAGCAGTATTGTTTTTTGGCATAGCGTTTTCCTTGCCTTCTTTTTTGCAAAGTCAAAAGGGAGCAAAGATTAATTTAGGACTTGATTTACAAGGCGGACTTTATTTGCTTTTGGGCGTAGATAGTGAAGAAGCGGTGAAATCAAAGATTAAAAGCATAGCTTCAGCTTTAAGTTATGAGATTAACAAACAAAATATCATTAGTGATGATATAAAAGTAGGCGATACTAGTATCGAGTTTAAGCTTTATGATGAAGGCGATGTGGCTAAAATTGATGCTATTTTAAAGGATATTGTCGGCTTGAATGTTGCGTTTGCAAATATGCATTATAGCTTGAGTTTAAGTGATGAGGAAATTCAATCAACGCTTAATTATGCTTTGCTTCAAGCAGTTGAAACCATACGAAACCGCCTTGATGAGTTTGGTTTGGCTGAACCAACCGTTGCCAAACAAGGCGAAGATAAGATTTTAGTCGAACTTGCTGGTATTAAGACGAGCCAAGATGAGCAAAGAGCAAAAGAACGAATCACCACAGCAGCTCATTTACAACTCATGGAAGTAGATGATGCAAGGATGTCTCAAGCGCATCTTTTAAGTGAAAATGAAGCGGCAAGTTATGGCGATATTATCTTAGCTGATGCTAAAAATGAAAATATTAAATATGCCTTAAAAACTATCCCTGTGCTTGATGGATCAACCTTAACTGATGCAAGAGTAGCTTTTTCTAAAGATTCAAATGCTCCTATTATCAATTTTACCTTAAATTCACAAGGGGCAAGAATTTTTGCTGATTATACTGAAAAAAGTGTTGGAAAACGCCTTGCTATAGTGCTTGATAATAAAGTTTATTCAGCACCCGTGATTAACGAGCGTATAGGTGGAGGTAGTGGGCAAATTAGTGGAAATTTCACTCAAGAAGAGGCTAGAGATGTGGCTGTGGCTTTAAGAAGTGGAGCTTTGCTTGCTCCTGTTAAAGTTTTAGAGCAAAGAAGTATAGGTCCATCTTTAGGAAGCGATAGCATACAAATGTCAATGTTAGCATTAATTGGTGCAAGCATTGCTATAGTGATATTTATGATGGTGTATTATGGTATAGCCGGAGTTTTTGCAAATATCGCTTTGATTGCCAATATACTTGTGGTTGTGGCTGTGATGGCGATTTTTGGAGCGACTTTAACCCTGCCGGGTATGGCTGGGCTTGTTTTAACCGTTGGTATGGCAGTTGATGCAAATGTGATCATAAATGAACGCATACGAGAACTTTTGCGTGAGGGAGCAAGTATCAAAAAAAGCATAGAAGATGGTTATAAACACGCTATGAGTGCGATTATGGACTCAAATATCACTTCTTTAGTAACTTCAATCGCTTTATATGCTTATGGCACAGGACCGGTTAAAGGCTTTGCAGTAACCACTGGTATAGGTATTTTAGTCAGTATGATCACGGCTATTATTGGCACACATGGTATGTTTGATTTGTTTATAAAACAAATGGAAAAAAGCAATAATACAAGGCTTTGGTTTGGATATAGGAGAAAAAAATAATGCAGTTTTTTAGCGAAAAGAAAATTTATGATTTTATGCGTATGCGCTTTGGTGCTTATTTTTTATCTGGTTTTTTGGTGCTCGGTTCGCTTTGGCTTTTATTTGATAGGGGCTTGCAATATGGCATTGATTTTAGTGGCGGCACACTCATACAGCTTAAATACGAACAAAAAGCACCTATTGCAGACATTAGAGCTAAGCTTGAAGCTGGTGGGGACTTTCAAAACTTAAGTGTAACTGAATTTGGCTCTGATGATGAAATAACTATACGTTTTCTAGGTTCAAATGAAAATGTAGAAACTGATTTAAATTCGCAAATTACAAGTTTTTTAAAAGATACAGGCTCTTTTGAGATCAGACGTGTTGATGTGGTTGGTCCAAAAGTGGGCGATGAGCTTAGAAATAAAGGCATTATGGCAGTAAGCGTGTCTTTGCTTGCGATTTTAATTTACTTAGCCCTTCGTTTTGAATGGCGTTTTGCTATGGCAGCTATTATTACTGAGGTGCATGATGTTATCATTACTTTAGGAGCTATTTCTTTATTTAAAATAGATGTGAATTTAGATACCTTAGCAGCTGTTTTAACCGTGCTTGGATACTCTTTAAATGATACTATTATCATTTTTGATCGCATAAGAGAGGGCATAAAAACAAGCAAGAAAAGCGAGCTTGCACCTATTATCAATGAAAGCGTTTCAGCCACGCTTTCAAGGACTGTGCTTACTTCAGGGCTTACCTTAGCCACTGTTGTGATCTTATACTTTTTTGGCGGTTCTATGATAGAAGGCTTTTCACTTTCACTCATCGTAGGGCTTGTAGCAGGGACTTTAAGCTCGATTTTTGTAGCAAGTCCGGCTTTGCTTTGGTTTAAATTTAGTGTAAGTGTGTATAGACAAAAAGAGCTTGATAAACTTAAGAAAAAACAAGAAAAAGAAAAAATGCGTGCCATGTATGAAAAAGGCAGTGTTTAAGGAGAGAAAAAATAATGGCATATGAAGCAAGTGCGATAGAAAAAAAATGGCAGGAATTTTGGCAAAAAAGCGAGGCTTTCGAGCCAAAAGATGATTTAAGCCTAGCTAAAAAATACATTTTATCTATGTTTCCTTATCCAAGCGGACGCATACATATGGGACATGTAAGAAATTATACCATAGGCGATGCACTTGCAAGGCATTTTAGAAAAATAGGCTTTAATGTGCTTCACCCCATAGGCTTTGATAGCTTTGGTATGCCTGCTGAAAATGCTGCTATAAAACATAAAATTCACCCTAAAACTTGGACTTATGAAAATATAGACTATATGCAAAAAGAGCTTTTTTCTTTAGGTTTTTCTTTTTCAAGAAAACGTATGCTTGCTACTTCTGATCCACTTTATACCAAATTTGAGCAAGAATTTTTTATCAAAATGTTTGAAAAAGGGCTCATTTATACAAAAGATGCCCTTGTAAATTGGTGTGATCATGATAAAACTGTGCTTGCAAATGAGCAGGTTGAGGATGGAAAATGCTGGCGTTGTGGGCATGAAGTTATCCAAAAAAAGATGCCTGGATACTATGTAAAAATCACTGCTTATGCAGATGAACTTTTAGCTGGACTTAAGGAGCTTGAAGGTAAGTGGAGTGCTCAAGTTTTAACCATGCAAGAAAATTGGATAGGCAAGAGCTATGGGCTTGAGTTTGCTTTTAAGCTTGATGATGAAAGTGCTTTAAAGGCTGAATCTCCTTCTTTTGAGGTCTTTACGACAAGGGCTGACACGCTTTTTGGTGTTTCTTATGTAGCTTTAGCTCCAGAACACAGCATAGTAAATGCTTTGCTTGAAAAAAACTTGCTTGATGAACACACAGCACAAAAGATTAAAGCTATACAAAATCAAAGCCCAAGAGAAAGACAGATGAATGATAAAGAAGGCTATTTTTTAGGACTTTATGCCCTTCATCCTTTAACAGGGGCGAAAATTCCAGTTTGGGTGGCGAATTTTGTTTTGGCTGATTATGGAAGTGGGGCAGTTATGGCTGTGCCAGCTCATGATGAGAGGGATTTTGAATTTGCTAGGAAGTATAATCTAGCTATAAAACAAGTCATTGATGATGAAAGCTATGATCCAAGCAAGGCTTACACAGATAAAAAAGGCAAGCTTATTAATAGTGTTGAATTTGAAGGCTTAGAATGTAATGTTGCAAGAGTAAAAATAGCTGAGAAATTCGAGCAACTTAACATAGGTAAAACAATGACTAATTTTAAAATTCGTGATTGGGGCGTTTCAAGGCAAAGGTATTGGGGTTGTCCTATACCTATGGTGCATTGTAAAAGCTGTGGTTTAGTTAGTGAAAAGCTTGAGAACTTACCTATAACCTTGCCAGATGATGTAAATATCACAGGGGAGGGCAATCCTTTAGAAAAGCACCCTACTTGGAAACATTGCAAATGCCCAAAATGTGGGCTTGAAGCTCAAAGAGAATGTGATACTTTAGATACTTTTTTTGAAAGTTCTTGGTATTATGCTCGTTTTGCAAGTGATGAAAAAACTTGGCAAAAAATCGCACTTGATGAAAAAAGCACGGATTATTGGCTTGGAGCGGATCAATACATAGGCGGTATAGAGCATGCTATCTTGCATTTGCTTTATGCTCGCTTTTTCCAAAAGGCTTTAAGGGATTTGGGGTATTTAAAGGCGGATGAGCCTTTTGTGCGTCTTTTAACGCAAGGAATGGTGCTTAAAGATGGAGCAAAGATGAGCAAGTCAAAGGGTAATGTCATCGATCCAGATGAGATTATCAGCAAATACGGAGCTGATACAGCAAGACTTTTCATACTTTTTGCAGCCCCGCCAGCAAAAGAACTTGAATGGAATGCTGATGCAGTTGATGGAGCATATCGCTTTTTAGCAAGAGTGTATGAAAGAGCCTTAAAGCTTAAGGGTAAAAGCTTAAAAGCTATAGAACAAAATGCCTTAAACAAGGACGAAAAACTTGCAAGACTTAAGGTCTATGAAGCTTTGAAAAAATCAAATGAATTATATGAGAGCAATTTTGCTTTCAACACCCTAATCGCAGCTTGCATGGAAGCTTTAAATGCCTTAAGTGTAGCAAAAAATGAAAATTTAGAACTTGAGGGCTTTTATATACTTTTAAATGTGCTTGAGCCTATCATTCCTCATCTAGCAAGCGAGCTTTCAAGCGAACTTTTTGGGTGTGAAAATTTTAAAAAACTTGAGCTTTTAACTGAAGTTTTTGTTAAAGATAACTTTAGCATAGGTGTAAGTGTCAATGGCAAAAAGCGAGCTGAGCTTGAAATAGAAGCAAGTTTAAGCAAAGATGAGATTTTAAGCAAGGCTAAAGAAAGCGTGGCAAAATGGCTTGAGGGCAAAGAGCTTGTCAAAGAAATTTATATCGATAAAAAACTTGTGAATTTGGTTATAAAATGATAAAAACTTTATTTGCTTTGGGCATAAGCTTTTTGTTTATCGCGTGTGGCTATGTGCCGACAAGCAAGGTTGCTCAAAAAATCTTTAGTGATAAGGTGTATGTTAGCGTTGAAATTTCACCACAAGATCCACAAAATAGCGTTTTTGTTGTTGATACCTTAAGAGAAGTGATCATTAATAAGCTTGGCAAAAGCCCAGCCTCTAAAGAAGAAGCTGATGAAAGTATCAATGTAAGAGTAGGAAATCTTGATTTTATCCCAATAATCTATGATGAAAATGGCTATGTTATCGCATATAAAGCAAAGCTTAATCTTGAATTTAGTGTTGTATTCAAAGACGGCAAAGAAGAATTTATCAAAACGCAGGGTAGCTATGATTTTGCTATCTCGCCAAATAGCGTTATTAGCGATACGGCAAGGCTTGATGCGATGCGTTTTGCTTCAAGTGAGGCATTTGATGAGTTTGTCTCTATAGTTGCGATTAAAGGACAGCGCAATGACTAATATTAACGAACTTGCAAAACAAACCTTGTTTTTGCTTGGACAACGAGGCTTAAAACCTACGCCAGAAAATTATACTGAAGTTTTCGAAGAGCTTTCTTCAAAACGCGGTGTGAGTGGAGGCACAAAAGAAAAGGTAGAGAAATTTAAAGCTTTATTAATCCCAGCACATCAAAATGATATACAGCTTAAAAATATTAAGAACATTGATGAATTGCTTTTTTTTCTCATCTCAAAGATTAATCGTCAAAACAAAGAAAAATCCCCCCAGCTTTTTGAGCTTTTAAATATTATCATGAAAAGTTTGCTTGCAAGCAAAGATAAAAAGGTTAAAGATATAGCTTCTATGACTTTGGCTCGAATTTCAAAGGCAATGGATCTTGAAAATATTTATTTGCTTGAAAAAAAATGGCAACAATGGCAGCAAGATTATGAAGATCACGAACTTGAAGAAGAGCTTAAAAAATATGGCATTAAAAATGATGATTTTACTCTTACCATCAAAAAACTCCTTTCTCAACTTAAGGCTAGATCATATGATAGATTTGCCAAGCTTATCGCTTTGTGCTTACACCCTTCTTTGCTTCATAATGATAAAATTGCTGAATTTGAACAAAAACTCAAAGAAAAACCCTATATTCTTGCTCTTGATCAGGGCAAAAGCGATACTTTTAAAAACGAACTTTTAGAAATGGTAAATAAAAGAATCAGCACGGACTTAATCTTTGTGCAACAAAACCTTAATTTTTTTGATCAAAATCTCCAAAAGCTTAACCAACTGATCGATTTGCTTAATAACATCAATCAAAATAATGTCGCTTTTGTTAATTCTTTACAAAAAGAACAAGACGGTAGCGTGAAGGTTTCTTTTGATGATTTGAAAAATAAATTCCTTGCTTTAAACGAAAAAATCACACATATTCATACCCACCTTCACAAGGTAAGTGATACCAAACAAAGAGAAAATTGGACGCTTCAAAAGCATATACTCAAGCTTGATGAAGTGTTTTTGCAATATAAGATAAATTATGCTTTGTGCGTGTTTAGTGTTTCAAATTATCGTTTTATCATGGAAAAATATGGCGTGAGCAATTTAAGTGAAATTTTAGAACGATTTAAGAAAATTTTACAAGAAAATTGCGATGAAAACGACGAACTTTGGATGCTTGATGAAAAGTCATATTTACTCATCGTGTGCGCAAAAACTTACGAGCAAATTATCCCTTTTATGCAAAAAAATATCAATGAGATTGAAAATTTTAAATTTATTTATAAACAAGATGTCATCATTCCAAGCATAGTGAGTTTTTTTATGGATAAGGCAAGTTATCCTCACTTAAATCTTTTAGATGAACTTTTAAAGAAAGTTGATGAAATTTAAAGCCTTTTTGGAACAAAAAGTAGAATACTCAACACGAATTGATCGTTTTCGTGCTTTTAGTTTGTATCAAAAGTATAAAAAAGACTTAAAGCTTAAACCCATTATTCATATCATCGGCACAAATGGCAAAGGCAGCACAGGACGATTTTTAGCTCAGCTTTTATATAAGCTTGGCTTTAAGGTAGGGCATTTTACAAGTCCGCATATTTTTGAATTTAATGAAAGATTTTGGCTTGATCAAAAAATACTTGATGATAAAGTATTGCAAAAAGCTCATGAGAGTTTAAGTGAAATTTTTCAAAGCGATTTAGAACGTTTGAGTTATTTTGAGTATGCGACTTTTTTAGCTGTGATTGTGTTTAAAAAATGCGACTTCATTATCTTTGAAGCAGGTTTGGGGGGAGAGTTTGATAGCACTTCTTTGTTTGAAAAAAGATTAAGTGTTTTTACGAAAATAGGTTTTGATCATACTCAAATTTTAGGCGACAAGCTTGAAATGATCGCTCGAACAAAACTTAAAGTTATGGCAAAAAAGGCTGTGATCTCAAACGAGCAAGAAGAGCTTGTTTTGCAACTTAGTCAAAAAATAGCCATTTTAAAAAAAGCAAAGTTGTTTTATGTAAATGAGCTTTTAGACGTTCATTTGCTTAAAGCGAGCAAAGCTTACGCACAAAGACACAAACTTCCTTCTTTTTTAGAACACAATCTAAATCTCGCACTTGCTGCTTTAAGAGTTTTGCAAAATAAAACTCAAGTTTTTCGTGCTGTTAAAAAACTTCAAAAGCTTGATTTAAGAGGTAGGTGCGAGCAAATAAGTGAAAATATCTTTGTTGATGTAGGACACAACGAGCTTGCAGCACGAGCTTTGCTTGAGAAATTTAAAGGACAAAAGCTTTGTTTGATTTATAATTCTTTTTTAGATAAAGATATTTTTGCAATTTTAAGAATTGCTAAGCCTATAATTGATAAAATTATGATTTACAAATATGAAAGTCAAAGAGAGCTTGCTACAAAACATATTAAAGAAGTGGCTTTAAAGCTTGATATAAAGTGTGAGGATTTCATAAAACTTGAAAAAGATCGAACTTATCTTGTCTTTGGCTCTTTTGTTTTGGTGCAGCATTTTTTAAAGGAGTATTTTGAGACCACATAAGCGTATGCTGAATAAATTTACCATTACGATCACTGATGTTAATGGTTCAAAGCATTTTTATCTTTCTCAAGTGATTAAGAAGATTGCTTTTTACCTTATCGCTTTTGTTTTACTTTTTTTAATCTTTAGTGCTTTTTATATCCATTATTTAGATTCTAAAGTCAGCGAACTTGACGCAAAAAGAGAAGAATTGATACAAAATAGCAAAGATTTAGTCATAAATAACGAAAAAATGCAAGCAAGTCTTGCTGAAAAAGCTGAACAATATGCAGCTATAGAAGATAAAATTGCCATTTTTGAAGAGCAACTTGGGCTTGACAATGAAAATAATCTGACTTTAAATGCAAGACTTGAAAAGCTCAATCTTACAAACGAACAGCAACTAGGTGTTTTGCTTCAAATTCCAAATGGTTATCCCATAGAAGATAAAGGGATTTCTGGTAATTATGGCTGGAGGGATCATCCTATCTTAAAAAGGCAGGAATTTCACACCGGCATTGACTTAAGAGCAACCATTGGCACACCAATTTATGCCCCTGCAAATGCAGTCGTTGAGTTTTCAGGCTATAATAGCAATGGTTATGGTTATATGGTAACTTTACAACATAATTTTGGCTTTAAAACTATCTATGCTCATATGATGCGAAAAGATGTGGTAAAACCCGGACAATTTGTTTCAAAAGGAGAGCTTATCGGTTATACAGGCAACACAGGAGCATCAACTGGTCCTCATTTGCATTATGAGGTAAGATTTATCAATAAGACTTTAGAACCTCTATATTTTTTGAATTTAGATCGTAAAAATATGGATAAATTTTTTAATCAAGAAAGGAGAGTGCCATGGCAATCTTTAATAAAAGCAATATCAACAGCAGCGTCTCAGAAACAACAGTGATTTCAGCAGGAGCAAGGATAGAAGGACAATTTTACTTTGATTCTATGCTTCATGTTGATGGTGAGATTAGCGGTGTAATCCACTCACAAAGTGTGGTTGTTATCGGTAAAACAGGGATTATTAAAGGACAGCTTAATGCTGATAAAGTCGTTGTGAATGGAATTTTTGATGGTGAGCTTGATGCAAACAATCTTGAAATTCTTATGGGTGGTTTAGTCAATGGAAATATTTCTATAAAGGGCTTTGCTATAGAAAATGGTGGCAAGTTTAACGGCAATAGCAAGATCAAAGACGAAACACTTACACTTATTGAAAATACTGCTTCAAAAACCGAAGAATAAGTTTTGATTCAGGCTAAATTTTACGAATTCTTGCAAAGCGAGCAAAAATGTGAGCTTTTACTTTGCGAGGATGATAAAGAAGCTGATGAGCTGGCTCAAGTTGCTTTATTTTTAGGCTTTAAAAGCTTTGTTTTACCAGATTTTAGAGCAAGTCAAGATGATGATTTACGCCCTTTTTCAAAAGAACTTTTTGAGCTTTGTAAGGTGCTTAATGCCTATTATCAAGAACAAAGCTCTAAAAAAATATTTATTTCTCCTTTGCGAACTATTTTGCATAAATTACCGGGTAAAAAGCATTTACAAAATATTAAGCTTAAACTTGGTGAGCATATTGATGAAAAAGTCTTAAAAGATGAATTTGTCAGACTTGGTTATGAGTTTGTGGATATAGTGCAAGATAAGGGCGAGCTGTCTTGGCGTGGCGAAGTTTTAGATATTTTTGCCATCAATGAAGAACAACCATTTAGGATACTTTTTTTTGGCACTCAAATAGAAAGCCTGCGGTATTTTGATATAAATACTCAAAAATCTATACAAAATGAACTTCAAGAGCTTTATATCTGTCCTTTTTTGGCTCATTTTTCTCAAAGCGAGTTTAAAAATTTGCAAGATAAGCTTGAAAAATTTGAAAATTCAGCTTTGATTAGCGATTTTAATTCTTTTGGTTTTTGGTGTATAGATGATTTTTGTGATTATTTAGAGCTTGATTTTAAGAGTATAAAAAGCTTTAAGGATTTAGAATTTGAGGGAGTAGATAAGGCTAAACTTGAAAAGATTAATGCTAGAGTTTTACAAGAAGCTAAGCACTATAAAGACTTACAAAGCACTTATTCAAAGGATTTTTTTAATTTTCATCAAGATAAAGAAATTCTTATCTTAGCACGAAATGAAGCTCTTTTTAAGGCTTTAAATATAGAAAAAACTTCAAATTTAAGCTTGCAAATTAGCCCTTTAAGACTTCATCTTATCAGCCAAGAAAAGATCATACTTTCTTTAAATCAAAAAACATCTAAAAAACGCATACGAAAAGCAAGTTTAATCATCGATGAGCTAAGCAAGGGCGATTTTATCGTGCATCAAGATTATGGTGTGGGGAAGTTTTTGGGGCTTGAGATGATTAAGATCAGTGGAATAAAAAAAGAATTTGTTGCTCTTTTGTATCAAAATGATGACAAACTTTTACTTCCTGTTGAAAACTTATATATGATTGATAAATATATAAGCTCAAGTATCCCAAGTATGGATAAGCTTGGCAAAGGCACTTTTTTACGTCTTAAAGAAAAGCTTAAAGAAAAACTTTTTGCGATTGCTTCACAGCTTGTGATACTGGCTGCTAAAAGGGCTTTGATTGAGCCTAAAAAAATTCATATTGATTATGTAGAGCAAGCAAAATTTGCCACAAGTGCTGGCTTTGCTTATACTGAGGATCAAATTAAGGCTTGTGAGGCTATTTTAGAAGACTTTCAAAGTGGCAGGGTTATGGATAGGCTCATAAGCGGGGATGTTGGTTTTGGTAAAACCGAAGTGGCGATGAATGCCATTTTGCCTGTGCTAAAAAGTGGTTTTAGTGTGCTTTTTTTTGTGCCAACCACTCTTTTATCACACCAGCATTATAAAACCTTAAGCAAGCGATTTGCAAGTTTTGATATAGAAGTTTTTAAATTCGATCGCTTTACAAGCACAAAAGAAAAAAAGCTTGTAAAAGAAAAACTTGCTTCAAATGCTCCTTGTGTAGTTATCGGCACGCATGCACTTTTAAGTTTAAAATGTGAAAATCTAGCCCTTGTCATCGTTGATGAAGAGCATAAATTTGGAGTAAAACAAAAAGAAAAGCTTAAAGAGCTTAGCTACAATGCCCATGTGCTTTCTATGTCAGCTACGCTAATCCCAAGAAGCTTAAATCAAGCCTTAAGTCAGATCAAATCTTATTCAAGCTTACAAACTCCGCCTTTACAAAGGCTTGATGTAAGAACTTATGTGAAAGAATATGATGAAGCCTTGCTTAAAGAAGTGATCGCTAGAGAGCTAAGAAGGGGCGGACAAATTTTTTATATACACAATCATATCGCTAGTATAGAGCTTCGCAAAAAAGAGCTTTTAGAGCTGTTTAAGAGCTTAAAAATTCTTGTGCTTCACTCACAAATTGATTCAAAAATTCAAGAAGAACAAATGCTTGAATTTGAAAACAAAAAATACGATATGCTCCTTTGCACCAGCATAGTAGAAAGTGGTATTGATTTGGCTAATGTTAATACTATCATCGTTGAAAATGCTGATCGTTTTGGTATGGCTGATTTACACCAACTTCGTGGCAGGGTAGGAAGGAGTGATAAGCAAGGGTATTGTTATTTTTTAGTTGAGGATAAAAATTTTATCACCAAAGAAGCCTTAAAACGTCTTGTATCTTTAGAGAGCAATTCTTTTTTAGGGGCTGGTTCTGTGCTAGCTTATCATGATCTTGAGATACGAGGCGGGGGGAATTTATTAGGAAGCGATCAAAGTGGGCATATAGAGCAAATTGGGTTGAGCCTTTATCTTAAAATGCTTGAAGATGAGATTAATGCCTTAAGTAAAAAAGAAGTGCCAAGTGAAGAAAAGATAGACTTAAAACTTGGGGTAAATGCCTTTTTAAACCCAGACCTAATCAACGAAGATCGCTTGCGTTTAGAGCTTTACAGGCGTTTAAGCAAGTGTCAAAGTGTAAATGAAGTCTATGAGATAGAAGGCGAGATAAATGATCGCTTTGGCAAGCTTGATGTCTATACCCAACAGTTTTTATCCCTCATCATCATAAAAATTTTAGGCTTAAAGCATTTTAAAAGTATTTCAAGTTTTGAGATGAATATACAATTTACCTATCTTGATGATACAAAAGAAATGATAAGAGCTCGCAGTAATGACGATGATGATGTGCTTGATGCAGTGCTTTCATTTTTAAGAAAAAAGCAAAGTGCATAAAAAGGAGTTTTAATGAATGGGGCTAGGATTTTTGACTTTTTGATACATTTAAATTTAGATTATGAGGGCTTTGATTGGCTCGAAAATAGGGGCTTGAGTGACTTTGAGCTTCTCATTTCTGTGATTTTAACTCAAAATACAAATTGGAACAATGTCTTAAAAGCTCTAAACAACCTAAAAAACGCTCAAATTTCAAGTATAAAACAAATCACAAAGCTTGAAAATGAAGAGCTTGCAAGACTTATTAAGCCAAGTGGATTTTATAATACCAAAGCAAAACGTTTAAAAAATCTATGCGAAAAGCTCATAAATAAGTATGAAAGCTTAGAAAATTTCAAAACAAAAGCGAGTAGGGAATGGCTTTTAAGTATCAAAGGGCTTGGCTTTGAAAGTGTTGATAGTGTGCTAAATTATCTTTGCAAACAAGAACTTCTTGTTGTTGATAGCTATACCAAACGTTTAGCCCTTGCCTTAGGTTTTGAGTTTGAAAGCTATGAGGAGCTAAGAGAGTTTTTTCAAAGTGGGGTAGAAAGTGAACAAGCAAAACTTTGCAAGGCTTTAAAAAAAGACTATGAGCTATATGAGCTATATCAAATTTTTCACGCTTTAATCATAGCCTTTGGCAAAGCTTATTTTAAAGGGGCAAAATTAAGCTTTGAGGGCGAAAAACTTTTAACACAATTAAGGGCTTAAATTTAGAGCTTTTTTTAAAAAAGTCTTGACAAAAAAGAGCTATTTTGCTACAATCACACTTTTAATTTTAAAAATTCCGGATTAGCTCAGCGGTAGAGTAGGTGGCTGTTAACCACTTGGTCGCAGGTTCGAATCCTGCATCCGGAGCCACTTTTTATTTTAGAATTTTTATCATAACTTTTCAAGATATTTCACCGCTTCATAAGCATTTTCTTTAACTATAACCTTTTGAGCAAGCAAGTTTTCTTTGCTTTCATAGCCACAGCTTAAAGCTATACACCCAATTTCAGCGTTTTTAGCTGCTTGTATATCAAGATAAGTATCGCCTATCATAAAAGCATTTGTTTTTTCTTTGCAAAGTAAGTCTAAAGCCTTGAGTATAGGTTCTGCATCTGGTTTTGGTTTGATAATGTCATCTCTTCCCACAATGACTTTAAAAAAATGCTCCACACCCAAATGTTTAAGTAAAATTTGGCTAAATAAAGAACTTTTTGTCGTTACTACTCCTAAATCAGCAAATGAAAAAGCCAGCTCAAGAGCCTCTTTTGCTTTTTCTAAAAGTGTAGTTTGTTCAAGATAGACTTCTTTGTAAGCATTTTTATATATTTGAATATATTTTTCAATATCTTTATCTTTAATACCTAGATTTTTAAATATTTCATCTAAAGGCAAGCCTATCATATTTTTGATGGCTTCATCATCACGAAAATCATACTTAAAATACTCAAAGCTTTTATGAAAGCCGTGTAAAATAGCTGAAGTGGAGTCAATTAAAGTGCCATCCAAGTCAAACAAAATCGTCTTTTGCATAAAATTTCCTTGATGAGTATTAAAAAAAGAAGTGGTGGATTTAGCAGGATTCGAACCTGCGACCAACCGGTTATGAGCCGGTTGCTCTAACCAACTGAGCTATAAATCCGCCTTTAGTAAGAAAACAAAAATTATACTCTACATTTGCTTAATTTTAACTAAACGCCATAAAAACAAGTTGGATTTTTAAGCGACTAAGTGCCCTTAAGCCTGATTTTAGTATCTAAAGCAAAATATCTAAAAGTGATAAGATGCTGTAAAATTCCAAAAAATACCATAAAGGTTGTAAAAGAGCTTCCTCCATGACTGAAAAAGGGTAGCGGTATGCCAACAACAGGAGCAAAGCCTATAGTCATAGAAACATTTACGGCTGTATAGATAAAGATAAACAAAGCAACGCAGTTTAATGCTACGCGTGTAAAATAATCATCTTTAAATTTAGCATTCAAACTTAGCAAATGAAAGATCAAAAGCATATAAAGCAAAAGCAAAAATGCTCCTCCTATAAATCCAAAACGCTCCACAGTATAAGCAAAAATAAAATCGCTTGTTGAGATAGGCAAGAATTTAAAATGCGTTTGGGTTGCTTCATCGCTGTTTTTGCCTTTAAGTCCGCCGTTTCCAATAGCGATTATGGATTGTTGGACTTGATAACTTGGCTTTTCGGCTAAAAAATCATGAATTCTTTGTTTTTGATATGGTTTTAAAAGATTCGTGTAAAAGATAGGCGAGGATACGGCGATGACTAAAAAAATGCTAAGCCAAATTTTATAATTTACTCCTATGATAAAAAGTGTGCCAAAACCAACGATAAGTAAAACTGTTGCTGTGCCAAGATCTGGTTCAGCAGCGATGAGAAAAAAAGGTAAAAGTATATAAAAACTAAGCTTTAAAAAGCTTTTGAGTTTATAGCCGTTTTTAGGTGGGGGATCGCGGTAGATAAGATAAGCAAGCATTAAGATAAAAGAGGATTTAAGAAGCTCTGAAGGCTGTATGGTAAAGTGTGTAAATGGCACCTCAAGCCATCTTTTTGCTCCAAGTTTTTTAACACCAAAAATATCGACGCTTAAGAGTAAAAAGATATTGATCCAATAGAGCAAAGGTATAAGCCATGCAAGCTTTCTAATAGGAAGTATGAAAAAAAACGAAAAGCACAAGAAGCCCACTAAAGTGTAAATGAGTTGTTTTTCAGCTAAAAAGGAGCTGACTTCAGCCACCAAAATAAAAGAAATGGCGATGATTGGCAAGATTAAAGCAGGTTGGACGAAATCAAAATGAGTGAGAATTCTTCTATCAAATAATTTAATCACTTAAAAAGCCTTAATAAATTTGTAGTATTATACGCTAATATTTTAACTTTGCAAAGGATAAATGCTTTAAAATGCAAAAAATTTTAGTCAGTGAAATTTCAAGACTTGATATTTTTTTGAGTAAAAATTTACAGCAAAGTCGTCATCAAATCGCTACTTTGATCAAAAATGGTGGCGTAAAAGTCAATGATCATCTTGAGCTTAAACCTTCTTTTAAACTTAAAATAAATGATGAAATTAACGTGCGAAGGCTTGAAACTTCGCCAAAACAAAGTAAATTTGACTTTGATTTTGATATAAATGTGTTGTATGAAGATGAAGACTTGCTTGTTTTAAATAAGCCACCAAAGCTTGTTGTGCATGCGGCTTTAAGTGTGAAAGAAGCAACTTTGGTTGATTATCTTTTGGCTAAAAATTACGCCCTTTCAACTTTAGGTGGTGAGCTTCGGGCAGGCTTAGTGCATAGACTTGATAAAGATACAAGTGGAGCTATACTCATCGCTAAAAACAACGCTACACACAAAGCTTTAAGTGAGCAACTTTTGGATAAAAGTATGGGGCGTTTGTATTTAGCGTTAAGCGATCTGCCTTTAAAAGAAAATTACATACTTGTGGAAAAAGCACTTGCAAGAAATCCACATAACCGTCTTAAAAAAATCGCCCTTGATCCGCAAAAAGCGAATTTAAACGGAGCAAAAAGTGCAAAATCAGCTTTTATAAATTTACTCATCAAAGAGGATAAAACAAGCCCAGCTCTCATCGCAGCAAAGCTTTTTAGCGGACGCACGCACCAAATAAGGGCTCATTTAGAAAGTTTAAATCGTCATATTTTAGGTGATGAACTTTACGGCTTTAAGGGAGTAAAGTATGAAAGAGTGATGCTTCATGCGTATTTTTTATATTTTATGCACCCAAAAAGTCAAAAAAAACTTTGTATTAAAGCACCGATTTATGATGATTTTTATACAATTTTACAAACATATTTTACACAAGGAGAACTTGATGAAAAAACTTCATTTGAGTCTATTCACTCTGCTTTTAACGCTTGTATTTAATGCGTGTAGTTTAAATATGCAAAATCAGCAAATGAGTGTAAATGAGGATTTGCCAAGTGTGCAAACACTCAAACATATTAGCGATATGAGTAGTGTCGCTTTTGAGTGGAATTCTTTTTATAATGAAAATATACAAGGATTTTTACTCTATAAAAGCACGCCAAATGAACCTGAAATGAAGCTTGTTGCAACGATTAAGAATAAATTTCAAACCCATTATGTTGATACTTTGCTTGAGCCAGATACGACTTATCTTTATACAATGAGAACTTTTAATGAATTTAATCAGATTTCAAATGAGGGTGTTTTAATCGAAGTAAAAACAAGCCCAAGACTCCAGCCCTTGCCTTTTGTGCAAGCTATTAATGGCTTACCAAATAAAATCAAGCTTATTTGGCGTCCGCACCCTGATCTTAGAGTGCAAGCTTATGAGATACAAAGGGCAGAGCAAGGTGGAAATTTTAAAACTATAAAAGAACTTAAAAATCGTTTGGAAGCTGAATATATCGACGAGAATTTAAAACCTAATCAAAATTTTCAATACCGCATTTTTGCTAAAACCTTTGATGGTGTATATTCAGAATCAAGTCAAATTCTAAACTCTACTACCAAAGCTTTGCCACCGCAAATCACGTATTTATCAGCTACAACCGATCTTGCAGGGCGCATACTTTTAGCTTGGGATAGTCCAAACTTTGAGGACTTTGCGTATTATAAAATTTATGCGAAGAGTTCAGGTTTGCTCCCTTTTTCAGAGCTTGCACGAACACAAAGCAATAATTATGAAGATAAGGTTGATGAAGTAGGCAAGAAAAAAGAATATAAAATTACTATTGTTGATAAAGATGGGCTTGAAAGTGCAATGCCTCAAAGTTCAGTAGAGGGCAAAACTCTTGATGCCCCACTTGCTCCAAGTATCACTTTAACGGCTATTGCACCTGATGGTATTGATCTTGGTTGGACGCCAAATGATGATAGAGCGGTAAGTTATACGCTTAAACGATATGGTGGAGGCGATGTGGTCTTTAAAGAGATTAACGAAACAACTTTTAAAGATACTACAGCCGTGCAAGGGCAAAGCTATACTTATGAAGTCATTAGTGTAGATAGCAACGGCATTGAGTCTAAACCTTCAGCTAGAGTAAGGGTAGGCGGTTAATGCCAAATTTTAAATGCAAAAGTATTAAGTCGCTTGTTTTGCCTTTTACACAAGATGAGGTAAGCTTTTTGTGGATTTGTCATGATGCACGTTCAAGTTTGCTTTTTGTAAAGATAGTCAATGAGCACTTTTTCTTGCAAATCGTAAAACAAAATGATGCTTTTGTGATTAAGGCTGAAAAACACAGCAAGCCAACGCAAATTGGTTATGTGCAAAAGGCTTTGCTTGTGTTTAAAAATACTTTCGCCAAAGATGTGATTAGTGAAGCTTTTGCACTCAAAAAGACACATCTGCTTAAAAAAAACAAATTCATAGAAAATGATATTCTGTCTTTACTTGAAAACACGCAAAAGTATAATAGGGTATATTTAGAGATAGGTTTTGGCTCGGGCAGGCATTTGCTCTATCAAGCACGAGAAAATCCTAATATTTTAATACTAGGTGTTGAAATTTACATGCCAGCTTTAGAACAAGTTGCAAATTTAGCGATGAAAGAGGGTTTAGATAATATTTTGTTGATGCAAAATGATGCTAGACTTTTGCTTAGTGTGCTTAAAAATCACTGCCTTGCAAAAATATTTTTGCATTTTCCAGTGCCTTGGGACAAACAACCTCAAAGAAGGGTTGTGAGTCTTGATTTTGTAAAAAATTGCCAAAGAGTGCTTCAAAAAGGCGGTTGTTTTGAGTTAAGGACAGATAGCAAGGCGTATCTTGACTTTACTTTACAGCAGTTTTTAACCTTACAAACTTGCAAAGCACAGATTAACAAAAACGCAGATTTGGGCGTTACAAGCAAATACGAAGCAAGATGGAAAAGACAAGAAAAAGATATATATGATCTGTGTGTATATAATGAAACTTTTGATGATAATGAGCTTGCGTGTTTTGATTTTAAATTAAAGGATTTTAAACCCCTAATGAGTGTAGAAAAACTCAAGCAAAACTTTGCAAAAAAGCATTTTAGGGGTGAGGATTATTTTTTAAGTCTTGAAAATATGTATGTTAAAGATGAGCAAAGCGTGGTGCTTAAAATAGCTTTTGGTAGCTTTTATAGTCCAGAACATATGTATTTGCTGTTTGATGAAAAGCTTTCATTTTTATTTAATGAACCTTTTAAGACAGAGCAAAATTTTAAAGCTTTACAAAAACTTTTAAACTTTTTAAATCAAGAAATTTAAAAAGTTAGGGCTTAAATTTCTTGATTTTTAAGATAAAACAGAGCATAATCTAAAATTTAGTTTTTTTATTAAGGATAAAGTATGTCAATTATGATTCGAGCACAGAATTTATCTTTAGGTTATGATGAATTAGTTATCGAGCGAGCAAATTTTTCTTTCAAAAATGATGATTTTGTTTTTATTACCGGAAAAAGTGGAAGTGGTAAATCTACGCTTTTAAAATCATTTTATGCAGATTTAGAACCCTTATCTGGACGTCTTGAGGTGTGTGGTAACGTGATTAATGGCATCTCAAATAAAGAACTTTTACATCTTCGCCAAAATATAGGCATCATTTTTCAAGATTATAAACTCATTAAAGAGTACAGCATAGAAAAAAATGTTATGTTGCCTTTGATGATTAAAGGCTATTCTAAAAAAATTTGTCAAGAACAAAGCACGAAGTTGCTTAGCCATGTTGAACTGACTTTTAAAGCAGATAAAAAACCAGATCAGCTTTCTGGCGGCGAACAGCAAAGAGTGGCTATGGCTCGGGCTTTAGCTCACAATCCCAAGCTTTTGCTTTGCGATGAGCCAACTGGGAATTTGGACGAATACTCCTCAGATATCATTTGGACGCTTTTAAAGTCAGCAAGAGAGATACTTGGCACTTGTGTTATTGTAGTAACACATAGAATTCCAAGCAATCTCAGGCTTGAATACAGACGCTTTGATATAGAAAGTGGAAAAGTTAATGAAATCATTTAAAACACATTTAGGGCTTATTTTGCCACTCCTTTTTATGATGTTTGCTTTTGAGTTTATACTCATCATCAATCAAACCGTGAAGTATTATGAAAGTCTTTTAAATAAAGATTATAGTATTATCATTGCCAGCTCAAAAGAACTTTCTCAAACCAGTGTGCAAAATCAAATTCCATCGCTACAAGCCTTGCAAAATCTTGATACAAAAAGCTTTATGCAAAGGCTTAAAAACGATGTTTCAGCAAGTAACCTTGCTGCTTTAGAACGTTCTTTGCCACACTTTTATAGTCTCAAGCTTAATCACTTGCCTACTCAAAGCGAGCTTAAAGAACTAAAAGATAAGCTTTCAAAAATGCCAAATGTGATTCGAGTCGAGGCTTTTGCAAAGACTTATGATAAAATTTATAGCTTGCTTGTATTGATTAAATTTGTCTTTTGGTTGTTTTTATTTATCATTATCTTACTTTCTTTTGTGCTTTTTTTAAAGCAAATGCGAATTTGGCTTTTTGAGCATACTGAAAGGGTTGAGATTATGTGTCTTTTTGGTGCTCCTTTTTGGTTTCGTTCTTTTATGTTGTATAGGGTGGTTTTATTTGATTGTTTGATTGCCTTTTTAATCTTACTTGTTTTTTTCACTCAAATTTTTTCTCTTAGTTTTATCCAAAATGCATTAAATGCTGTAGATATTAGTTTGCCAAAGATGAATTTTATCTTGCATTTAAGTATTATTTTTGCTTTAAGTTTGTTTGTATCTTTGCTCTGTGTAAATTCGGTAATGTTTAAGGTTAAAAAATGAAAATTTTGTGGCTTTTACCGCTACTTTTTGTTTTTTCATTTGCTGATGAATTGAGCCAAAAAACGAAGGATTTGAAAGAAAATGAAAGGATAAGCAAACAGCTTGGTAAAAAGCTTGATGACTTAGCTAAGGATATTTTAGCAAATGAAAAAAACCTTAACAATCTCGCTGGACAAATTCAAAAACTCAGTCAAGAAACACTGAAACTTGAGGAGAATGCAAAGCTTCAAAACAAGGAGCTTAAAACCTTAAATTCGCAAAATCAAGATTTACTCAAAGACAAAAACGCCATGGAAAACAAACTTGTGAGCTTAATTGCTGAAAATTTCGCCTTTGATCTGCCTATACCAAGCGGATATATAGAAAGTGAGGAAAGCTTTATCGCTTTTGAGCTTTTAAATTCGCTTGATGAAGTATTTAAGGAGGAGTTTTACAGACTTTCAAAGGATTACGAGCTTATTTCAAAGCAAATTAGTGCAAAACAAGATCAAATCGATAAAATCAATACAAATTTAAAAAAATACAACGATGATCTAAGCAAGCTTGAAAAGCTTAAACTTGAGCAAATTGATGAGATTAAAAGGCAGAAAACAGACAAAGATATTTATACAAAAAAGCTTAATGATGTGCAAAAGCAACAAGTCGAGCTAAGAGATACCTTAGCCCAGCTTAAAATCGTAAGCGAAAAGCAAGAAAAACCAAGCACGCAGAACACAAGCAATCAAGCCGTGCGTCAGCTTGGATCAAGCTATCAAAATGCAGCTGTAAAAAAATACAAAGGACAAAAAACTATAGCTCCACTTGATTCTTTTATCATCAAACAAAAATTTGGTAATTTTACAGATCCCATTTATAATATCAAAATTTTTAATGAAAATGTGATTTTGCGTTCAAAAACAGCTGATGCAAGGGTTAAAAGTGTATTTGGTGGCAAGGTTGTTTTTGCCAAAGAGACAAATTTGCTCCAAAGAGTAGTGATTATCGAACATAATAACGGACTTCATACGATTTATGCTCACTTAGATAAGATTTCGCCTACACTTAAGGTAGGCAAAAATGTCAAAAAAGGCGAAGTTTTAGGCAGGGTAAAAAATGATCTTACTTTTGAGGTAACTCAAGAGAAATTTCATATTAATCCTTTGGAATTAATTAGTCTAAATTAACTAATTTTAAAGGCTTTTAGAGTATAATAACAGCTTAAAGGAGATGAGGTATGCAAAAGAAAAAACGAGTTTTGGTCAAATTTTCAGGC
This sequence comes from Campylobacter sp. MIT 97-5078, assembly GCF_006864455.1. Lineage (GTDB taxonomy): Bacteria > Campylobacterota > Campylobacteria > Campylobacterales > Campylobacteraceae > Campylobacter_D. The sequence continues at coordinate 40,435 of NZ_QHLK01000011.1, forward strand.
GAAGCTTTGGCTGGAGAAAACGGCTTTGGCATTGAAAATTCAGTGCTTAAATATATCGCTTCGCAGATCAAAGAGTTACTCATTAATGATGTAGAAGTTGGCATAGTTATAGGTGGGGGCAATATCATAAGAGGCGTTACAGCGGCTAAAGATGGGCTTATCAAACGAACAAGTGGGGATTATATGGGTATGCTTGCAACAGTGATTAATGCTATAGCTATGCAAGAAGCCTTAGAAAGTGCTGGGCTTGATGTAAGAGTGCAAAGTGCGATACAAATGGAAGCTTTTTGTGAAACTTATATCATGAGACGTGCTCAAAGACATCTTGAAAAAGGACGCGTTGTGATCTTTGCAGCTGGCACTGGAAATCCTTATTTTACCACTGATACAACGGCTGTTTTAAGAGCTGTTGAGATTGAAGCTGAAGTGATTATTAAAGCGACTAAAGTTGATGGGGTGTATGATAAGGATCCGCACAAATTTGAAGACGCTCAGTTTTTACATACAATCAGCTATGAAAGAGCCTTGCATGACAATATCAAAGTCATGGACGATACAGCCATAGCCTTAGCAAAAGACAACGCACTTCCTATCATCGTGTGCAATATGTTTTGCGAGGGCAATTTGCTTAAAATCATACAAGGTGATATGAGCATTTGCTCTGTGGTTAAAAATTAAGAAAATTAAAAAAAAGGAAAACAATGCAAAGGATAGAAGAAATCGCTGCAAAAGCTTTACAAAAAATGGGAAATGATCGCTATAAACTTTCTTTAGTTGTAGCAAAAAGGGCTGAAGAGCTTGCTAATGGAGCTATACCTTTAGTGGATTTAGATAAGAATAAAGTCAAATTTGCTGATATTGCTCTTTATGAGATCGCAGAAGAAAAAAATCACCCTAGAGAGCGGCATTGAAAGCAATCGATGAGGGACTTATGCTTGATAAGCTTATCGAAGATATCAAGCATTGCAAAGAACTAGAACAAGCTACAAATTTACTTTTTAAGGTATACGCACCAAGTGAGGACCTTAAAAGAGCGGTTGCGTTTTGCACGCTTGCTCATGAAGGACAGGTTCGAAAGAGTGGCGAAGCTTATGCTGTGCATCCTATCTTAGTGTCTGCTTTGGTTGCTTTTTTAAGTTCAAATGAAGCTATGATTATCGCGGCTTTGCTTCATGATGTGATCGAGGATACACCATATGGCGAAGAAGAGCTAAGAAAGGACTTTGGCTATGAAGTAACTAGGCTTGTTCAAGGGCTGACCAAGATCACTGAGATTAGAGAAGATAATTTCAATTCAAAAGTGAGTAAAAATCTTGCCAAATCAGCCTTAAGTTTTAGGAATATGCTCCTAGCAAGTATAGAAGATGTGGGTGTTTTGGTGATCAAGCTTTGCGATAGATTACACAATATGCTTACCTTAGGAAGCTTAAGAGAGGATAAATGCAAAAGGATTAGCGAAGAAACCTTAGTAGTGTATGCTCCTATAGCTCATAGGCTTGGAATTTCAAGTATTAAAAATTATCTTGAGGATTTAAGCTTTAAGTATTTGATGCCAGATGAATTTAAGCAGATTAACGATTATATCAATTCAAGCGATCAATATATGCAGTTAAGTTTAAACGAGTTTATCTCAAAAGTCGAACTTCTGTTTAATAAAAACGGCTTTAGACAAGGAAGCTTTGAGATACACAAGCGTATTAAACATAGCTATTCTGTTTATCTTAAAATGCAAAGAAAGGGCATTTCTATAGAAGAAGTGCTTGATTTGCTTGGGATAAGAATTTTGGTTGAAAATACGCTTGATTGCTATATTGCACTTGGGATTTTGCATACGCATTTTAATCCTCTTGTGTCTCGTTTTAAGGATTATATAGCTTTGCCAAAACAAAATGGTTATCAAACTATACACAGCACGCTTTTTGATACTAAAAATATCATCGAAGCTCAAATTCGCACCTTTGATATGCATAAAATCGCTGAATTTGGTGTAGCAGCACATTATAAATACAAAGAAGGTTCGGCTGTAGCTACACCTAAGCTTGATTGGATTAGTGATCTTTCTATGCAAAATTCAAGCATCAATGCGAACGAAGGAGATTATAACGCCGTTGAATTATACGAATACGCCAAAGATAGCCTTTATATCGAAGATGTGGCGGTGTATTCGCCAAAAGGAGAGATTTTTACCCTGCCAAGGGGTGCGACTGTGCTTGATTTTGCTTATGAAGTGCATACTAAAATAGGGCTTCACGCAAAAACAGCCTATGTTAATCGTGTTAAAGTTCCGCTTTTAACTGAACTTAAAAACGGCGATATTGTCCGCATAGTTACTTCAAATGATAAATTATACCGCTGTTCATGGATAGATAGCGTTAAAACCGCCAAAGCAAAGGCTAATATTAGAGAATTTTGCAAGCAAAAGATCAAAGAAGTTGATTTAGAAAGTGCGGTAAATATTCTTGCCTTTGTTTTTAATGAAAGCCATCAAACTATCCTAAAATGGATAGATGATGAAAGGTTGAATAAAAGAATTCGCCAAATCAGTATTGATGGCGTGTATTTTAAAGATGTAGTGAATATGCTTAAAAAATATGCTAAAAAATCTTATCTTTTTGATAAATATGAGCTTAAGGAGCAAAAATTTGGCAATATCATCATCTTAAGCAATCACAAAATCGCTAATACGGGCTTTGATTTTTGTTGCCGTCCTAAAAGAGGCGATGGAGTGGTGGCATTTGCTGAGGCGGGTAATGCCGTGCTTCATCACAAGTTTTGCGAAAAGGCTGATAAAATGCTTGAAGAACAAAAACCTATGGTTTTTGTAGAGTGGAACAACGATGCAACGCAAAGTTACCAGATCATCTTTTCGCTTGAGAATAAAAAAGGAACTTTGGCTGAATTTTTGACGACCTTATCCAAAATGCAAGGCAATGTGCTTTCCATAACTCTAGCAAATGCACAAAATTCAAGCCTTGATTATTTTGAAGCTCATATAGAATTTCCAGATAATGCAAAAATTGAAACTATCAAAGAACGCTTAAAAAATCGTTATAAAATTTTAGATTTTACTTCGCTTAATGACGCGTATAATGGCAAATAAAGGATATGAATGAATTTAAATGAAATTATTTTAGATATAAAAAGAGGTGTCGCTGAAATCATCGATGAGGAAAGATTGCTTACTTTGATTAAAAATTATTATGATAAAGGTGAGAATTTCTTTGTAAAAGTCGGCTTTGATCCAACAGCTCCTGATTTACACTTAGGGCATAGTGTGGTTTTAAGCAAAATGGCACTTTTGCAAAAGCATGGAGCTATAGTTCAGTTTTTAATTGGCGATTTTACCGGACAAATTGGCGATCCAAGTGGCAAAAGTGTAACGCGAAAAAAGCTTTCTAAAGAAGAAGTGCTTAAAAATGCTAAAACTTATCAAGAACAAGTCTTTAAAATCCTTGACGCAGAAAAAACTATCATCAAATTTAACTCAGTATGGTTAAATGAGCTCTCAAGCGTTGGTATTATAGAGCTTAGCTCCACTTTTAGCGTGGCTAGAATGCTTGAAAGAGATGATTTTACCAAACGTTTTAAAGAGCAAAGTCCGATTTCAATCAGTGAGTTTTTATATCCACTTTTACAAGGCTATGACAGCGTAGCCTTAAAATGTGATATAGAAATGGGCGGAACAGATCAGAAGTTTAATCTCCTTATGGGTAGGCATTTACAACGAGTTTATAATGTCGGCAAAGAACAAGTCGTGATGATGATGCCATTGCTTGAAGGGATTGATGGTATCAATAAAATGAGTAAAAGTTTAGGAAATTATATAGGCATTAGCGAAAAAGCAAATGATATATATGCTAAAATACTTAGCATTAATGATGAGTTGATGTTAAGGTATTATGAACTTTTAAGCTTTAAAAGCACAAAAGAGCTTGAGTGCTTAAAAGAGAATTTAAAGCAAGGTAAAATCCACCCAAAAAAGGCAAAAGAAGAGCTTGCTCTTGAGCTATGCCAAAGATATCATAGCAAAGATGAAGCGATGAATGCAAAGGCTGAATTTGATAAAGTGCATAGTCAAAATCAAATGCCAAGTGATATGCCAAGCTTTGAGCTAGAGGGCGAAATTTGGCTTGCAAAAGCTTTGGTGCATTGCGAACTGGCAAGCTCAACAAGTGCCGCAAGACGCGATATCAATGCTAATGCAGTCAGCATTAATGGAAAAAAAGAAAATGACGAGCAAAAAAAGCTCGATATTGGTGAGTATATCTTACAAATCGGCAAAAGAAAATTTGCAAAATTAAAGGTTAATTAAATGCAGTTAAAACCACTTAAGATAGGCAAACATACGATTAAAAATCCTATTTTTCAAGGCGGAATGGGACTTGGTATAAGCTGGGATCGTTTAGCCTCTGCTGTTTCTTTAAATGGCGGACTTGGTATCATTTCTTCGGTTGGCACAGGTTATTATGAAAACAGAAGTCATATTAGCAAAGAGTTAAATTTAAAGCCTTATGGAAGTGAAAACTTCTACTCAAAAGAAGGCTTAAAAGCTTTAATCACAAATGCAAGAAAAGTCTGTGGTGATGCACCTTTGGGGTGCAATATACTTTGTGCGAGTAATGATTATGCAAGGATAGCTCGCGATGCATGCGAAGTAGGTTTTAATGTCATCGTCAGTGGGGCAGGATTACCTACAAATTTGCCTGAATTTACAGCTGATTTTCAAGATGTAGCCCTTGTGCCTATCGTTTCTTCAGCAAAAGCACTCAAAATCATCTGTAAAAGATGGCTTGGTAGATACAAACGCTTACCAGATGCTGTTGTGGTAGAAGGTCCAAAAAGTGGCGGACATCAAGGCTTTACTTATGAGCAATGTTTAATGAGCGAATATCAACTTGAAAATATCGTGCCTCAAGTAGTTGAAGAAGCTAAAAATTGGGGAGACTTTCCTATCATCGCTGCTGGAGGTGTGTGGGATAAAAATGATATAGAAAAGATGATTTTACTTGGTGCAAGCGGTGTTCAAATGGGAACTCGATTTATCGGAACCTTTGAGTGTGATGCAAGTGAGCATTTTAAAGAAGTTTTGCTTGCTTGTAAGCAAGAAGATATTGAACTTATTCATTCTCCAGTGGGCTATCCTGCAAGAGGCGTTCGCACAAATTTACTTGATCTTGTGGATAAAAGACAAGGACCAAAGATCAATTGTATCAGCAACTGCGTTTCGCCTTGTCAGCGTGGCAAAGAAGCGACAAAAGTAGGTTACTGCATAGCTGATCGACTCTATGATGCGTATAGTGGGAAAAAGGAAACAGGATTATTTTTTACCGGAGCAAATGGCTATCGCTTAGAAAAGCTTATCAGCGTTAAAGAGCTTATGCACAAGCTTGTTTATGGTGAAGATGCGTAAAATCTTTTTTGTCTTTTTATTGCTGTGTGTGCAGCTTTTTGCGGCGTATGAAACACAGCTTTTAAATTTTGATAAAAACTTTGCTCGTTCAAGCAATAAACAAGATTTTCATCATCAGCTTAAAAATTTATACATTCAAAGCGTAATTGGCGAAGATGAAAAAAGTAAAGTTGAAATTTTAAAACGTCTAGTCATTAGTTCAAATGCTTTAAATTTGGATGATAAAAACTATGTTAAAGAACTTGTTGAAAGCGGTATCAAAACAGATGAAATTAAAGCCTTGCAAGCTCAAAATAAGCAAACACCAGCAAAAACAAGCACCCAAAACACCAAAGCCACGCAAGATAAAAGTTTAAGCGATACCAAACAAAGCTCAAAAGCTCAAAAAGAGGCTGAAAAAAAGCGTTTCATCTTGCAGGCTAAACAAGTTCAAAATGAGATCATTTTAAGTTTAAACGAAGAGCTTACACAAGAAGAACTTCGTATATCAGAACTTAAAGAAAAACAAAATTACCGCTATATCATTGACTTTAAAGCTGCTCTTGATACAGGTAGAAAAGAGTTTAAAACAGCTAATGCTCGAATTTTGCTTGCCCAATTTGACCCACAAACTACAAGACTTGTGATTTATGCTGAACAAAAACCAGATTTTGATCTTAAGCTTGATAAAAACTCGCTTGAACTTGAATTTAAAGATGAACAAAATGAGCCAAAGAAAATGGTGCAAACAGATAAAAAAACAAGCACTACAAATTCAGCACAAATTAAAACACAAACTTCACAAAAAACAAGTCAAACAAAAGAAAATAAAGCCAAAGAAAAGCTTTTTGTGCTAGGAAGCACAAAAGAAACAAATGGTATTACACTAAGGCTTAGCGATGAGCTTGATGAGGACGAGCTTCAAATTTTTCAGATAAAAGATAAGGACGCTTACCGCATAGTGATTAATTTTGAAGCTGTGCTTGAGGGCAAGAGAAAAAAATTTGATTTTAAAAATACAGACATAAGTCTTATTCAATATACACCTAAAATCGTCCGTGTGGTGCTTAGTTCAAAGCAAGAACTCAAACTTTTTAAAGAGCTTGATAAAAAAAATCTTTTTCTAGGCTTTAATAGCTTTCAAACAAATGCTAAAACACAAACTAGCAAAACAAATTCAAATGTTAAGACTACACAAAATAAGCAAAACCAAACCACTCAAACAAACCCAAAAAACACTAGCTCAAGAGCAAGCCCAAAAAATAAAGTCATCGTCATAGATGCAGGACACGGCGGAAAGGATGGCGGTGCTGTAGGTGGTGGGGGCAAATTACTTGAAAAAAACATAGTTTTAAGTGTGGCTTTAAAGCTTGGCGAAGAGCTTAAAAACAAAGGCTATAAAGTTTTTTACACAAGAACAAGTGATAAATTTATCAATCTTAGAGATCGCACAAAAATTGCCAATGATAAAAAAGCAAATCTTTTCATCTCCATACACGCAAATGCTGCACCAAATGCGGATAAAGCTAAAACTATGCAAGGCTTAGAAACCTTTTTCTTAAGCCCAGCAAGAAGTGAAAGAAGCAAAGAAGTTGCCGCTGCTGAAAATAAATCTGATCTTGAAGAAGCGAATTTTTTCTCAAGACAAAATTTCTTACATTCTTTAAGCAGAGAAAAGATCATCGCTTCAAATCGCCTAGCTATAGATATACAAAAAAATCTCTTAAGCAAAATACGAAGCAAATACAAAGTCGTTGATGGGGCGGTAAGAGAGGCTCCATTTTGGGTTTTAGTTGGGGCTCAAGATATGCCAGCTGTGCTTATAGAAATAGGCTATATCACTCACCCAGAAGAAGGCAAAAGATTAACAAGTAAAAACTATCAAGAGCTTTTAGCACAAGGCATAGCTACTGGCGTGGATAATTATTTTGTAAATAATCCTTAAGTTATCATGGAAAAAGCAAAGATTATCTTTAAGGAAAATACCCCTTTTTCTTTGAATTTTGGTGATTTTTATTTTAGCCATAAAAATGCCCTTGAAGAGCGTCGTTTTGTTTATAGCGAGGCTTTTGAACTTAAAGATAATCCTACCTTCATCATCGCTGAACTTGGTTTTGGCATAGGTTTAAATTTCTTTCTTAGTTTAAAACGTTTTTTAAGAGATAAAAAAGGTATTCAAAGGCTGTTTTATGTGAGTTTGGAAAATTTTTATATACCAAAAGATGAATTAAGAATGATTTATCAAAAACTTGGTCTGTATGAGGAATTTAAAGACCTTTTAGAACCTTTTTTAAGTGTGTATCCAAAGCAAAAAAATGGCTCATATAGATTTTATTTTAAAGATGTTTTTTTAGACCTTGTTTTTAATGAGGCTGCAATTTCCCTTCAAGAGCTTGATTTTAAGGCTGATGTGTGGTATTTAGATGGCTTTTCACCAGCCAAAAATCAAAGTGCATTTAATGAAAATATCATCAAACAAGTTGCAAGGCTTTCAAAGCTAAATGCTCAAATTTGCACCTTTTCAGCCTCATCTTTTTTACAAAATAGCCTTAAAAAATACAATTTTAAAGTGCAAAAATGCAAAGGTTTTTACAAAAGAGAGATGATAAGGGCGTATTTTATGGGCTTTGATTTTGAGGATAAAGAGGCGTATTTTCAAAGGATAAGTCAAAAGGCTAAAAATAACAAAATCGCTATCATCGGTGCAGGCATAGCAGGTGCTAGCCTTGCGTATGAGCTTTCTTTAAGAGGCTTTAAACTCAGTGTTTTTGATAAAAATGAAAGCATAGCAAGTGAGGCAAGTGGCAATGAAAGCGGTGTTTTAAGTTCTTTGATCTTAAAGCCTAAGGTGGCTTTAGGCGAGTTTAGTGAGCTTTGTTTTTATGAAGCAAGCAGGTTTTATCAGCAAATTTTAAAGCTTAAGCCAAATGGGGTTTATGAATTTGCTTATAATGCACTCATGCAAGAAAGATTTGCTTTACAAAAAGAAAATCCTTTATTTGATATAAAGGCTAATCAAGCTTTTTTGACTGATGGGCTTGATCTAAGCCCAAAAGATATAGTGAGTAAGCTTTTTGCAAAAAGTAAGGCAGAGCTTTTTTTGGGGCATGAATTTACACATTTTACTTATGAAAATGAGAGCTTTAGGCTTCATTTTAAGGGGCAAAATCCTCTTGAAGGGTATGGCATTTTAATTTATGCCTTAGGAAGTGAAAGTAAGGATTTTATGCAATATGAAGCCATGAATTTAAGTAAAGTAAGAGGACAAGTAAGCTTATACAAGCCCTTTTTACGCACCAAACACGCCTTTAGCTCAAAAGGCTATGTGTGTGTGCCTAAAGCTGATTTGCAACTCATAGGAGCAAGCTATGATAGGCAAAATATAAACAAAGAGCCTTTGCAAAGTGATGATGCTTTAAATCTTGATAATATTAAAGAGTTTTTGCCTAAAGACTTAAAGCTAGAATTTATAAGCTCAAGAGTGGCTTTTCGCTCGTATTCTTCAGATCGTTTTGCGATTTTTGGAGCCATGTATGATGAGGCATATTATAAAAAAACATATAAAAGCTTATTATGGAGCAAAACTAAGGCTCAACCTAAGCCAAGATACATAGATAATCTTTATCTTAGTATAGCACATGGCTCAAGGGGTTTTGCAAGTGCTATCATCGCTGCAAGATATATCAGTGCTTTAATCTGCGATGAGCCACTTTTTTTAAACAAAAGCCAAATTCCACACATTCACCCAGCCCGTTTTTTGATACGAAAGCTCAAAAAAGGCTTGTAAAAATTTAAACTTGTATTTTATTTTTCTCACTTTAGTTTTCTTTAAGGAAAAAAAGAATACAATCGTGGCTATCATTTCATTAAAAAAGGAGAATAAATGACAAGTTCTTACACTTTTTCATCACTCTTTCATCGTTTTTTTTCTCCTTGTATGTGCCTTTGAGCACATTATTTATCTTTTTTATGCTTTTTTTGAATTTCATTTTTTTGTTGTAGCATTTTGGCTATTTTAATTTTAGTTTTCTCAAATCAAAGGAAAAACCATGAAAAAAACTTTTTTTATATTTTTAAGCTTAGTTTTTTATACTCATTTTGCCCATGCTTTAGTGATAAAAGTTGGCACAGGAAATAGTTATAAGCCTTTTTGTTATGTGGGCGAAAATAATGAAGCTGTTGGTTTTGATATAGAACTTTTAAAGCTTTTAAGCAGTATTGATGAGAATTTGAGCTTTGAATTTGTGCCTCAATCTTTTAACACTCTTTTTGTAGGGCTTGATGGGGCTAAGTTTGATATGCTTGCTCATCAAATTGCTAAAACTAAAGAAAGAGAAGAAAAATATATCTTTTCTGACACGCCTTATTTTAATGTCTTTTTAAATTTTATCACAGCACCAGATTCAAATATCACAAGCTTTGCTGATTTAAAAGATAAAAAAATAGGTGCTGTAGTTGGCTCTAATCAAGCCTTAAGGATAGAAGAATTTATCAAAAATGAGCCAAATTTAAATGCAAAAATAGTGCATTTTAAAAATTATGGAGCCTTGTTTTTAGCTCTTAAAAATAAGCAAATCGATGCCTTGCTTGACAATCCTATAGTAGCACTTGATTATGCTAAGGCTCAAGGCGTTGCCATTAAGATCACTGATTTAAATTTGCAAAAAACTTCGGTATTTTTTGTTTTTGCTAAAGAAAATATTGAGCTAAAAAACAAAATTTCAAAAGCCCTTGAATTAGCAAGGCAAAAAGGTGAGCTTAAAGCCTTGTCTTTAAGATATTTTAACGCAGATTATACTTCAAATTGAAAGAAAAAACCATGAAAAAAATTCTTATTCTTGTCTTTATCGTTTCAAATTTACTCTTTGCAAGAGAGCTTAAAATTGGGAGTGAAAATGCTTATGCACCTTTTGCTTACCTTGATGAAAATAATCAAGCTACAGGCTTTGATAATGAAGTGGTAAAAATTCTTTCTTCTTATTTGCCAGATGTTAAGCTAACTTTTGTTTCTGTGCCTTGGAATGCTATTTTTTCAGGGCTTGATGGGGCTAAGTTTGACATCATCGCCAATCAAATTTCAAAAACCAAAGAAAGAGAGGAAAAATACCTCTTTTCAGCCAAGCCTTATTTTTACGGCGTGAGTGCTTTAATCCTTTCCAAAAATGGTAGTGCAAAGCACATAGATGAGCTAAAGGGCAAGAAAATTGGCGTGAGCATAGGTAGTAATCATGCTTTTAATCTTGAAAAATACGCTAAAGATCACCCTGAACTTAATTTAAAAATAGTGCATTATAAAACCTCGCCTACTCTCATCGCTGATCTTGCAAATTCAAGGCTTGATGCTATTGTTAATGATCCAATCGCAAGTTTAGATTATGCTAAGGCTCAAGGTGTTGCTATCAAAGTAACTGAATTTTATTTTGAAAAAGTACCCGTATTTTTAGTCTTTAGAAAAAACTCGCTTGCCTTAAAACAAGAGCTTGATGTTGCACTTGAAAAAGCCTTACAAGATGGTAAGATTAGTGAGCTTTCGCAGCGATATTTTGGGCTTGATTTAAGCAGGTAAGTTAGGAAAATCAGCTTAAAATGTTTGATTTTGATTATTTTTTAGCCAGTGCAGAAAGGATATATCCTGGGATTTATTATACCATACTCATTGCTGCTCTTTCTTTTGTGATGGGCTTATTTTTTGGATTAATATTGGCTTTGATTCGTCTTTATAAAGTCCGCTTTTTCAACGAAATTGCCATAGTGTATATTTCTTTTTTTAGAGGCACTCCGCTTTTAGTGCAGCTTTTTGTGTTTTATTTTGGTTTGCCAGCTTCTTTTGGATCTGATTTTTTTGGACAAATTGATGCGATTTATTATGCTTTGGTGGTGTTTTCTTTGTATGCGAGTGCGTATTTAGCTGAAATTATGCGTTCAGCCATTTTAAGCGTAGATAAGGGACAGCTTGAAGCAGCGTATTCTTTGGGTATGAGTGCTTTTGCGAGCTTTAAACGCATAGTTTTGCCTCAAGCTTTTATGATTACCTTGCCAAATTTGTGTAATTTTTTCATTATTCAGCTTAAAAATACAGCCCTAGCCTTTACCATAACTGTGCATGATTTAATGGGACTTGCTGAGATTGAAGCTGGCAGAAGTTCTAAATTTTTAGAAGCATATTTGATGGCTGCTATTATGTATTGGGGTGTTTGTGTGCTTTTTGAATTTCTTTTTTCCTTGCTTGAAAAAAAGATGAAAGTATTTAGAAAGGCTTATGCTTAATGCTTGAACTTGCTCATTTATACAAAAGCTTTAAAGACAAACTTATACTTAAAGACATTAATTTAAAGCTTGAAAAAGGAAAAATCATTGCTATCATAGGCTCAAGCGGGGCAGGAAAATCCACGCTTTTAAGGTGTATTAATTTACTTGAAATTCCTACAAGTGGGAGCTTGCGTTTGGATAATTTAAGCCTTGATTTTAAGCATATCAACAAAAAAGATATAGCTGCTTTTCGCCAAAAAACAGCTATGGTCTTTCAACACCACAATCTTTTCATCAACAAAAATGCCATAGAAAATGTAGCAGAAGCTTTGATAGTGGTTAAAAAAATGCCTAAAAAACAAGCCTTTGAGCTTGCTTATGAAAAACTTGAACTCGTAGGTTTAAAAGACAAGCTTTATTCTTATGCTTTTGAGCTTAGTGGAGGACAGGCTCAAAGAGTAGGCATAGCAAGGGCTTTAGCTGTAAATCCTAGCCTTATGCTTTTTGATGAGCCAACTTCAGCCTTAGATGCCGAGCTAGTAGGAGAAGTTTTAGAAGTCATTAAAAACATAAAAGATCAAAGTATGCTTATAGTAACGCATGAGCTTAATTTTGCTAAATCTGTAGCCGATGAGATTGTTTTTATGAGCGAGGGTGAAATTTTAGAGCAAAGTTTAACTCAAGACTTTTTTAAAAAGCCAAAGCATCCAAGAGTGAAGCAGTTTTTAGCTAGGTTTGATAATGAGGATTTTTGCATTTAAAGATGGAATATATCTTTAATGCCCACTATTATCATCTTAATGCCAATAGCCATAATAAAAACTTGAGCTATGCGTGAAAAAACATGCAAAATAAGCTTACCGATAATCCTTTCAATAGTAGCTGCAAAATGAAAGAGCAAAAACATAAAAGCAAAAGCAAGCACTATTGCCCCACAAGCAACAAGCAAGCCTTGATCCTCTGAAGCGATGATGGCTGTTGAAAGCGTGTCAGGACCTACAAGCATAGGAAAAGCCATAGGCACAACACTAGCTCTTAGTAAATCCTTTTCGTCTAAGCCTTGATAATGCAAAAAATCTTGCTTTTTTGCTGTAAAAAGTAAATTCTTTGTCGCCATGATGATGAGTATTAGCCCTCCAGCAATGCGTAAATCATCAAGGCTTACATTAAACACATAACGCATGATAAAAGGACCACTAAATAAAAACACCATAACGATGATAAAGGCTGTATAAAGTATATTGCGAAAGAGTTTTTGTCGTATAGACTTAGCAAGTTCAGCTGTCATAGCGATAAATTGAGTAAGATTGCCAAAAGGATTTAAAACCGCAAGTATGGTGATAGAGATAATAAACATACTATAAATTTGGGATTCTACACTAGTAAACACGAGCTTGATCCTTGATGAAGTCTAAGGAAAGTGAATTAACACAATGTCTAGTATTTTTAGGTGTAAAACCCTCCCCATAAAACACATGTCCTAAATGCCCTCCACATTTTTTGCACATAATTTCAGTTCTAATACCATCTTTATCTTTTTGTTTTAAAATAGCTCCTTCATACTCATCATCAAAGGCTGCCCAGCCGCAATGAGCTGGAAATTTATCCTCACTTTTATATAGTTTAGCCCCACAAGCTTTGCATACATATATGCCTTGTTCAAAAAAGTCATTATAAATGCCAGTAAAAGGAGCTTCTGTGCCTTTGTGTATGAGTATGTATTCTTCTTCTTTACTGAGTTTTTTCATGATCAAGCCTTAATTTTTTTCGTTATAATAGCACAAAGGCAGGTAAATGAATAAGGAATTTTTTAGGAATTTAGAAAATATTTTATATGAGCAGAATTTAAGACTTAAATTTGAAACTTTTTTTGATTTTTATGATGATTTTAAAAGAGAGCTTTTTATCTTTGATCATGAACACAAGGCTGTATTAAGAGATAATATTCACGCAAGCTTAAGTGTAAAAAAGCCCATGAAAATTCGCCGAGTGAGTAAAATAAACTCAAATGAAGCCCTAGCAAAAATGCTTCATTCCATAGCCCATATTGAGTATAGTGCCATAAACTTAGCCCTTGATTCAAGTTATCGTTTTCATGGTTTAGACTTTGCTTTTTATAGGGATTTTCTTAAGATAGCAGATGATGAGATCAAGCATTTTAAGCTTTTGCAAAGTGCTTTAAGTGAGCTTGGCTTTAAGTATGGGGACTTTGTGGTGCATGATAATCTTGAAGCTGCCCTAAAAGCTACCGCAAATTCGTTCAAATACAGAATGAGCGTAGTGCATAGAGGATTAGAAGCAAGAGGACTTGATGCTAATCCTTTTGTAGTTAAAAAACTCCAAAGCACCAAGCATACTCTAAAAACATTTTTAGAAGAAATTTTAAATATCATCTTAGAAGATGAGATCGCTCATGTAAATAAAGGTGATATATGGTGGAGAGCAAGCAAAGATGAACATGAAAACTTTATACAAATTTGTGAAAAATTCAAAGAATTTAGCCTAGCTGGCAAGGTGCTTAACACCGAAGCGAGATTAAAAGCTGGTTTTAATGAAACAGAGCTTGAGGAGCTTGAAGAATTTTATAAACACAGGGGTTTTTAACTCCCGTTAATGCAATTTTTAAGCATTAAAATTATACAATCACAGAGTCAAAATCAAGGAAAAACAAATGTATAGTTTAAAAATTCGTGAAGAAGAGCTCAAACTGAAAGTCGCTGGGGATTTTTTCGCTCAATTTGACACCACAAGGATAGTGCAAAACATAGACTTTTGCGTGGTGCAAAAAGACAGACTTGACTTTGACGAGCTTGGCTCAAACACGCTTTTATGGGCTGAGGCTAAAAAAGGTGAGCTAAAGCTTGAAGACTTTTATCAAAGCTTTGTGCAACTTATCCTTACCATAGGTAAAGCTAAAATCAATGAAAAAACCTTACCACCTGAGTACTTAGGTGCTTTTGATGCGGTAAAAATCGCCTTTATCCCTTATGAGAGTATAGCCTTTGTTTTTAACCAAAATGATTTTAATTGGCAAGTAACCCCAAGCAACCACGAAAGTAAAGAATTCAAACAACTCTACGCCCAGATAAAAGAGCTTTTAAAAGATAAAAGCCTCATCTTTGACTTTTTTATCCAAGAAAAAGACGAAGTGAAGAAAAACAAAGACTTAGAGCATTTTTTACACAATGACTTCATCGTAGGTTGGGGACAAGGCAAAGCCATAGCCATTACTAAAAACAACTTTAATATCGTCTATCAAAAATGGCTTGCAAAAGTAAAGCCAAGCATAAAGCTTGATTATAAAGATGAAGATGGTAAAGTCAAAGAGCTTAATCCAGCTGATTTTTACCTTGCGGATTTGCTCTCAAAGGACAATAAAAGCTTAAAGCAAAATTTAGAAGTTGTGCTTTTAAAAGATCATTATGAAAAAACCTTACCAAATGGCTTTGAACTCAGTTTTAAATTTAAAGACGAACAAAAGGCTCATAAAGACTTTTGGTCCTTTTATGAGCGTCCCCCTGCTGAAGAGGTGCGAAAGCACATACTTAAAAGACGCGATTTGCTTGTGCCAAGAGATATAAGAGAGCGAAAAGGAGCCTTTTTTACCCCTGCTATTTGGGTGGAAAAGGCTCAAGAATACTTAGCTAAAGCCTTAGGGGAAAATTACCAAGATGAGTATATCATTTGGGATTTGTGTGCAGGAACAGGAAATTTGCTTGCCAATTTACAAAACAAAAAGCAAATTTATGCTTCAACGCTTGATGAAGCCGATGTAAAGATCATGAAAGATGATGCTAAGGAGGGTAAAAATAACCTCTTTGAAAAGCATATCTTTCAATTTGACTTTTTAAACGATGAGCTACTTGATGAAGTAGATAAAAAGGGTAATATCCTTAAAAAATCAAAAGTGCCAGAGGCTTTGCAAGCAATCATCAAAGAGGAACAAAAGCGTAAAAAACTTTTGATTTTCATTAATCCGCCGTATGCGGAGGCTACTTCAAGCAAGAGCATTGTAAGCGAAAAATCAGAACATAAAGATTTGGTTGCCGAAAGCACAATAAAAAACAAATATCAACATATTTTAAGACAAGGTGCAAAGGAATTATATGTGCAATTTTTAGCAAGAATTTATGAAGAACTTCCAAATTGTATCCTTGCAAATTTTTCAACTTTGAAAAATTTGCAAGGATCGCACACACAAGAATTTAGAGATTTTTTTCAAGCTAAATTGTTAAAACTATTTATATGTCCTTCATACACCTTTGACAATGTAAAAGGTAAATTTCCTATTGGATTTTTTATTTGGAATTTAGCAATCAAAGAAAAATTTTCAAAAATCTCTGCAGATATTTACAGCGAAAAAGCAAAATTTATTGGCACAAAAAATATTTTTGTTACTCCAAAACAAAATATTAAAACTTGGCTAGCACACTATAATAAATTTTTAACAAAAAATGAAACAATATTAAGTTATCTTGTAAGAGGAAGCGTTGATATGCAAAACAATAATGTTGTTTTTATAACTCACACGCCCTCACAAAGCGTTATAAAGGCTTCTAATTATAATGCTATAACAAAAAATAATTTAATGGCAAATTCCATCTTTTTCTCCGTTCGCCACGCCATAGAATCGACTTGGCTCAATGATAGAGATCAGTTTTTATACCCTAATGATAAGTGGTTGAAGGATAAAGAATTTCAAAACGACTGCCTCGCCTTTATGCTCTTTCACGGACAAAATAGAATTTCAAGCAAAGAAGGGTTAAATCACTTTATCCCCTTTGATGAAAATGAGCTAGGTGCAAAAGAAGCCTTTGCAAGTTCTTTTATCGTTGATTTTATTAGGGGCAAGCTTGGCACCAGCAAAAAAGAAGAAGCTTTATTTGAAGAGGACTCTTTTATCCCACAAAAGGCTTTAGAATTTAGCCCTGAAGCAAGGGCTGTGTTTGAAGCTGGCAAGGCACTTTTTAGCTACTATCATAAAAATTGCACTGAAGTGCTTTATAATGCTAATGCAAGTTTGTATGACATCAAAGAGTATTTTCAAGGACGCAAGGAAAGTAAGGACGGCAAAATAGGCAGAATGAATACTAAAAGCCAAGATCTAAAGTATAACGACTTAATCGCTATTTTAAGAGCAAAGCTTAAGGCTCTAGCTTTCAAACTTGAGCCAAAAATCTATGAATACGGCTTTTTAAAAGAATGATTAGCCTTTTTTTAACCTCTTAAATTTGGTCAGTAAATTCCAAATCGCTCGCACAATCCCATAAAACACATACACACTGACGATAAGAAGTATGCTCTCAAACGTGAAAAGATAGAGCATGGAAAAGACTAAGATGAGTAAAACTAGGACTTTAAGCATGTTTGATTTGCTGAGATCTATTTTTTTAAAGCTTGGATAGCGGATATTACTTACCATTAAAAACGCAAGCATGAGTTGCAAGCATAAAAACACGATCTCATAAGGTTTTAGCCACTCATAGCTTAAAAAGGCATAGGTATAAATCGCACTTACAATAGCAGCCGTTGGTATAGGAAGTCCTATAAAAACTGAGGGTTCATAAGTGCCTGTGGTTACATTAAAGCGGGCAAGTCTTATAGCCCCAAAGACAATAAAAAAGCCAGTAATCAAAGAGCCTATTTTACCGTATTCATATCCAGAACTTGCATAAAAAAGCACAGCTGGAGCTACGCCAAAAGCGACAAGATCAGCCAGAGAGTCAAACTCAACACCAAATTTAGAAGTAGTATTTGTAAGTCTTGCAATGCGTCCATCAAGCCCATCAAAAACGAGGGCTAAAAAGATATAAAACACTGCAGATTTAAAGTTTGAATTGATCGAAGAAATGATAGAAATCACTCCGCAAAAGCACGATGCGGCTGTGAAAAGGTTTGGCAGGATATAGCTAAGCTGAGGTTTGTGTTCTTGCATATTTAAACCTTTTAAGAAAGATAACCAAGCAAAGTGCAAGCTTTAAGCTCATCGCCTACGCCCACGAGCAAACGAGTATCTTTTGGCAAAAGCAAGCTTAATGTGCCATTGAGCGTAAAGCCCAACTCTTCGCCAGCTTGATATTTTTCTTTAAGATTGTCAATCTTAATGCTTCTATCCAAAGAACCAGTACAAATTCGCATAGCTAGCATGTGTTTTTCTTGCTTAGCGAGGATAAAAATACGTTCATTAAGGCTTTTGCTCAGCTCAAAACTTGAAGGCAAGAAAAGCCCATGCCTTGTTTTAATCTCTTGCACATGTAAGGCTGTGCTTGTATAAATCACACCAGCTTCATAAAGTAGGTTTTTAATATCAAGTTCTACGCACTCGCCCAAATCTTTATGAACGATATTTTTTATCGCAATAATTTTACCATCAATTGGAGCTAAGACGGCTTTTTTGTCCATACAAACAACTTCTCTTGAAGGTTTTCTGTAGATAAAAAAAAGTGCAAGTAAAACAAAAAATAATAGCCAAGAAAAACGCCAAAAAATCCATACCGCCAAAAATACAATAACGGCAGTGATAAGTAAAACAAAGGCTGATTTTACAAGGCTCATTTTCATTATTTTGTATCTTTGCTTTCTTGCTCTTGTAAGCGGGTTGGCATATCATTTTCAAGCTCATAATTTTTAATGATCTCTCTAACCTTAGCACCTTATATGGTTTCTTCTTCATAAAGAGCACTTACCATAGTTTCTATTGCTCCTTTATATGCACTAAGTGTTTCTAAAACGCCTTTATATCTTTCATCAAGCGTCTTTTTGACATAATCATCTAAGCTCTCAGCCATTTTATCTGAATAATCTTTTATAGTTTGTCCGCCATTTAAAAAAACATTTCTTTGCTTTTCAAGCACCATAAGTCCAGCGATTTCACTCATTCCATACATAGAAATCATAGCTTTTATGATATCAGTAGCTCGTTCTAAATCATTGCTTGCTCCAGTTGAAATTTCACCGATAAATACTTGTTCAGCTGCCCTACCGCCCAAAAGCACATCAACTTCAGCTAAAAGCTCGTGTTTTTGCATTAAAAACTTATTTTCTTCAGGTGTGTTAAGAGTGTAGCCAAGTGCAGCTAAGCCTCTTGGTATTACTGAAACCTTGCTGACTTTTTTTGCCCCTTTTGTGGTTTCAGCAATTAGTGCATGTCCGCATTCATGATAAGTAACGATTTTTTTCTCTTTTTCGTTGATACGGCGAGATTTTTTCTCAAGCCCAGCTATGGTCTTTCAACACCACAATCTTTTCATCAACAAAAATGCCATAGAAAATGTAGCAGAAGCTTTGATAGTGGTTAAAAAAATGCCTAAAAAACAAGCCTTTGAGCTTGCTTATGAAAAACTTGAACTCGTAGGTTTAAAAGACAAGCTTTATTCTTATGCTTTTGAGCTTAGTGGAGGACAGGCTCAAAGAGTAGGCATAGCAAGGGCTTTAGCTGTAAATCCTAGCCTTATGCTTTTTGATGAGCCAACTTCAGCCTTAGATGCCGAGCTAGTAGGAGAAGTTTTAGAAGTCATTAAAAACATAAAAGATCAAAGTATGCTTATAGTAACGCATGAGCTTAATTTTGCTAAATCTGTAGCCGATGAGATTGTTTTTATGAGCGAGGGTGAAATTTTAGAGCAAAGTTTAACTCAAGACTTTTTTAAAAAGCCAAAGCATCCAAGAGTGAAGCAGTTTTTAGCTAGGTTTGATAATGAGGATTTTTGCATTTAAAGATGGAATATATCTTTAATGCCCACTATTATCATCTTAATGCCAATAGCCATAATAAAAACTTGAGCTATGCGTGAAAAAACATGCAAAATAAGCTTACCGATAATCCTTTCAATAGTAGCTGCAAAATGAAAGAGCAAAAACATAAAAGCAAAAGCAAGCACTATTGCCCCACAAGCAACAAGCAAGCCTTGATCCTCTGAAGCGATGATGGCTGTTGAAAGCGTGCCAGGACCTACAAGCATAGGAAAAGCCATAGGCACAACACTAGCTCTTAGTAAATCCTTTTCGTCTAAGCCTTGATAATGCAAAAAATCTTGCTTTTTTGCTGTAAAAAGTAAATTCTTTGTCGCCATGATGATGAGTATTAGCCCTCCAGCAATGCGTAAATCATCAAGGCTTACATTAAACACATAACGCATGATAAAAGGACCACTAAATAAAAACACCATAACGATGATAAAGGCTGTATAAAGTATATTGCGAAAGAGTTTTTGTCGTATAGACTTAGCAAGTTCAGCTGTCATAGCGATAAATTGAGTAAGATTGCCAAAAGGATTTAAAACCGCAAGTATGGTGATAGAGATAATAAACATACTATAAATTTGGGATTCTACACTAGTAAACACGAGCTTGATCCTTGATGAAGTCTAAGGAAAGTGAATTAACACAATGTCTAGTATTTTTAGGTGTAAAACCCTCCCCATAAAACACATGTCCTAAATGCCCTCCACATTTTTTGCACATAATTTCAGTTCTAATACCATCTTTATCTTTTTGTTTTAAAATAGCTCCTTCATACTCATCATCAAAGGCTGCCCAGCCGCAATGAGCTGGAAATTTATCCTCACTTTTATATAGTTTAGCCCCACAAGCTTTGCATACATATATGCCTTGTTCAAAAAAGTCATTATAAATGCCAGTAAAAGGAGCTTCTGTGCCTTTGTGTATGAGTATGTATTCTTCTTCTTTACTGAGTTTTTTCATGATCAAGCCTTAATTTTTTTCGTTATAATAGCACAAAGGCAGGTAAATGAATAAGGAATTTTTTAGGAATTTAGAAAATATTTTATATGAGCAGAATTTAAGACTTAAATTTGAAACTTTTTTTGATTTTTATGATGATTTTAAAAGAGAGCTTTTTATCTTTGATCATGAACACAAGGCTGTATTAAGAGATAATATTCACGCAAGCTTAAGTGTAAAAAAGCCCATGAAAATTCGCCGAGTGAGTAAAATAAACTCAAATGAAGCCCTAGCAAAAATGCTTCATTCCATAGCCCATATTGAGTATAGTGCCATAAACTTAGCCCTTGATTCAAGTTATCGTTTTCATGGTTTAGACTTTGCTTTTTATAGGGATTTTCTTAAGATAGCAGATGATGAGATCAAGCATTTTAAGCTTTTGCAAAGTGCTTTAAGTGAGCTTGGCTTTAAGTATGGGGACTTTGTGGTGCATGATAATCTTGAAGCTGCCCTAAAAGCTACCGCAAATTCGTTCAAATACAGAATGAGCGTAGTGCATAGAGGATTAGAAGCAAGAGGACTTGATGCTAATCCTTTTGTAGTTAAAAAACTCCAAAGCACCAAGCATACTCTAAAAACATTTTTAGAAGAAATTTTAAATATCATCTTAGAAGATGAGATCGCTCATGTAAATAAAGGTGATATATGGTGGAGAGCAAGCAAAGATGAACATGAAAACTTTATACAAATTTGTGAAAAATTCAAAGAATTTAGCCTAGCTGGCAAGGTGCTTAACACCGAAGCGAGATTAAAAGCTGGTTTTAATGAAACAGAGCTTGAGGAGCTTGAAGAATTTTATAAACACAGGGGTTTTTAACTCCCGTTAATGCAATTTTTAAGCATTAAAATTATACAATCACAGAGTCAAAATCAAGGAAAAACAAATGTATAGTTTAAAAATTCGTGAAGAAGAGCTCAAACTGAAAGTCGCTGGGGATTTTTTCGCTCAATTTGACACCACAAGGATAGTGCAAAACATAGACTTTTGCGTGGTGCAAAAAGACAGACTTGACTTTGACGAGCTTGGCTCAAACACGCTTTTATGGGCTGAGGCTAAAAAAGGTGAGCTAAAGCTTGAAGACTTTTATCAAAGCTTTGTGCAACTTATCCTTACCATAGGTAAAGCTAAAATCAATGAAAAAACCTTACCACCTGAGTACTTAGGTGCTTTTGATGCGGTAAAAATCGCCTTTATCCCTTATGAGAGTATAGCCTTTGTTTTTAACCAAAATGATTTTAATTGGCAAGTAACCCCAAGCAACCACGAAAGTAAAGAATTCAAACAACTCTACGCCCAGATAAAAGAGCTTTTAAAAGATAAAAGCCTCATCTTTGACTTTTTTATCCAAGAAAAAGACGAAGTGAAGAAAAACAAAGACTTAGAGCATTTTTTACACAATGACTTCATCGTAGGTTGGGGACAAGGCAAAGCCATAGCCATTACTAAAAACAACTTTAATATCGTCTATCAAAAATGGCTTGCAAAAGTAAAGCCAAGCATAAAGCTTGATTATAAAGATGAAGATGGTAAAGTCAAAGAGCTTAATCCAGCTGATTTTTACCTTGCGGATTTGCTCTCAAAGGACAATAAAAGCTTAAAGCAAAATTTAGAAGTTGTGCTTTTAAAAGATCATTATGAAAAAACCTTACCAAATGGCTTTGAACTCAGTTTTAAATTTAAAGACGAACAAAAGGCTCATAAAGACTTTTGGTCCTTTTATGAGCGTCCCCCTGCTGAAGAGGTGCGAAAGCACATACTTAAAAGACGCGATTTGCTTGTGCCAAGAGATATAAGAGAGCGAAAAGGAGCCTTTTTTACCCCTGCTATTTGGGTGGAAAAGGCTCAAGAATACTTAGCTAAAGCCTTAGGGGAAAATTACCAAGATGAGTATATCATTTGGGATTTGTGTGCAGGAACAGGAAATTTGCTTGCCAATTTACAAAACAAAAAGCAAATTTATGCTTCAACGCTTGATGAAGCCGATGTAAAGATCATGAAAGATGATGCTAAGGAGGGTAAAAATAACCTCTTTGAAAAGCATATCTTTCAATTTGACTTTTTAAACGATGAGCTACTTGATGAAGTAGATAAAAAGGGTAATATCCTTAAAAAATCAAAAGTGCCAGAGGCTTTGCAAGCAATCATCAAAGAGGAACAAAAGCGTAAAAAACTTTTGATTTTCATTAATCCGCCGTATGCGGAGGCTACTTCAAGCAAGAGCATTGTAAGCGAAAAATCAGAACATAAAGATTTGGTTGCCGAAAGCACAATAAAAAACAAATATCAACATATTTTAAGACAAGGTGCAAAGGAATTATATGTGCAATTTTTAGCAAGAATTTATGAAGAACTTCCAAATTGTATCCTTGCAAATTTTTCAACTTTGAAAAATTTGCAAGGATCGCACACACAAGAATTTAGAGATTTTTTTCAAGCTAAATTGTTAAAACTATTTATATGTCCTTCATACACCTTTGACAATGTAAAAGGTAAATTTCCTATTGGATTTTTTATTTGGAATTTAGCAATCAAAGAAAAATTTTCAAAAATCTCTGCAGATATTTACAGCGAAAAAGCAAAATTTATTGGCACAAAAAATATTTTTGTTACTCCAAAACAAAATATTAAAACTTGGCTAGCACACTATAATAAATTTTTAACAAAAAATGAAACAATATTAAGTTATCTTGTAAGAGGAAGCGTTGATATGCAAAACAATAATGTTGTTTTTATAACTCACACGCCCTCACAAAGCGTTATAAAGGCTTCTAATTATAATGCTATAACAAAAAATAATTTAATGGCAAATTCCATCTTTTTCTCCGTTCGCCACGCCATAGAATCGACTTGGCTCAATGATAGAGATCAGTTTTTATACCCTAATGATAAGTGGTTGAAGGATAAAGAATTTCAAAACGACTGCCTCGCCTTTATGCTCTTTCACGGACAAAATAGAATTTCAAGCAAAGAAGGGTTAAATCACTTTATCCCCTTTGATGAAAATGAGCTAGGTGCAAAAGAAGCCTTTGCAAGTTCTTTTATCGTTGATTTTATTAGGGGCAAGCTTGGCACCAGCAAAAAAGAAGAAGCTTTATTTGAAGAGGACTCTTTTATCCCACAAAAGGCTTTAGAATTTAGCCCTGAAGCAAGGGCTGTGTTTGAAGCTGGCAAGGCACTTTTTAGCTACTATCATAAAAATTGCACTGAAGTGCTTTATAATGCTAATGCAAGTTTGTATGACATCAAAGAGTATTTTCAAGGACGCAAGGAAAGTAAGGACGGCAAAATAGGCAGAATGAATACTAAAAGCCAAGATCTAAAGTATAACGACTTAATCGCTATTTTAAGAGCAAAGCTTAAGGCTCTAGCTTTCAAACTTGAGCCAAAAATCTATGAATACGGCTTTTTAAAAGAATGATTAGCCTTTTTTTAACCTCTTAAATTTGGTCAGTAAATTCCAAATCGCTCGCACAATCCCATAAAACACATACACACTGACGATAAGAAGTATGCTCTCAAACGTGAAAAGATAGAGCATGGAAAAGACTAAGATGAGTAAAACTAGGACTTTAAGCATGTTTGATTTGCTGAGATCTATTTTTTTAAAGCTTGGATAGCGGATATTACTTACCATTAAAAACGCAAGCATGAGTTGCAAGCATAAAAACACGATCTCATAAGGTTTTAGCCACTCATAGCTTAAAAAGGCATAGGTATAAATCGCACTTACAATAGCAGCCGTTGGTATAGGAAGTCCTATAAAAACTGAGGGTTCATAAGTGCCTGTGGTTACATTAAAGCGGGCAAGTCTTATAGCCCCAAAGACAATAAAAAAGCCAGTAATCAAAGAGCCTATTTTACCGTATTCATATCCAGAACTTGCATAAAAAAGCACAGCTGGAGCTACGCCAAAAGCGACAAGATCAGCCAGAGAGTCAAACTCAACACCAAATTTAGAAGTAGTATTTGTAAGTCTTGCAATGCGTCCATCAAGCCCATCAAAAACGAGGGCTAAAAAGATATAAAACACTGCAGATTTAAAGTTTGAATTGATCGAAGAAATGATAGAAATCACTCCGCAAAAGCACGATGCGGCTGTGAAAAGGTTTGGCAGGATATAGCTAAGCTGAGGTTTGTGTTCTTGCATATTTAAACCTTTTAAGAAAGATAACCAAGCAAAGTGCAAGCTTTAAGCTCATCGCCTACGCCCACGAGCAAACGAGTATCTTTTGGCAAAAGCAAGCTTAATGTGCCATTGAGCGTAAAGCCCAACTCTTCGCCAGCTTGATATTTTTCTTTAAGATTGTCAATCTTAATGCTTCTATCCAAAGAACCAGTACAAATTCGCATAGCTAGCATGTGTTTTTCTTGCTTAGCGAGGATAAAAATACGTTCATTAAGGCTTTTGCTCAGCTCAAAACTTGAAGGCAAGAAAAGCCCATGCCTTGTTTTAATCTCTTGCACATGTAAGGCTGTGCTTGTATAAATCACACCAGCTTCATAAAGTAGGTTTTTAATATCAAGTTCTACGCACTCGCCCAAATCTTTATGAACGATATTTTTTATCGCAATAATTTTACCATCAATTGGAGCTAAGACGGCTTTTTTGTCCATACAAACAACTTCTCTTGAAGGTTTTCTGTAGATAAAAAAAAGTGCAAGTAAAACAAAAAATAATAGCCAAGAAAAACGCCAAAAAATCCATACCGCCAAAAATACAATAACGGCAGTGATAAGTAAAACAAAGGCTGATTTTACAAGGCTCATTTTCATTATTTTGTATCTTTGCTTTCTTGCTCTTGTAAGCGGGTTGGCATATCATTTTCAAGCTCATAATTTTTAATGATCTCTCTAACCTTAGCACCTTCTATGGTTTCTTCTTCATAAAGAGCACTTACCATAGTTTCTATTGCTCCTTTATATGCACTAAGTGTTTCTAAAACGCCTTTATATCTTTCATCAAGCGTCTTTTTGACATAATCATCTAAGCTCTCAGCCATTTTATCTGAATAATCTTTTATAGTTTGTCCGCCATTTAAAAAAACATTTCTTTGCTTTTCAAGCACCATAAGTCCAGCGATTTCACTCATTCCATACATAGAAATCATAGCTTTTATGATATCAGTAGCTCGTTCTAAATCATTGCTTGCTCCAGTTGAAATTTC
This sequence comes from Campylobacter sp. MIT 97-5078, assembly GCF_006864455.1. Taxonomy (GTDB): domain Bacteria; phylum Campylobacterota; class Campylobacteria; order Campylobacterales; family Campylobacteraceae; genus Campylobacter_D. The sequence continues at coordinate 65,981 of NZ_QHLK01000011.1, forward strand.
ACCGATAAATACTTGTTCAGCTGCCCTACCGCCCAAAAGCACATCAACTTCAGCTAAAAGCTCGTGTTTTTGCATTAAAAACTTATTTTCTTCAGGTGTGTTAAGAGTGTAGCCAAGTGCAGCTAAGCCTCTTGGTATTACTGAAACCTTGCTGACTTTTTTTGCCCCTTTTGTGGTTTCAGCAATTAGTGCATGTCCGCATTCATGATAAGTAACGATTTTTTTCTCTTTTTCGTTGATACGGCGAGATTTTTTCTCAAGCCCAGCTATGG
>NZ_QHLK01000012.1 GCF_006864455.1 Campylobacter sp. MIT 97-5078
AAAACGAGTGAAAATAATACTGATCAAGATGAGTTTAATACAAGCAAAACTTTATCTTATACTGATATAGAAGCTGAAGTGGCTTGGGATTTGAATTTGCAGATACCAAAAGGTTATAAGTTTATAGTTATCACAGCTTCTTTTACTGCACATTCTGCTGTTATACGAAACTTAAAAAAGTGTAATGTGCATATCATGAACGATCATGTCATTGATGATATAAAAAGACATTTTATTTATGATTATACACAAAGCCTAGAGAATAAAGCTCCTGTAGTTATAAACATCACTTTATATAATTTTGCTCGTGGATTGTCAAATGCTCAAAGAATGCTTTCATTCACTCATCATACAAGCCCTATTTTATGGGTAGTTCGAGATCCTATATCAAAACTTAAATCAAGCCTAAACAATTCTTGGGCTAAGCCAAATTTGGTGTATAACTTTGATGAAAATAGCAATTTATCTGCCCTTGATAATAGACTTTATTTTCATATAGACATAAACAAGGATTTAAAAGAACGCATTAAAATTTCTTTAGGCATTAATACCCTTGCTTACGCACCATTATTTGAATATAGTCAAAAATTAGGTTTTTCTCACATTTCTTTTCTTGATTTTAAAGAGCTTGATGAAAATAAACTTTTTAATACTTTTTGTAAGCTTGCTGAGAAATTTGATTTTAATACTCCTCAAAGCAAAAATGATTTTTCTGATATAACTTACGTTCAACTTTTTAGTGGTATTTTACCCTTGCATTACAAAATAAAAAATATAGAATTTCTTATCAGTGCCTATAAATGCGAAGGTATTGAAATAAGTAAGCTTTTAGGCTTAAAAAAAGACTTTTTTGAAAGAGAATTTAATATCTATACAAAAGAAGAAAACATAACTATCATAAAACAAGAAAAAACTTTATTTAAAGGGCAAATTCAAGACTTTATTCTTATCTTGAAAAATGTTATTGACTATACCAATGAAAATTTAAAAACAACAGAAGAAAAAATTATTGATTTAGCAAGTAAAGATCAAGAATTAAGACTTTTACTTAAAGAAACTTTAAATAAAGAAGCTAAATTTGTAAAACAAACCCGCCCTGACATCATCGCTTCTTGGAAATACTATAATGAATTTGAAAAAATGTGCGAGGAGTTGGATGAAAAATAGAAAAATAAACTTAAAAGCACATCAATTTAGGCTATAATTGCTTTTTATGTTTTGTTTTGAAAAATTATCAATACTCATCAATACTTGATTTGTGCTAAACACACAAGGTGTTTAACTGCAAACCAAGCTTATTAACTATGTTTTTCTTTAAAATTTCTTTCTTTGCACATCAACGATGATTTTATTAGCGATATCATCTACTTTTTGAGAAAGTTCATTGGTTTGATTAACCACTTCAAGACTTTCTTGCATCATTGTTTTTAAAGAAGCTATGCTGTCATTGATGATATCAAGTCCTTGAGCTTGTTCTTTTACTGAATCAGACATTTCATTAACGCTTTGAGTGAGTATATTGATATTTGCTTCAATTTCACTTAAAGATTTTCCTGTTCTCTCAGCCAAATTTCGCACCTCATCAGCTACCACCGCGAAGCCCCTGCCATGCTCGCCAGCCCTTGCTGCTTCAATAGCTGCATTGAGGGCTAAAAGATTGGTTTGCTCGGCTATATCTTTGATCACAACAACGATATTTTTAATATCTTCAGCCTTTAAACTTGCCTCGCCGGTTTTTTCGCTCGCACTATGCATAGATGAGCTGATTTGTTCTACCGCCGCAGCCGAATCTTCAAGCGAGTGCATTTGTGCTTTGTTTTCTTCGACGAGCTTAAGCATAAGCTCTTTAAGTTCATCAGATGAGCGAGCCAAATTATGCGCGAAATTTGATGAGGCACTAAGCATATTTTTAATCTCTTTACCTAGGATGTTTGTAGTTACTTCAACACTTCCTTGAGCATTTTTAATCTCAGTTGTAAAATCCAAATTTTTGTATGCCTCAAATACCCGTCCAATTTCGTTTGTATCAGAGCCGATATTCTTTTGCAAGTCATCAAACAAGGCATTTAAAACATCTTTAAGCTTTAAAAGCTGAGGGTTTGAAGGAATTTTATCAAGCCTTGTTGTTAGGTTTCCATCTTCGATCTGTTTTGCTGTTTCCATCACTTGAGTCACCATTGTTTTATCGGCATTTAAGTTATGGATGGTGCTTGTAACATTGCTGTCAAGCATTTTGCACATATCATGGAATTCATCTTTACTTTTAGTTATTTTAATACTAACATTATCGACTTTATGGTTGATAAATTCAAAAAATGATTTCAAATTTTGAGAAACAGTCGCGATAGAACGAGTGATATCTATACAAAAACCTAGCACAAAAGCAATAAGTATCAAAAAAAGTATTACAGAAACAGCAAAAGCAATCAAAAACATATGATCAAGCCAATCAATAATATGAGCCGTTCCTTTATTTGCCTCATTTTGCAAGGTATCTGTATAAATTGCCGTTGAAATCCAAATTTCATCAGTATTTGGTATCATCACCGCATAGCCTGTTTTTTCAGCAATATTAGTTGTGCCATCTAGTAAAGGCTTAGTAAAATAAAACTTTACAAACCCCCCCCCCCTCTTTGCTGCCTTATATAACTCATCAATAAAAGCTATGCCATTGGTGTCTTTTATTCCGGTTAAATCCTTGCCAAGCAAGTCTTTACGCACCGGATGAGCTACAAATTTAGTGCGTTGGCATGCAAAATAATAGCCACTTTTATCTTTTTCATAACGAAAATCTTCAATCATATCAGCGATGATTTGTCTCTTTTCTTCTTCGCTTGAAACATTTTTAAGCACATCTCCCATAGCTTGCGCCATAGAAAGAGCAAGAAGTTTTACCTTCTCTTCGGCTTGATGTTGATATACTTCATAAATTTTCTCTGTTAGAAAAACACTGGCTTTAGAATTATTATAATAAAATTGAGAAAAAATAACCGCAACAATAATAAAAATACCTGTTCCTAAAATCGCTGCTTTAGTTTTGATGTTAAAACGCATATATCCCTCCTATTTAATACTTATGAAATCCTCATATAACCTACATCATAGCAAAAAATAAATTTATTTCAACTTAAAAAATAAAATGACGCAGAAAATAAGATTATTTATCGCTTTTAAAAAGCTCTTTAAAACGTTTGTTTGCAAAATCTTCTATATCTTTGCAAAGAATTTGATAGTTTTTCATAAGTTCCAATGCTCTTGGAGTAAGCTTTGTGCCTGATTCTTTACTGCGTCCTTGTTTGGTAATGACAAGCTCTTCTTCTGTGTTTTTCTGCAAAACTTGAAGGTGTGTCCATGCTTTTTTGTAATTAATCCCCATAAGTTTTGAGGCTTTAAGTATGCTTCCACTTTGCTCTATAAGCTCTAAAAGTTCGCTTTTACCCTTACCAAACAAAAGCTCATTGTCAGCATTTTCTATCCAAGTCTTTGTTTTTACGATCAATTTATCTTTTTTTTCCTTCATTTTCATCAACCAACTTTTTACAAAATGCGTTTATTATAACTCAATTTACATAATAAAAATATGAATTCTTTATTATTTACAAATTATTCATAAATTTTATAATTTTTAAGTTTTTTATTTTTATTTATAGTAATTTATATTATACTTAAACGTTTAAATTTTTATCATAAAAATTTCAAAGGATAGCAATGGCTAGAAAACTGACCCAAAGAGCGATAGCAAGGCAAAATAAAATCAAAACCGTAGCTTTAGAATGCTTTTTAGAAAAAGGTTATGAAGATACAAGTTTAAATGAAATTATCAAAAAAAGTGGGGGTTCTTTTTCGAGCATTTATACTTATTTTGAGAGCAAAGAAGGCTTGCTTTTGGAAGTTTTAAGCGATGAGATTAGAAGGCATTTTAATTTTTTTAAAAATTTAGAAAATGACGCAGCTACGGATTTAAGAAATTTTTTACTTCATTTTTCACAAATTTTTTTAAAAAAATTTAATGATTGCACCACTGTAGCTCTAGCAAGGATTATCTATTCTCAAATTTACAATCTTCAAGGTATGATGAAAGAGTGGTTTAAAGTCAATCAAGACTTTTTTGCTGATACCATACTCATCAAACGTTTTAAAAGAGAAAAAAATCCTTATCTTAAAGAAAATGCTGAACAACTTAGCAAGCTTCTTTGCACTTTGATTAAAGCACCATTTGAAAGTTGTGTATTTAGCAACACCACTATGAATGAGCAAGAGCAACAAAAACATATTGAATTTTGTGTGGATTTTTTCTTAAAAAAACTCGTGTAATATTTAATCCCATTTACCAAAATTTGTTTATAATTTTAATTTACTATTTTGTAATAAAAATTACACAAAAATAAAATTTACAAAAACTGAATTTTATAAAGGAAAATACATGTACATGCAGATTACAACAATACGAGTATTTCTAACTTTGAGTTTGGCTTTATTTTGGCTGGGTTGTAGTGGCGAAAAACCACAGCAACAAGGTATGCCTCCTATGCCTGTGCAAACTATGCTTGCTTTAGGAGAAGATATAAGCATAAGTTATTCTTACCCAGCCAAGCTTGTAAGCGAAGAAGATGTGGTGCTTAAGCCAAAAGTAAGCGGTGCGATCACTCAAAAGCTGTTTAAGGCTGGCGATAGAGTTAAAAAAGATCAAGTGCTTTTTATCATCGAACAAGACAAATATCAAGCAGCCAATGAGGTCGCTAAAGGCGAATGGCTCGTTGCTAGAGCAAATTTTTATAATGCCCAACAAGAACATGAAAGAAACGAAGCCTTAATCGCTAAACAAGCTATCTCTAAAAAAGAATATGATACTTCTTTGGCTGCTTTTAGAAGTGCAACAGCGAATTTAGAATCTGCTGCTGCAAGCTATAAAAATGCCCAAATTGATCTGAATTATTCTAGTGTTTCAGCCCCGTTTGATGGTGTAGTAGGTGATGCTTTAGTCAATGTTGGTGAGTATGTTAATGCCACCACAAGCGAGCTTGTAAGGATTACAAATTTAAATCCAATCTATGCTGATTTTTATATCTCAGACAAAGACAAAATGAAGCTTGATCAAGGCTTAAGTAATAACACCCTTGAATTTGCAAACCCGGAAGCAAATATCACTATATTAGGACAAAATTTCAAAGGCAGGGTGTATTTTATCTCTTCAGTGATTGAAAATAACAGCGCAAATGTCAAAGCAAAAGCGATCTTTGATAATAACGAAAGCAAGCTTATACCCGGCACTATCACAACCATCTCTATGAATGGCTTTTTACAAAAAAAAGCATATAAAATTCCACAAATTGCCGTTATGCAAGATCAAAAAGAAGCCTTTGTTTATACGATAGATAATGGAAAAGTGAAAAAAACACCTATACAAATAGCCTATCAGGACAATCAATTCATTATCGCTTCAGGTGGCTTAAAAGATGGCGATAAAATCATTTTAGATAATTTTAAGAAAATTTCAGTAGGCTCAAGCGTGCAAGAAGCTGGGAGTAGGTAATGTTTTCTAAATTCTTTATCGAACGACCTGTATTTGCTTCAGTTGTAGCAATTATCATCTCATTAGCTGGAGCTGTGAGTATGTATTTTTTGCCTATAGAGCAATACCCAAGCCTTACTCCGCCAACCGTTAGCGTAAGTGCGACTTATACGGGAGCAGACGCTAAAACTATAGCCGAAGTTATCGCTACGCCTATAGAAGATGCGATCAATGGGGTTGAAAATATGATCTATGTAGAATCAACTTCATCATCAGCTGGCACTATGAGACTAACAGCATATTTTAAAATAGGCACTGATCCTGATCAAGCAACCATTGATGTTAACAACAGAATTTCAGCTGCTACTGCAAAGCTTCCTGAAAGTGTGCGTCGTTTGGGCGTAACCGTAAGAAAGGCTTCATCATCTATGCTTGAAGCTATTACAATAAACTCAAGCGATGGCTCGATGAATGCAACTGAAATTTATAATTATATCATCGTAAATGTCTTAGATGATATAAAAAGAGTTAAAGGCGTGGGCGATGCTACGGCTATTGGAAATAAAAACTATTCAATGCGTGTTTGGCTCAAACCGGATTTGTTGAATAAATTTGGCATAACAGCCACAGAAGTTATCGCTGCAATAAACGATCAAAACGAACAATACGCTACTGGTAAAATAGGCGAAGAACCGGTTGCTGAAAAATCGCCTTTTGTGTATTCAATCACTATGCAAGGAAGGCTTAAAACGCCAGCTGAATTTGAAAATATCACTTTAAGAGCAAACGAAGATGGCTCTTTTATCCGCATTAAAGATGTTGCTGATGTTGAGATAGGCTCTCAACAATATTCTTCTCAAGGGCGTTTAAATGGCAATGATGCTGTGCCTATTATGATTAACCTACAATCTGGAGCAAATGCTGTAGAAACAGCCAAGCTCGTCGCAGCTAAAATGGAAGAACTTTCTAAGAATTTTCCTCAAGGCTTACAATACAGCATTCCTTATGATACAACAACCTTTGTAAATGCTTCTATTCATGAGGTGAGCAAAACCTTTGTTGAAGCCTTTGTTTTGGTTATTTTGATCATGTATTTATTCCTTAAGAATTTCAGATCAACCTTTATCCCTATGGTTGCTATTCCGGTTTCTTTGCTTGGAACCTTTGCTGGGCTTTATGTATTGGGCTTTTCTATAAATTTACTCACACTTTTTGCTCTGATCTTAGCTATTGGTATAGTAGTTGATGATGCGATCATCGTGGTTGAAAACATCGATAGAATCATACATGAAGATAAAAATATCAGCATAAAAGATGCCGCCATTGAATCTATGAAAGAAATTACTTCTCCGGTTATTTCTATCGTTTTGGTGCTTTGTGCGGTGTTTATCCCAGTTTCTTTTATGGGCGGTTTTACCGGACAAATTCAAAGACAATTTGCTCTTACCCTAGCCATTTCAGTAACAATTTCTGGCTTTGTGGCTTTAACACTTACACCTTCAATGTGTGCTTTATTTTTAAGACGCAACATGGGTGAACCTTTTAAGATAGTGCAAAAATTCAATGACCTTTTTGACCATTCGACACGAATTTTTACCTCTTGCGTAGCATTTATACTCACAAAGGCATGGCTTTTTGTGGCACTTTTTATAGGAATGATTTTACTCACTCTTGGACTATATAGCATCGTGCCAAAATCACTAGTGCCTGCTGAAGATCAAGGCATTATGATCGCTATTACAAATTTACCACCTGCTTCAGCTTTGCATAGAACGGTTAATTATATTGATGATTTGGGTAAAGATTTTAATTCAAACTCTGATATTCAAAGCAATATGTCTATGATTGGTTATGATCTTTTCACAAGTTCTTTGAAAGAAAATGCTGGCGTGTCCTTTGTGATTATGAAGGATTGGAGTGAAAGAGATATTACTTCAGCACAGCTTTCAGGCTATTATAATCAAAAATATTTTATGAATCCAGTTGGACAAACTTTCTTTGTCAATCCGCCACCTATTCAAGGGTTAAGCTTAACGGGTGGTTTTGATATGTATGTGCAAAACAGAAGCGGAAAAAGCTATGAAGAAATTCAAAAAGATGTTGATATGCTCGTTGCAGAAGCTCGCAAAAGACCGGATTTGCAAAATGTGCGAACTACACTTAATACGAGCTTTCCGCAATTTAAAGCCGAGATCGACAGAGATAAGCTTAAATTCTACAATCTTACTATGAGTGATGTTTTTGGCACGCTTGCAGCAACGGTTGGAAGTTATTATGTCAATGATTTTTCTATGCTTGGAAAAACTTTTCAAGTCAATGTTAGAGCTTTAGGGGATTTTAGAAATACTCAAGAAGCACTTAAAAATATCTTTGTGCGTTCTTCAACGGGAGCAATGGTATCTTTAGACTCTGTGCTTACTCTTCAAAGAAGTATAGGACCTGATGATGTAAAACGTTTCAATCTCTTCCCAGCTGCACAAGTGCAAGGCGATCCAGCACCAGGCTTTACCTCAGGACAGGCTATACAAGCTATCAGCGAGGTAGCAGCTCAAACTTTAGGCGATGATTATACCATAGCTTGGAGTGGTTCGGCATATCAAGAAGTGAGTAGTTCAAATTCTGGACTTATTTCTATGAGCTTTGGGCTCATTTTTGTGTTTTTAATCCTTGCTGCTCAATATGAAAGATGGCTTATGCCTTTAGCTGTCGTTACAGCTGTGCCATTTGCTGTATTTGGTTCCTTGCTTTTTGTATGGCTTAGAGGCTTTGTAAGTCCGGCGGTAAGTAATGATATATATTTTCAAACCGGACTTTTACTCCTCATAGGGCTTTCAGCAAAAAATGCGATCTTAATCGTTGAATTTGCTATGGAAACACACCTTAAACAAGGTAAAAGCATATTTGACTCTGCGGTTGAGGCAGCAAAATTAAGATTTCGCCCAATTTGTATGACTTCTCTTGCATTTTGTTTAGGAATTTTGCCTTTGGCTGTTGCTACAGGTGCTGGAAGTTCAAGTCGCCACTCACTTGGCACAGGGCTTTTAGGCGGAATGATCGCTGCTTCAACACTAGCACTTTTATTTGTGCCTTTATTCTTTTACTTGCTTGAAAGCTTTAATGCTTGGCTTGATAGAAAGAGAGGAAAAACTCATGCGTAATTTTATATCTCTTGCAACTTGCTTCGTGCTGGCGGGTTGTTCTTTAAAGCCTTTTTACGAAGCTCCTCAAGCTCGTTTTAATGCAAGTGCAAATATGCTTGAATGTATGGAAGATCAAGGGTTAAAATGCAGCCAAAACACAAACAATCAAGTGCGTTTTGATAGACAATGGTGGAGACTTTTTAACGATGTTAAACTTAATGAACTTGTCGAAAAAGCCCTTGCAAATAACACAGACTTAAGAATTTCTTTTCTTCACTTTGAACAAGCTGCACAAACTTTAGGTATTAATCGAAGTGATTTGTTTCCAAAACTTGATGCAAGTGCTGGTGTAACACGTTCAAGCACAGGTAAAAATGCTAATTCTTTTGGTGTAAGACAGACTAAAAATAACTTTAATATGGGCTTAAATTTAAGCTATGAACTTGATTTGTGGGGCAAATACAGAGATGGGTATTTTGCAGCAAATAAAGCTTATGAAGCTTCAGCATATGATTTTGAAGCAGCAAGACTTAGCCTTATTTCAAATGTTGTTAAACTCTATTTTAACGCTATAAATCTTACAAATCAGGTGCAAATTTTAGAAGAAGGCGTGCAAGATTACACAACGAGCTATGAGCTAAAAAATGAGCAATTTAAAGTCGGGGCTATTGGTGAATATGAGCTTTTAAGCTTTAAAGCCCAGCTTGAAAGCGCAAGGACTCAACTTGTCAGCGCAAAGGCAAACAAAGATAATAACGACAAGGCTTTAATGATACTCGTTTCGGCAAATCTTGATGATATTTTATACGCAACTTCAACGCAAAATAAGATTGAAAATTTCAAAGTCGAACTTCCTCAAGGCATAAGCAGTGAAATTTTACTACAAAGACCAGATATTCAAGCAGCTTTAGCTAGACTTGAACAAAGAAACTATCTTGTAGGTGTTGCAAGAACGGCATTTTTGCCAAATATTTCTTTAACCGGACTTTTAGGATTTCAAAGTACGCAGCTTAATAACCTTGTCGAAAATCCTAGTGTAACGTGGAATGGCGGAACAAGTGCTTTGATGCCGATTTTTCATTGGGGCGAGATTAATGCGAATGTAAATTTAGCTAAGCTTTCCAAAGATGAAGCTTTTTTAAACTATGAAAGCACTTTAAAAACGGCTTTTGGAGAGGTAAGAACAGCCCTTGTTGAAAGACAAAGTGCTTTTATGAATGAGAAAAATTATGCTGATTTACTTTCTTCTCAAGAAAAAATCTTTGAGCTTTCTCAAATTCGCTATGATAATGGCAGCATTTCACTTAACGATCTTTTGAGCGCTAGAAGCAATTATCTTAATGCTAAGTTAAACTATGAAAGCTCTGTTTATACGCTTTTAAGCTCTGTTGTTGATGTGATAAAAGCCTTTGGCGGAGGTTTTGACGCTAAAGATAATTACGAACGCAATCTTGAAGAAAGTGCTACAAAACTTGATATGTCTTTTAGAGAGTAATTTTACTCTCTAAAATCTATACCCTAAACCAAGAAGCAAAAACTGAAATTGTTCATCATAAAAGTTGATACTATTTTCTCTTAGCTCAAAGCCATAATTTGCAAAAGCATAAGCTTTTTTATAGCTTAAAATTCCTAATTTTACAAGGTTGAAATTCGCTTTTATATTGTGTGCTTTTTGTATATCATTAAAAATCACATTGCTTTTTAAAGCTTTAAGATGAGAATAGTCAAACTTAGAATAAAATATAGCTTTGAGATAAAGGAAATTTAGCTTGTAAATTAAAGCCATATCTTTGAAATGTTGCAACCCTACCCTTCAGCGTCATTATAATCAATGCAAAATTTACACTTAAAAAGCAAGTAAGGATTTACATATGCTTTTTTACGCAAAGAGTTTAAAAACTCATTTTATAATTACTATGATAACTCAAGCCCAAAGAAATTACACTCAATGCCACTAAAGTTTTTAAGATAAATCCTATCATCACTTAAGAAATTTTATACACAAGTTCAGCATTGATAAAAATGCTACTCTTATATCTTTGTGTTTATCACTATATGAAGCTAAGAAAACTTTGATCTGCCCAAGTAGATACTCTACTTTAAAACGAGCTAAAAATCCTTACTTAAATCCTTATCCATATCTATATCATAAGCCTTATAAATTCGTGGCAAAATCTTGCGAATAGCATAATCATAACGATGGAAAAGCTTGTGAAAATCCCTTAAATTTGCATCATCTAATTTTTCAAAATCAAAAATATTTAAACCCTCTTTTTTTGGAATTTTTGCATCAAAAAAGGCATAAAATTCCTTCCTTTGTCTAAAAAGCTCGTTTAAATCAGCAACGATTTGTTCTTTGTTCATTTATTATCCTTTTTTTTAAATTTAAAACACCCTTACTATCATCACCACCAGTATGGCAATCATTAAAAGCGTCGGGATTTCATTGTATGCACGAAAAAAACGCCCACTTTTTTGGCAACGATCATTTTGAAGCTGTCTTAAAAAACGCCAATTATCAAAATGATATATAAGCAAAAGCAAAGCCAAAGTAAGCTTAGCATGGATATGTGGCTGTTTCATCAAAATAGGATTTGCTGCAAGCATTAAAAAAGCTGTAAGCAAGGTAACAAACATCGCTGGCATGGCTATACCTTTGAAAAGCTTGCGTTCTTGCACTTTTACCACACTTACAAAACCATCATTATCCTTATGCTCGCTATGATATACAAACAAACGAGGTAGATAAAATAAAGCTGCCATCCACGAAATAAAGCCAGCATAATGCAAAGCCTTCACCCAAAGATAATGTTGTGAAATAAAATCAAGCATTGTATTTCCTTAAAATAAATCAAAATCAAACCCCTCATTATATCAAAAAAGAATGAATTCAGCGCAAAGAAGGCTAAAAGCTAAATCTTAAGCGAAATTAAGCTTTTAAAAAATACAAATATGAAGAAAAATCAAACCTATACTTTTTTGGCTTTAAAAAACAATTCTTTGATGATGATTAAGGCTACTCCAAAATTTATCATCACATCAGCGACATTAAACACTGCAAATTCAAACCACTTGTGCCAAAAAAACATATCTACCACGCCCACATACACAAAGCGATCAAGTAAATTTGAACTTCCAGCTGCTAAAATCATTGCAAAGGCTACAAAATGTTCTTTTAAAAAGCTTTTTTGCCAAAGCAAATATCCACTTAAAACAAGGAGTAAAAAAAGGTGTAAGTATTTTAAATAGCCCTTGAAAAAGCTTAGCATTGAAAAAGCCACGCCATCATTATACACTAAAACCAAATCCATATACTCGCTTTTAAAAGCAGTGTTAAAATTTGGCATTTTATTAATACCTAGATACTCAATAGCTAAAAATTTACTCAACTGATCAAGCACAAAAACAGCGATAAAAATGAGAAAAAAAAGCCAAATTTTCTTAGGCATTCAAGGCTTTCTTGAAAAACTCCACTACATTTTTCATCTCTTTTTCAAGCACGCTAGCATTTTTGCTTTCTATAAGCAAACGAATAAGATTTTCTGTGCCTGAGTATCTAAATAAACTATTTAAACCCTTATCCTGCAAGCTTTTTTCAAGCTCTTTTAAGCCTTTTAGCTTGCTTAAGTCTTTTTTCTCACTGATTTTAAGATTGACAAGTTTTTGCGGGTAAGGCTTGATTTGATTTAAAATCGCACTTGCTTTTTTATCTTTTGAGAGCATTAAAGCACTAAATTGAAGTGCGGCTATAAGTCCATCTCCGGTTTTAGCATAATCAGTAAAAACTATATGTCCGCTTTGCTCTCCGCCAAAATTACCATTAAGCTCTTTGAGCTTTTCAAGCACAAACTTATCACCAACCCCACAAGTTGCAAAGTCAATTTTATGCTTATTTAAAAACTCTTTTAAAGCCCCATTACTCATTATAGTAGCAACTACAACTGAATTTAGCTTACCTTGTTCTTTTAAAAAAAGTGCTAAAACCCCAAGCAAACTATCGCCATTTGCAACTTCTCCCTTTTCATCAACCACCACAAGCCTATCAGCGTCCCCATCAAAAGCAAAACCCACATCAGCACGAAGTTTTTTTACCTCTAAAGCTAAATTTGCAGGGTGAAGTGCACCGCAATTTTCGTTGATATTAAGCCCATTTGGCTTATCACTTAACACTATAACTTCAGCACCAAGCTCTTTAAAGATAGTAGGAGCAACCTTATAAGCTGCACCATTTGCCACATCTAAAACTACTCTTAAGTTTTTAAGTGTTAAATTTTTTGGAAAAGAATTTTTTATACTTACTATATAACGCCCTATAACATCATCAATCCTCTTACTTTGCCCTATGAAAGCGTTTTGATTTTTAGCATTTTGTATAAGTTTGTCATCAAAATAAATCTTTTCGATCTGTCTTTCAGCCTCTTCACTAAGCTTGTTGCCATGTGTATCAAAGAATTTAATGCCATTATCATAATAAGGATTATGAGAAGCTGAAATCATAATGCCTGCATCACAACGCATATCCTCAGTTAAAAAAGCAATGGCAGGCGTTGGCATAGGCCCTATTTGAATGACATTATAGCCTATGGAAGTAAGCCCTGAAACTATGGCATTTTCGATCATATAGCCACTGCGACGCGTGTCTTTACCAACTAGAATATTATTTGTTATAGCCTTATCTTTAAAATAAATCCCAGCTGCCATTGCTAAACGCATGGCTAAAAAGCTATCCAAAAACTCACCAGCCTTACCACGCACGCCATCAGTTCCAAAAAGTTTCATCATTTATCCTTAAATTTAGCTTTAAAAACAAAGATTATAGCAAATTAGCCTAAAAGTTGAATAAACAAAAATATAAAATCTTGGGCATAAAAAGCGATTTGCCTAAAATAAGCTTGTGAGTTTTAAAACTAAAATAAAAACGATAAATATTTTTGTGAAAAAATCTTAAAACAACCCATGAAAGGGCGAGTGAAGAACTCTTTGTAAGAGGGCAAATTTTCTTTCATTATTTATCTTTTTGAAGCTCATAGAGTTTAGCATAACGAAAAAATGCCCCTAAGGCATTTAGCAAAGCGACTATAAAGCCTTTGTAGCCGTATTTGAAACCAGATCGTAAAAAATAGTCCTTAAAAAATACTAAATGAAAACGACAAAATGCCGCAAAAAAGCTTGTTTTCTTGCCATTTTTGAATTTTTCTTGGGCTGAATAGCTTGTATAAGTATTCATTTTATGAATAATGCCTTGCATATCCTTAAAAGCGTAGTGCTTAAAGCCATTTTTAAATTTAATCTTTTGTGAATTTACAGGCATTAGCACACTTTCATGAACAAAATTATCATTAAAGCGAGTAAAGTTTTTGTTAAACACACGCCAAACAAAGTCCGGATACCAGCCACAAGCCTTGATCCACTCACCTCTATAAAGATTTTTGCGTGGCAAAGCGATGATGGAATTTGAAGTAAGTTCAAGAGCTTTTAGCTCTTCTAAAGCCTCTTTTTCAAGCACTTCATCAGAGTCAATACTTAAAATCCACTCGTTTTTTGCATAGCTTAGGGCTAAATTTTTAAGCTTGCCAAAGCCTATAAATTTATTGCTGTAAATATGTAATTTTTGATAAGTTTGATTAAAATTTTCAGCGATTTTTAGGGTATCATCGCTACTTTCATTGTCTAGTAAAATAATCTCACCAAACTCACTAAGCGAATTTAAGCATTCTAAAATTGTATCTTGAGCATTTTTTACTAAGATGCAAACACTGATTTTTTGCGTATCCATACCCACCTTTTAAGATAAAATGAAGTTTGATTATACAATGAATTTGTGAAATTTAAAATATTTTCTTTCAAAATTTCAATGTAAAGAACTTACTAAAGCAAAGATAAAAATGAAACAATTTATACAAATTTACTTAATCATTATAATAAACACAAGCCTAAAATATAATACTTTTTATACTATATAAATTTAATAGTATAAAAATTTATTATCTTAGTTGCTCAAGTCTTTCTTTTTTTGTGCCTATTTCAGTGATTTGCACGCCAAAATTCCCATCTACGATGACAACTTCTCCATACGCCACTCTTTTATCACCGATGAGGATTTCTAAAGGATCGTTAGCAAGCTGGTTAAGCTCAACAACTGAACCTATATCCATAGTTAAAACATCTTTTAAAAGCATTTTTTTGTTACCTATGCGAACGCGGATTGGCAAACGCACATCCATAATGAGGTTGATATTTTTAAGCTCCTCTGCTACGCTTGCAAGCTTGCTTTGTGTTTCTTGGTTAGCACTTTCGCTCACGCTTTCTATAGTGGCTTTTCTATCAAGGCTTATGTAAAGCTTTTCGTCCATAATCAAGGCGATTTTTTCGTCCAAATCAGTGATTTTAACGTCGAAAAAATACAGCTTATAAAAATCTTTTAAATCCAAATTATCCGCTACAAAATCACAACTTTCAAGTTCAAAGTCCATTTTAGTTAGCTCTTTTTGTGCACCAAGTGTGGTTGAAAAGGCTGAGATAATATTAAGTATCGCTTCTTTAGCAGCGTCCATTTCATCAGAATTAAGCTGATTGTTTTTAGAAATTTCTTCCTCGCCCATCATCCATTCGCCAATGGCGCTCATTAAAACTGTGCTAGCTAAAATGCCAAATTTCCCACCCGTGCTAACATTAAAAATCGCTCGCACCAAAGGTGGATTCATAGAATCTTGAGCATTGACATCAAATTCTTGGTATTCGCTAAATTCAGCTGATTTGCCTGTAAGCCCTTCAATCGTGCTTGTTGCCTCGTTTGTAAAAAATTTCAAAAAATCATTGATCATAGTATTTCCTCTTCTTCCTCTGTAGCTTCACTCTCATCATAAACGCTAGCTTTTGCTCTTCTTTCGTCTTCATATTTTTCAAGAAGTTCTTTAATCTCGTCTTTATCGGTGCGGATAAGTTCGATGATTTTGATGCTTTTTCTGAAGCGATGTAAGCCAATTTGTGCTAAGAACACATCTTTTTTATCGATAGACACGATAGCCTTATCATCAGCTTCCCTGTCAAGCCTTAAAATATCGCCTTGTTTAAGTTCTAAAAACTCATCAACGCTGATTAAGGTTTTGCCTAAAATCGCCTCATACACTACCTCGGCACGTCCTATGAGCGTTTTTAGCTCTTTGTTTCTTGACTTTTTGGCTGAAGTTTCACCCATCATTATATCTCTATTTGCCAAACGACTTAAAATACTTTCTAAATGCACTACTGGATAGCAGATATTGACCATACCACTTGAATTTCCAATGATAATCTCCATAACCACCATGATAACGATTTCATTTTGTGCAACGATTTGCACGACATTTGGACTACTTTCTTTAGCTTCAACACTTGGATAAATTTCAGTTACCGTTGCCCAACTTTCTTTGAGTCTTTGCATAATGATACGTAAAATACTATCAAGCAAATTAAGCTCTATATCAGTAAGTTCTCTTAAGGTTTCATAACTATCGCCTTGTCCGCCTAAAAGCCTATCTATCATAGGAAAAGCTATGCTAGGATTAATCTCTAAAACGCAGTTTCCATCAAGTGGCTTTATAGAAAAAACATTAAAGCTTGTTGGGCTTGGTAAGCTCATCAAAAACTCACCATAAGTCATCTGATCGACTGAATGAAGCTTGATCTCAACTATACTTCTCATCATTGATGAAATTTGAGAAGCAAGATTTCTTGCAAGCTTATCGTGTATGCCTTTTATGGAACGAAGCTGTTCTTTTGAGACTCTGTTTGGACGTTTGAAATCATAAACGACGACGTTTCGCTCATCTTTTTCGCTCCCACCATGAGTGCCTATATTTGAACTGCTATCATCAACGACTTCAAGCAGGGCATCAATTTCTTCTTGGGATAATATCTCAGCCATTTCCTAGCCTTTCTCTAAGCTTTTTTAGAAGTTTTTTATGAATTTGAGAAATTCTACTTTCGCTAATCTGTAAAACCTCACTAATCTCTTTTAAATTCAGCTCTTCATAATAGTAAAGCTGGATGATGAGCTGCTCTCTTTCTTTTAAGCCTTCTAAAATTTCGCTAATCTTCTCAAGCAAAACATCTTTTTCTATCTTTTCAATAGTGTCATCTTCGCTATAGCAATTAATCTGTTCATCAAGAGGTAAAACATAACTGATCGCATGGGCTGCTCTTGCGTCTTTTATCTTTTCTAAATCAAGATCAAGTTTTTTTGCAAGATATGCATCATCTGGCTCTTCTTCGTGTTCTTGATAATATTCGTCGATCAAAGTATCCATTTCTTTGATGATCTTGCGGTTATTACGACTCATCACATCAAGACTTCTTAGATAATCAAGCATAGCCCCATTCACACGCTTTTTAGCATAACCCCAAAAGCTATCATTTTGATCTTTATCATAGCGACGCGAAAGCTTAATCATCTCTTCAACGCCTATACTAATAAGATCATTCACATCAATACTGCTTGGCAAACGTTCTTTAAGGCGAAATGCCATAGCACGAAGAGCTGGCATATACGCTACGACAAGCTCATCTTGCTCTTTTTTGAGCAAAGTAGCATAAGGATTAGGCTGGGCGTTTTTTAGCATTCTTGCGTCTTTCTTTGGCTTCATTTTTCTTAAGCTCTACACGCTCTTCATTAAGCTTTTCAAGCAAGTGTTCCATTTTCTTTTCACGAATGGAAAGATCGTTAATAATAGTATTGCTTGTTTCTTCGTATTGAGTTTTGTTAAAGACTCTGCCACTTATTTTTGTAACATCGATAAAATTCATAATAGAAATATGCACAAGCACATAAAAAGCAAAGGTAATTAAACAAGTAAAAGCAACAATCTCAAAAGCCCCTTCAATACTTACTACACTAAAAGCAAGCCCTATAAAAAATCCACAAACGGTAAAAAAGGCTACAAAATTCTCGGGCATTGGTCTCATAATTGTATTCCTTCAATCTTAGCTCAAAATCTTTCAATTATCCTCTTAAAGAAATTTGAAAAACTTCTGTTTTGCGTTTGATCAAGCACTTTTTGTTCCAATCTATACAAAAGCTTAGAGGCTAGAGCTTTAAACTCATCACTAGCAAGTGAATTTTCATCAGTAAAAAGTGTTCTTTTTTTAATGCTATTGCTCACATCTTTACTTGCATTTAAAGAGCCTATGAATTCTAAATTAAGAGGATTTTTGATATTTAAATCAGCTACCTTTTTGATATTTTCAAACACCTTTAAAGCTTCATTTTCACTTTTTACAGAATTAAAAAGCATGAGTAAATTTTCTTTGGTTTTTGAAGTAGCTTTTATCGTCGCATATGCATCTGTGATAGCAGCTGGATCAGGCACAGTTACGACTATAACCTCATCAGCCATTTCTAAAAAATGCTGTATAGACCCACCTATACCAGCACCCGTGTCAATGATAAGAAAGTCAAGTCCATCTAAAATACTAGCTTGATTTAAAAATCTTTCATAGATATTTTTATCATTGTATTTTAAAATTTCATCACCACTTTCACCCGGTATAAGCCATAAATTTGGTTTTACTTCTATGAGTATATCTTCAAGTGAGCATTCACCTCTTAACACATGAAGAAGATTTTTGCTTATTCTAACATTTAAAATCACATCTAAATTTGCCAAACCTATATCAGCATCAAATAACCCTACTTTATAGCCATTTTTACTCAAAACATTAGCTAAATTTGCACTGATTGTGCTTTTACCAACTCCACCCTTGCCGCTTGTTATAGCTACAAAATGCGTGCCTTTATGCTTTTGAGCTTTGTTTTCATTCATTAAATTTTTTAATTTATTGGCTTGATTATTCATCGCTTTTCCTTTTAAAACCTTCTAAAACACATTTTACCAAAAATTCTCCGCTTGCAGGCTCCAAATCATCAGGCACTTCTTGTCCTATTGAAAAAAAGCTCATTGGGATATTGGTGTCATAAATGAGTGAAAAGATATTTCCAAAGACTTTTGTTTCATCAAATTTAGTAATGATGAGCGTATCAACATTTAAAGACTCTGAAAAGTTTTTATACACTTCCATTAAATCCTCAAACTTGGTATTAGCTGAAATAACTAAATTTACATCAATGTCGGCATTAGAATGCGATAAAAACTCTTTTGTTTTAGCAAGCTTGCTTTGATCGTATTGTGAATTACCTATAGTATCTACCAAAATCACTTCGCAGTAATTTAAGCTCTTAATCGCTTCATCTAAATCTTTTGGCTCTATACTATCAATGATAGGCAGTTTCATCATTTTTGCATATTGAAAAAGTTGCTCTACCGCACCGATTCTATAAGTATCAAGCGTGATAATGCCTGTTTTATAGCGTTTATCTCCATACGCGTAACGAAAAGCAAGTTTTGCTAAAGTCGTAGTTTTGCCAACACCAGTTGGTCCTACAAGCATCATAATCTTTTGCTTTTTGATCTCTTTTTCAGCTCGCACCGGAAGCATATTTCTAAGCAAAGAATAAAAATACCTTGAAACGGCTTCTGGATTTGTTTTCATTGAAACTGGCATATTTTCAACCGTTGCTTTCATAATAGCTTCTACATGCTCTTCTTTCATGCCACTTTCTTTGGTTTGCTTATAAATGCTTGCAAACTCAGGTGGAATGATGATGTTATTATGCAGTTGAGCTTTATCTTCCCACATCATATCGATGATGAGACTTACTTTTTCACTGAGTTTATTAATCTGCTTTTCAAAACTTTGAATTTTTTTATCATAATTTGCATCAAAACTTGGCTTTAGCATCTCATCTACATTTGCAACTTTTGAAATTTCAGAGCTAACCTCAGAAAGTCTTTCTTTAAAACTTTCAAGCTTGTTTTTACTATTTTGCGGAGCATTATAAGCAGCGGCATAAGCTTTATTTTTCATCAATTCTGCTTTGTTTGAAAAATCCAAAATTACATCATCATCTCGTTTTGGTTGCTTGAAATTCTTTTCTTGTCTAACTTCAGCAGGCTTAGTGCTTGAGCTTGCCCCACTTGGACTTTTTTTAACTGGCGTTTTACCAAGTTTTTTAAGGTGTTCTTCATAGTCTTTTTCATCAACAGCTACAACAACTTCATACAAAGGCTTTTGAGTTAAAGTTTTGGCTTTGATTTGCTTATGTGTTACGATCATCGCTTCATCGCCAAAGTCTTGTTTTACCTTAGGTATGATCTCATCAGTATCTTCAACGGTAAAAGTATGAATGAGTTGTCCCACAAACTCTCCTTTCGTTTAATTCGCCCAAGGGCAAGATTACGCTTAATCTTTCTTTCGCACCTACATGAGGCACGACGCAACGCTCATTAGCTCCTACTTTTTGGCTAAAATATAACAAATCCAAATCAAGCGTGCGAGGAGCGTTTTTAAAAGTTCTTTTTCGTTTAAATTTAAACTCATAATACAACAAAATTTTTAACAAAGCCTTTGCGTGAAGTGGCGTTTGCACCAATATCACAGCATTTGTAAAATCCTTTTGTGCCTCAAAACCAAAGGCTTTATTAATCAGCAAAGATGAACTTTGAAGAACTCGTATCCTTTTATCGTTTATCAAAAAGCGAAAAAGACGATCAAAACGCTTTTTTTCATCGCTTATATTTGATCCCAAGCCAACAAGAGCAAAATACCTCCCATATCCTAATTTTTCTTTTGAACTAAAAGGAAAAAAAGTGCTTGTTTGCAGACTTTTTGCACCTTTTAGCTTGATCATTTTTTAGTTATTATTTGCAGCTTTAAGTTTTTCAAGCTGATCACAAATTTGCAAAACACCCATTAAAGCCAAATGATAACCAAAAGCACCAAAACCCACTATAGAACCAGCACAAACAGGAGCAATTAGGCTTTTATGACGAAATTCCTCTCTGCGATAAATATTTGAGATATGCACCTCAATCACAGGCAAAGCTACAGCTGAAATCGCATCACGAATAGCCACTGAAGTATGTGTATAAGCTCCTGCGTTTAAAACTATGCCGTCAAATGTGCCTAGGCATTCTTGAATTTTATCGACGATCTCGCCTTCAAAATTACTTTGAAAAAAGTCTATCTCTACGCTATTTTGCGAAGCAGCGATTTTCATTTGTTCGTGAATTTCTTCCATTTTCATCGCACCATAAATCGCTGTTTCACGAAGCCCTAGCATATTAAGATTTGGACCTTGAATCACCATGATTTTCATAAATTTACCTCATCATTTATAAAATTTTAGTCTATATTATAGCAAAAGAAAACCAAATTTTTGCTAGAATTTAACTTTTAAATTAAGGTTAAATAATGTTTTTGATAAAAGCAAGATATATATTTGTTTGTGATGAAGCCTTTAATATCCTTGAAAATAAAGCTTTGTGCTTTGATGAAAGGATCGTTGAACTTGGTGAATTTGAAAAGTTGGCTTTAAAATACCCTCAAGCAAAACTCATTCAAACCCCGCCAAATTCGCTTATACTGCCTGCTTTTATCAACCCACACACGCATTTAGAATTTAGTGCAAACTCTTATACTTTGCATTATGGAGACTTTTTAGTGTGGCTTAAAAGCGTAATTCATTCTCGCTCAAATTTAAGCCAAAAAGCCAAAGAAAAACTTATCTTAAATACCATGCGTTCAATGCTTGAAAGTGGCACAGCAACGATTGGAGAAATTTCAAGCTTTGCAAGCGATCTTATAGCTTGCGTAAAAAGTCCTATGCGTGTAGTATTTTTTAATGAAATTTTAGGCGTCAATGAAAACGCAAATGAGAGCAAAAAACAAGAATTTCTTAAGCGATTTTATTCAAGTTTAGAGCATAAAAATGAAAATTTTATACCAGCGATTTCTTTACATTCGCCCTACTCTTTAAACAAGGACTTAGCTTTATTTGCCCTTGATTTAGCTAAAAAATACGACCTGCTTGTAAGCACGCATTTTTTAGAAAGCGATCATGAATTTAAATGGCTTCATCACAAAGGCAAAAGCTTTGAAAAATACTTACGCTTTTTTGAGCCAAGTCCAAAGCCAAAATTTAGTCCTCAAAGCTTTTTAGAGCTATTTAAAGAAGTAAGAACGCTTTTTACACATTGTGTCTATGTAAAAGACTTTAGCCATTTTGATAAAAACTTACATTTTATCACGCATTGTGCTGTTTCAAACCGCTTGCTAAGTAAGGCAAAATTTTCACTCAAAAAAGCTTTAAAAGCCGGTATGAGCGTGCATCTTGGCACTGATGGGCTTAGCTCAAATATCTCTTTGTCTATGCTTGATGAAATGAGGGCAAATTTGCTTATTCATCAGGATTTTAAGCCTGAGAATTTGGCTAAAGAATTGCTTTTAATGGCAACTTCAAAGCCAGCTAAAGCCTTAAATTTAGAGCTTGGCGAGCTAAAAGCAGGTAAAGTAGCTGATATAAGCGTGTTTAAAGTAGAAGAATGTGAGCTTAAACAACTTGCCTTGCAGTTTATCTTAAATGCAAAAAAAGTTGAAAAAATTTTTATTAAAGGAAAAGAATGCAGTTTTTAAAGTCCATTTTTAAGTCATTTGGTGCGTGTATAAGATATATAAATACTTACTTTAAAACCTTTGTGTTTTTATTTATCATTGCATTAATCATCTTGCCAAGTTTTAATTCAAAAGCTTCTTTAAATAATCTTGCCAAAGTCGAATTAAGCGGTGAAATCATTAATGTCAATACCACTCTTGAGGCACTTAACAAACTTAAAGATGATGAAAATATCAAAGGTGTGCTTTTTATCATCGATAGTCCGGGTGGGCTTTTTGCTCCAAGTATGGAACTTGCTTTGGCTGTAAAAGACTTGCAAGCCAAAAAGCCTGTAGTAGTGTATGCAAGTGGAACTATGGCAAGCGGAAGTTATTTAGCCGGAGTTGGTGCAAATGAGATCATCGCAAATCCTGCTTCTTTTATCGGCTCTATAGGCGTTATCATGCAAGGAGCTGATTTAAGTGAGCTTGCGAATAAACTTGGAATAAAACCTCAAGTGATAAAGGCTGGCAAATACAAAGAAGCAGGCACTTTTACAAGGGCTTGGAGCGAGCAAGAAAGGGCATATTTACAAGAGCTTATCACTCAAAGCTATGAACTTTTTACTGAATTTGTAGCAAAAGAGCGAAATTTGAAGCTTGAAGAAAAAGATAAATGGGCGAATGCAAGAGTATTTTTATCAGATCAAGCTAGAAAGCTAGGCTTAATCGATGAATTAGGCAATCTTGAAACAGCCAAAAAAAGAGTAGAAGAGCTAGCAAAAGTAGAAAATCCAAGCTGGAAAGAGCTAAACGCATTTGATAAATTTTTAAATAAACTTAACACTCAAGCTCTAAGTTTTAGCAAAGAGCTTTTAAGTAGCCTCTTACTAAGCTCAAATCAGTTTGAGGCAAGATAAACTTTAAATTTTGGCATTTTATTATATAGCCCAAATTACTCAAAAGCCTTTTAAACAAGAAAAGCACTTATTGATAAGCAAGTTATACAGCTCAAAAGAGAAGCTAAACGCTTATCACAAATTCTAAATATTATCTTTTTTGTTTAAAAAGATACGCTAAAGGCGAGCCTTTTTTCACAAAAGGAGCGAGTTTATCAAAAGCTATATAAATGCTGATATGTCCTTCTGCAAAAGAAGCGATCTCATAAGGCTGATACACAAACTCAACACCTTTTTCAGTAATGAAAAAGTTTTCTGGTAAAGCTACAAAACCATTTTTGTTTTTATCGTCCCACTCTATAAAACGTTTTACACCTTGCGTATCTTTAAAAGAACTTGTTTCATTATATACGCTTAAAGCTTCAAGCACAAGATTTAGCAAAGCCTCATCACTCGTATTTTCAAACAAATCCTTGCTTTTTCCTGAAATTTCGCTCCCATCTTGCAAAGAAAAGATTAAAGAACTAAGATGAGGTATACCATGAGCACCACCTAAATACACATACTCTAAAGAGCTAAATACCAAAATTTTATCATCTATATAATAAGGACTTAGCGAGTTGATATGCTCGGTATAAAAAGAAAATTTTTCTTCTTTGGCAAATTTTTCTTGCTGGATTTTCATAAGTTTTGCTTGAAGTTCTTTGATATTTTGAGCACTTAAACCTATTTTTTGATTGATCCTTGCAATTGCTTCAAGGCTAAGTTTTGAATTTGAAGGAATTAAAAAGCCCTCATCGCTTAAAGTGCTTGTAAAACTTGCTCCATCAACACTCTTTTTTTCTTGAGCTGTATTCTCAACAAAATCAAAAACATTGACTTTATTTTGAGCGAGCATAAAATGAGCTGGGATTTGCTGTTTTGCCTGAGTTACATTCGCTTCTATTGTAGGGATAAAAAGCGTATCAAAGCTGATTTGCCCTTCGATGATATCTTTTTCTTGTGTATTTTGGGCGTGCAACACAAAACTTGTATTATCGTCTTTTAAAAAGCCTGAAAAATATAATTCCTTGTCACCAAGCAAAGAAGCATTCACGCTTAAATTTCCCTCAGTTTTTTGCTCTATACTAAGATAGAGTTTTTGCTCCTTTTCGCCTAATTTACCCTGCATAAAATAAAAAATTCCTTGATTTTTTTCAAGAGTAAAAGGATTTGTAAAGGCACTTTGTTCTGTGTTTTTCTCGCCTGAGCAAGCTATAAAAAAGAAAATAAAACTTACTACACTCAAAAATACTTTCATTTTAAACTCCTTAGCTTTAATCATAACATTTATTTAGCCAATAGTTGAAAAAAAAGCTCAATGAATTTCAGTTTTTATGCTTTTTGTGATTAAAGTCCGTTTTCTTCTAAAGCAAGGGCTTGAAAATGCGTGATTAAAGGCTCTATGATCTCATCAAATGTCCCGTTTTCCATAATTTGATCAAGCCTATAAAGAGTAAGATTGATACGATGATCGCTGATTCTGTTTTGCGGAAAATTATAAGTTCGTATGCGTTCGCTTCTATCTCCGCTACCAACTTGAGATTTTCTGTCTTGACTTTCTTTTGCAAGTCTTTCTTGCTCATGAATATCATAAAGCCTTGCTCTTAGCACTTTCATCGCTGCTTCTTTGTTTTTGTGCTGGGATTTGCCGTCTTGATTTACCACAACCAAACCTGTTGGCAAATGCGTGATACGCACCGCACTATCTGTAGTATTTACGCTTTGTCCCCCATGTCCGCTACTTCGCATAACATCGATTTTTAAATCTTTTTCGCTGATCTCAATTTCTATTTCATCAAGTTCTGGCATAACAGCTACAGTTATGGCTGAAGTATGCACTCTACCTTGAGATTCAGTTTGTGGCACCCTTTGCACTCTATGCGTGCCACCTTCGTATTTAAGACGAGAAAAAGCCCCTTCACCTTTGATTAAAACGATAATTTCTTTAAAGCCTCCAACACTTCCTTCGCTTGAGCTTACAATTTCCATTTTATAGTCTCTTAACTCAGCATATCTTGCATACGCTTTGATCAAATCCCCTACAAATAAAGCTGCTTCATCTCCACCTGTGCCAGCTCTAATTTCTAAAAAGATATTTTTTTCATCATTTTTATCTTTTGGTAAAAGTAAGATTTTAAGCTCTTCTTCAAGCTTGATTTTTAGAGGTTCTAAGCTTTTAAGTTCTTCTTTGGCAAGTTCGCCAAGCTCATTATCGCTAAGTAAATTTTTATTTTCATCTATATTTTTCAGTGTGTCAAGGTATTCTTTGGCTTTGAAAACAAGAGCTTGAATACCCTTTTGTTCTTTTGAAAGAGCTGTTACCTTAGTGATATCATTCATCACGCTTGCATCGCTAAGAAGACTTTGAAGCTCTTCATAGCGTTTGAGAAAGGGTTGAAGTTTGCTTGCGAGCATAAAAACTTAAGCGATTTTATTCACTAAAAGGACAAGTCTGCTTACACGGCGTGAAGCAGTTTGCTTTTTCAAAAAGCCTCTACTTACCATAGAATGAATACTTTTATTGGCTATTTTCAAAGCTTCATTAGCTGCATTTTTATCGTTTTGTTCAGCTGCTTCTCTTACGGCTCTTGTAATATTTTTAAGCCTTGTTCGGTAGTATCTATTTCTTTCTGTTCTTTTGATGGTTTGTCTTGCTCTTTTTTCGGCTGATTTGTGATTTGCCATTTATTTTTTGTCCTTTCTAAAAATTAAAGCTTTTATTTTATATTATTTAAATTGAATTTTTCATTAAAAAGTAAAAGAAAAATGCTTTTTATCTAAAAAATTTCATTTAAGGCTATATCCCAGCTTAAAAGCTCAAATTTCAAACCAAAGCCATAGATCACAGCACTTAAAAACCCAGCAAAAAGCCCGGCAAGCATATCATCACTCATCACGCCAAGTCCGCCTTTGACATTTTTATCAAGCTTACCTATCACAGAAGGTTTCATAATGTCAAAAAAGCGAAATAGTGCAAAAGCTAAAAAAAGGCTGAAAAGCGAATTTTCAGCCCAAGCAGCAAGCGAGGCCGCTAAAAACACGCCAGCTACTTCATCGATAACGATATGCTTTGAGTCATGAGTATTTGTCTTTTTTTCATAATCATTAATGATATTTATAGAAAACACAAAAATGAGAAAAGAAAGCAAAAACAAAGTCTCAACACTTAAATATCTTAAAATCAAAAAAGCAGGTACCAAAGCAGCCAAACTTCCAAAAGTGCCGGGTGCAAATTTGACTAAACCCACATAAAAAAAAGTTAAAAAACATTTTTGCATATGCTACACCATATAAGTGATTTGATAGAGTTTTAAAAGTTGAGCGTAAAACTCCTCATCTTTTCGCTCTTCAATAATGCCTTGAGTAGCAAAAAGATCATTATATAATTTTTGCATATGTTTAAAGCGATTTGGAAAAAGATGAGCTAGGATAATAAAAGAAATTTCACGTCTCATAAACACAGGTGGTGGGATAATACCAAGCCTTAAAAGACTTTTAAGCGAGGCGGAATTGAATTTGATATGATGATGAGAGCCATGTGGGCAGGATTTTATGCTCACTGCAACTTTGCATTTTTCACAAAACACAAACTCGGGCAACACAACAACCTCGATACCATAATCCTTCGCAAATTCATCAAGCATGGTTTTTGGGATATTATTATCAAAAAACATTCCAAGTCCAGTATGATTTTGTCCAACGACGATTTTAGTGCAATTTAAGCTTTTTGCTATAATGCCTTCAAGTTTGGGATTTAAGTGTGCGTGAAAGATCGCAATGTCCTTTAAAGGAAAGACAAAAACGCGTTCTTTTGGTATGTATTGCTGAATAAAGCTTTGCACAAATTTATGTTTAAGTTCAAAATCAAACCCATTTTCTTCATAAGATTCGATCAAAAACACCACAACTAAATCTGCTTTGTCTATAGTCCAGCGAAAAATGCGTTCATGTCCTCTGTGTAAAGGATCAAAACTTGAAACTATAGCAGTGATACTTCTAGCATTTAAGGTTTTTTTAAGGTGAAGAAATTCTTGTTTTGATTGTTCTATTTTTGATTCAAAAAGCTCAAATTCTCCACCTATACAAATTTCGCCCAAACCTTCAAGTGAGCAAGTGTTTGATGAAAAAATATTATTTAAGCTTTTATCGTTTTTAAATTTGCTTTCAACCTTGATCTGTCCTACAAGCTTTTTTTCACAATACAAATCAAGCACTTGTCCTATTTGAACTTGCTGAAATATTTGATCGCTTTTAACTGAAGAAAAAGTCAATGCGTAAGGAAATTTTTCACCTTTTACTCCACCTGTTTTAACAAGCTCATCTCTTTCTTTTTCATTCATTAAATGCGTGCAAGAGCCAAGCATTCCAGCTTTAATGAGGCAAAAAATTTCATATTCGCTTTTTGTTAGTGTAAGATTTTTACTTTTTCTTCGCGAGTCCATATTTTTTCCTTTTTTCCCAAAGAGATTTTCTTGAAATGCCCAATCTTTTTGATAAATCGGTATCTGGAAAGGTATTTTGATATTGAGCAATGATAAATTTCACATATTCATCTATGGTTAAGATCTCATTGTTTGCTAAGCTTTTTTCCCCGTCATTAAGATCTATAGTATTAATGTTAATGTCAAGATCGAGTTCAGAATTTGTGTAAATAATCACTTTTTTATTTTTGCATTCAGCGAGTAATTTTTCTTTTTCATCAGCTTTGAGGCTTTGAAAATTCACTAAAAAGAGCAAGGTTTTATCATTTGCGTATTTAAGAATTTTATCCACACTGCTTACTTCACTTAAATCAATGCAAGAAAATTTAAGCTGGTGTGTTTTAAGGTAGTGAAATACAAAAGCATCGGCATTTACTTGCTTAAAAGTTTTTAAAATCAAAGGCAATTGAAGCTTTTTATAATCAAAACTTTTAATTTTTGCTTTCTTTAGATGCGTTTGGATATAAGTTAAAAAGGACTTATTTAAAAGTTGCAAGGCTTTGTATTCTTGATGGTGCTTGATCTTTCGAATCAGCTCTTCTATCATAAAGGGTTTTTGTATATAATCACTCGCCCCGGCTTTTAAAGGGCTTATAACCGTATCTACGCTAATATAAGAGATCAACAACACAATCACACTTTGTTTAAAATGTGTGATTATTTTTTCAAATTCGTCTGTATTTGTAGAGAGTAAGATCACATCATAATGTGCATTTGTATCCACTTGTTTTATTTGAGTGATAATATTACAAATATAACCTATGTCACTTAGCTTATTTGAGATACTTTGAGCAAGATAAAGCTCATTTTCAACAATCAAAACTTTCATAGTTGTGTCCAATCAAAATATTTTAAATTCACACTCGCTAAAACGGCGATTCCTTCTTTTCGCCCTACAAAGCCTAGCCCTTCTGTGGTGGTGGCTTTGACATTGATCCTAAATTCACTCACGCCCAAGCAAGAGGCGATATTTTGTGCAATTAAAGCCTTAAACTCGCCAAGCTTTGGGGCTTGAGCGATAACACTAATATCAGCATTTACAAGCTCAAAGCCGTATTGTTTTACAAGGGTATAAACCTTACTTAAAAGCTGCATAGAATCAGCATTTTTATACGCCTTATCTGTATCTGGAAAATACTCTCCTATATCGCCTAAGCTCGCTGCTCCAAGCAAAGCATCTGTTAAAGCATGAGCGATAACATCGCCGTCTGAATGTGCCTTTAAGCCCATACTCTCATGCACTTTTATCCCACCTAAGATCAAAGCCCTATTTTTGCCAAATTCATGCACATCAAAACCATTTCCACTAAAGACTTCAGCACTAGGTGCAAAGAGGTTAAAACTGCTTAAATCCTCTTTATAGGTTAGTTTTCTTGCCCTTTCATCGCCCTCAACAAACCAAATCTTAGCCCCCACAGCACTCATAGCTGTGCTATCATCACTAAAATCTGCGTTTAAATTTAAAGCCTTTTGAAGCAAGCTTGTGCGTGAAAGTTGTGGGGTTTGGATCAGTTTGATCTTTTCTCTTTGCAAAGCCTCATCGTTTGCATACAAAGCTGTATCAGCCACTTTTAAAGCAGGAGTAATGCAATCAGCATGTAAAGCATTTTCAACAAGCCTTAAAAAAAGGCTATGCGGAATATCAACCCTTGCGACATCACTGACCATAACCCAAGGTGTTTGCACCTTTTCAAGTGCATTTTTTAAAGACTGTACTCTTGTTGTTCCACCTTGAACAAAGTCATAATGAGAAGCAAATTTTTTCATATAAGAAATATTACTAGAAGCAACAATAATCTTCTTAAAACTATAAAAGGAACTCAATTTTTTTGTAACATATAACCACAAAGGATCGCTTTTTATACGTAAAAACTGCTTTTTTGTAGGGAGATTAAACCTCGTAGAATTCCCAGCAGCGAGCATTATCAAAGAAAGTTCTAACACACTTTATCCTTGAAGAAATTTTTATGTTACTATATTATACACTATTGCAAAGCTAAATTTTATTTTTTTTGAGTAAAATTTCAAATGCAAAATGAGGAGAAAAAAATGGTAGAAAAGATTAAAGAAAAACTTAAAAGCGTGAAGTATCCGGGTTTTTCTAAGGATATTATCACTTTTAATTGTGTGAAAAAAATCGACTATGAAGATGGCATTTTAAGTCTTGTAGTAGAAATTTTTTCAGCCAATGAAGACTTTGTCAAAGAACTTGATACGAATATCAAAGCCACTTTAAAAGACTTAAATTTAAAAGAGCTTAAACTTGAGATCAAGCACCCAGCACCACCTAAAGAAAAATCAAACACTCAAAGTGGTAAAAACATAGCCCCACAAATTCAAAACTTCGTGATGATTTCAAGCGGAAAAGGTGGAGTTGGCAAATCAACCACAACTTTAAATTTAGCCATTAATCTAGCCAAAATGGGTAAAAAAGTAGGCTTGCTTGATCTTGACATCTATGGTCCAAATATCCCTAGAATGATGGGACAAGATAATGCAAAAGTCGAGCTTGCAGGAAATAAGATCAAACCTATACTTTCTCATGGCATAGAAATGATGAGTATGGGCGTGCTTGTTGCTAAGGAACAAGGACTTATCTGGCGTGGAGCGATGATTATGAAAGCAGTTGAACAGCTTTTAACTGATGTGCTTTGGAGCGAGCTTGATGTGCTTTTATTTGATATGCCACCCGGAACTGGCGATGCACAAATCAGCCTTGCTCAAAACGTGCCAGTAAGTGCTGGAATTTGCGTTTCTACACCTCAACTTGTCTCAATTGATGATAGTAAAAGAACCTTAGATATGTTTGAAAAACTTCACATTCCAATTGCTGGTATCATCGAAAATATGAGTGGCTTCTTATGTCCTGATAATGGCAAAATCTATGAAATTTTTGGTAAAGGAGGCACGCAAGCGCTTGCTAAAGAATATAATTGTGAAGTTTTAGCTCAAATCCCACTTGAAATAGATGTAAGAGAAGGTGGAGATAGTGGCAAACCGATAAGCTTTTATCAAAGCGAAAGTTTAAGTGCAAAACGTTACGATGAAGCAGCTCATAAGCTTTGGGACTTTTTAGAAAAGGTGCAAAAAGAAGGTTTAGCAGATAATGCGGCCGTTCAACCTGTGCCAAATGCAGCACCAGCATGCTCGCAATAAATTCAAAAAAGGAAAAATCATGGATATTAAAACAAAAGAAGATTTTTTACAATTCGTAAAACAAATCGAACAAAAAAAAGCTTATAAAAAGCCTATAGCCTTTGGTATAGCCGTGCTTGATAAAGGACAGCTTAATACTGAAAAAACCTTGCAAGCTCGCTTTGCACATGTAAATTTTGAGCAAAACTACGGCTCGGCTGCGGTTTTACTTGAAAGCTTTATGCAAAAAGGACAAGAAATAGACTTTAGCTCAAGTGAATTTGTAGGTGTGCTTGAGGAAAAGGATATTGACTTTGCCTTAGCTTGCTTTGAACCTTTTAAGGACGAGGAAGGACATTTAAATATAGATGTGCTCAAAGCTGCAAAAAAGCATTTTAAGCCCAATGAATTTGCTTTTGTATGCTTGTTTGAGGATAAAGAGCCTCGCAGTGTTGAAAGCGTGTATTTAAAGCTTTATTTGCTTTCGGGCAGAAAAGCTCCCTTAAGAAGCTTGAATTTAAACGGAGCTTTTGGACTTTTACCTAATGTAGCGTGGAGCAATGATAAGCCTATAGAACTTGGGTATTTGCGTAAAAATGAACTTGAGCTTAAATTTTCTAAAACTTATCCAAAGATCGATTTTGTGGATAAGTTTCCAAGATTTTTAGCTCATATCGTGCCAGAGGATAATACCAGAGTGCTTGACACAGCCAAAGTGCGAATGGGAGCAGCTTTAGCAGCTGGCACGACTATTATGCCCGGAGCTGCTTATGTGAATTTTAATGCTGGCACCACAGGAGCGTGCATGGTTGAAGGACGCATTAGCTCAAGCGTAGTTGTGGGTGAAGGCTCTGATGTAGGCGGTGGAGCGTCTATACTAGGCGTTTTAAGTGGCACAAGTGGCAATGCTATCAGCATAGGAAAAGCATGCTTACTTGGAGCAAACTCAGTTACAGGCATACCTTTGGGGGATAATTGCATAGTCGATGCTGGTATAGCCGTGCTTGAAGGCACAAAAATCGCCCTAAAAGATAAAAATGAGCTTGCCAAACTCAACCCAAATTTTAGCTTTGACAAAGAACTTTACAAAGGCTTAGAACTAGCCAATCTTAATGGGCTTCATTTTAGAATGAACTCTCAAACTGGACAGATCGTAGTGGCTTTAAACAAAAAAGCTGTAAAACTAAATGAAGCTTTACACTAAAAATTAAGAATTTAAGGTGGTTTTTGCCACCTTTAAAAAGGGTTTAACTCAACGAACTTAGCCTTGTTTCTTGTGCTGAATTTATCATAAAATCAGCATTTTAATATAGAATATTAAAACATTGCAAGATTAATTCTTGCAATGTTTCTTAATCAAGATTTTGTGATAAGATAGATAAAAGCTGCAAAAGCTGCTCCTAAAATAGGTCCTAAAATAGGAACTGGAGCATATTTCCAATCGGATTTGGTTTTTAAAGGTAAAATTGATAAAACAAGTCTTGGAGCTAAGTCTCTAAAAGGATTGATTGCATAACCCGTTGTAGAGCCAAGAGATAAGCCTATAGCCCAAACTAAGATTGCAACAGGCAACGCTCCTAAACTTCCTAAGCCGATTTGAGCGTTAGTCTCGTTAGGCAAAGTTATACTTGCACCGCTAATATACAAAATTACAAAGATTAAAACAAAGGTTGCTAAAAATTCACTGAAAAAATTTGAAAAATAATTTCTTATCGCAGGTTCAGTGCAAAAACAAGCCCTTTTTAAACTCTCATCTTCAGTGATTTTAAAATGCTCTTTATAAAAAAGATAAACAAGAAATGCCCCTAAACAAGCTCCAATAAATTCTCCTACAATATAAATAGGAACTAAGTTCCAAGAAATTTTACCCGCAAGGGCTAAGCCTAAGGTAACAGCTGGGTTAAGATGAGCCCCGCTTACATTTGAAGCAACCACTACACCTACAAAAACTGCAAATCCCCAACCTGTAGTAATCACTAACCATTGAGCAGCCCCACCAAAATCACATTTAGTGTTTTTGAGCAAACAAGAGGCTACAACTCCATTTCCCAAAAGTATCATCAAAGCAGTTGCAATGAGTTCAGCTGTAAAAATTCCCATCTTCTCTACTCCATCCAATTTAAAGTTCTTTGTACAGCCTTGTGCCAATAATCAAGCATATTCTTAATTTCTTTTGCATCTAAATTTGGTTTAAAACTTTTATCCATTTGCCATTGAGATAAAATTGCATCAATATCTTCATAATACCCCACGCCAAGCCCTGCAAGATATCCTGCTCCTAAGGCTGTCGTTTCTATAATCTTAGGTCTTTTGATTTCAAACCCAAATAAATTCGCTTGAATTTGCATCAAATAATCACTCGCACTCGCCCCACCATCGACGCGAATTTCCTTACAAGCCTCTCCTAAATCTTTTTCCATTTCCTTAGCAATATCATAAACTTGAAAGGCAATGCCCTCCAAAATAGCTCTTGCAATATGTCCTTGTGTAGTTCCACGAGAGATACCAAAAATCGCTCCTCTAGCATATTGATTCCAATAAGGTGCTCCAAGTCCTGTAAAAGCGGGGACAAAATACACCCCTGCATTATCTTGCACTGAAGCAGCTAAGTTATTAATTTCTTCAGAAGTTCGAATCATCTTTATCCCATCTCTTAACCACTGCACGGCTGCTCCACCGATAAATACAGAACCTTCTAAGGCATAAGTGGTTTGATTTTTTATTTGCCACGCTATGGTACTTAAAAGCTTATTTTGGCTATAAACAATGGAATTTCCTGTATTCATAAGCAAAAAACAACCTGTTCCATAAGTATTTTTCATCATACCCTTTTGGATACACATTTGTCCAAAAAGTGCGGCTTGTTGGTCTCCTGCAACTCCTGCAATGGCAATTTCAGTATCCACCCATCTTTTGGCAGTGTAGCCATAAATTTCGCTTGAGGATTTAACTTCAGGAAGTATATTTAAAGGAATATCAAAAAATTCAAGCAATTCAGTGTCCCATTCTAGGCTTTGGATATTATAAAGCATAGTTCTGCTTGCATTGCTCACATCAGTAATATGAACCTTGCCTTTTGTAAGATGATAGATTAAAAAAGTATCCACTGTTCCAAAACACAACTGATTTTTATTTGCTTTCTCCCTAGCTCCGCTTACATGATCCAAAATCCATTTAAGCTTTGTAGCAGAAAAATACGCATCAACCACAAGCCCAGTTTTTTTAAAAATCCATTCCGCTTTATCTTTTTTAATTTGCTCACAATAATCAGCCGTTCGTCTATCTTGCCATACAATAGCATTGTATAAAGGCTCGCCACTTTCTTTGTCCCAAACAATACAAGTTTCTCTTTGATTTGTAATGCCTAAAGCAGCTATATCTTTTGCATTTAAATTTGCCTTAGCTAAAGCCTCGGTGAGTGTGGAAATTTGCGAGCTCCAAAGCTCTTTTGGATCGTGCTCTACCCAGCCAGATTGCGGAAAATATTGAGTAAAAGACTTTTGTGCACTTGATACAATGCGTCCTTGTTTATCAAAGATAATCGTCCTTGAAGAGGTAGTTCCTTGATCTAAAGCCATTAAATATTTCATCATTCAATCCTTTATTTGGTATTGTTTAACAAATTTGATTAATTCTTATTTTTTTTACTTCTTCTTTTATCGTGATTAAAATATGAAATAACAAATTCATCCACTCTTTTTGACTATAGTCTAAATGGTTTTTACCTTACAAAAAACACAAACTTATAAAATTTAAAATCAATCCTTTTTACGTGTATAAGTTAAAGCTATAAAAAATATGCTCAAAAACGATGAAGCTATAAGCAATATAAAATACATATCCCAACCACTATACTCAATTACATAACCTAAAAGCATACCCGCAAGAGTAGAACCGCCTAAATAACCAAATAAACCCGTAAAACCAGCAGAAGTTCCAGCTGCTTTTTTAGGTGCAATCTCTAAGGCATGAAGACCTATAAGCATAACTGGACCATAAATTAAAAAGCCAATTCCAGTAAGCACAAGTGTGATTACAAATTCAGAAGTATTATCTGGAAGTTTCCAATAAATCACAAGTAAAATTAGGGTTAAAACCATGAAAATAATCCCTGTTTCAGTTCTTCTTCCTTTAAAAATTTTATCTGAAATGATTCCACAAAGTATAGTTCCAGGGATTGCGGCGTATTCATACAAAGCATAAGCCCAACCCATAGAATTAAGCTCAAAATGTTTTACTTGGGAGAGATAACTCGGAGCCCAATCAAGTGCACCATATCTTATAAAATATACAAAAGCATTCGCTATGGCGATATACCAAAGAAATTTATTAGGTAAAATATATTTTGTAAAAATTTCTTTAGCCTTAAGTTCAATTTCATTTTTATCTGAATAATCTTTTGGATAGTCATTTTTATATTCTTCAATAGGTGGCAAACCACAAGATTGCGGAGTGTCTCTCATCACCAAAATAACAAAAATAGCCACACCTACAACTATACCAGCAGGAACATAAAGCATAGCCTGCCATTGATTAAAATATCCAAAAGCCCAAACTGCTATATTTCCAGCTAATCCTCCTCCTACATTGTGAGCACAGTTCCAAGTTGAAACTACAGCCCCTCTTTCTTTAGATGACCACCAATGCACCATAGCCCTACCACAAGGAGGCCAACCCATACCTTGAAACCAACCATTTAAAAACATTAAAATAAACATAACGACTATGGCTGTCGATATACTCATACTTGAATAAGGAATAATTCCAAAAATAACCGCAATTAAAGCTGTTAAAAACAATCCATTTGCAAGAAAATATCTTGAGTTGCTTCTATCTGAAACATTTCCCATTAAGAATTTGGATAGGCCATAAGAAATTGAAACTGCACCCAAAACTATCCCTAAACTACCTTTATCAAAACCTTGTTTTTCTAATTCAGGCATAACTAAAGTAAAAACTTTTCTTGTTAAATAAAAAGCAGCATACCCTATAAAAATTGCTAAATACACTTGAATTCTTAATCTCTTGTAAGTAGTATCAATTTGAGAATTTTCAAGCCTTTCAATGTGTTTAGCAGGTTTTAGAAAATGAAGCATTTGAAATCTCCTTAATAAAATTACAAGTTACATAACTTTAGCTGATTTTTTATAAAAAAACTCAAAAATACAAAAAACAAAATTAAAAAAAATCTGAATTTATTTCAAAGAGTAACAATTAATGAAATTTAAACTCTTTCAAAGAAAAAAATATTAAAATCATATTTTAAAGCAAATAAGAACGCTTAAACGAGCAAAAGAAATATAAAAGATGAATAAAATCAAACGAAGTTTTTTCATCAAATAGATATTAAGTCTGAATTGATCTTAGCATTTTCATCAAGATTAAGCATAAACGCTTCACTCTGATAAACTTATCCATCAAAATAAATGTGCTTAAAAGTGCCTTGGTGAAACCATTTATTTTATTGTTTAATCCTTTATTTGATATTGTTTGGTCAGTTGGATAAATTCTTGCTTTTCTTTTTCACTTCTTTTTTTGTCGTGATTAAAATATTGAGCAATAAATTCACTCACCTCATCAGCACATTCCTCGCAAGCCTTTGCATCAATAAAAAGCAAGCGTATGCGTCTGGCTAAAACATCTTCTATATTTTGTGCCATTTCATATTTTAAAGCCCAAAAAACTTGAGCATAGGTAAAAGGATAATTTGGGTGTATCCTTTTTCCAAGCTCTGTTTTTTCAAGCTTTCTAAGCTCTAAAGAATCCAAGCCATAAATTTTTAATCTTTGTGAAGAATCTATGTTTTCATCATAGCCATAATGCTTTAAATGCTTACTTTGACAAATTTTAGGCTCTAAAAGCTTATTTTTTATAGCAAAATTTAAAGTTTCTTCTGCCATAATCCTACAAGTAGTCCATTTTCCACCATTAATTGAAAGAAGTTTATTTGGAGAAAGCTCGATTTTATGGCTTCTTGATAATTCTTTGGTGTTTTGATTTTGCTTTGAAATTAAAGGTCTTAATCCCACAAAAACGCTAAGGATATCTTCTTTTGAAAGTTCTTTTTCTAAATATTTATTTGCTGTTTGAAGAATAAAATCAATCTCCTCTTTTAAGGCTTTAGGCTCGTAACTTACCTCTTTTATTAAGGTATCTGTTGTTCCAAGCAACACTTTTTCATACCAAGGAATGATAAATAAAACTCTACCATCAGAAGTTTTAGGCACTAATAAAGCCTCTTCATTTGGAAAAAATCTTTTATCCACCACCAAATGAACCCCTTGACTTGGAGTGATACTAGCGTGCATTCCGTCCATTTGAGTAATAGAATCGCTAAACACTCCTGTGGCGTTAATCACACATTTGGCTTTGATTTTAAAAGCTTGATGATTAATTTTATCATACGCTTTTACACCAGCGATTTGATTTTTTTCATCTCTAAGAAAATCCTGAACTTCCATATAATTAAGCAAACAAGCCTTATAAAAATGAGCGGTTTTTGCTAAACTTATCCCCATTCTAGCATCGTCAAAACTTCCATCATAATAACAAATCCCATTTTGAATTTTTTGAGTTTTTAAACCTTTTAATTTTGTTTGGATTTCATTTTTAGAGAGTTTTTTACTCTTGCCGATATTTAATTTTCCTGCCAATAAATCATAAAATTTCAAACCCAAATAATAATACCAATTTTGAAAATAACCAGGAGTGCTGATGATAAAACCTTGTTTTTTGCAAAGCCAAGGAGCATTGAGAAAAAGGTAATTCCTCTCGTGTAAAGCCTCATAAACCAAAGAAAAATTGCCTTGTTCTAAATACCTCACACCTCCGTGAAGTAATTTCGTAGAACGAGATGAAGTGCCTTTAGTAAAATCATAAGCTTCTAAAAGCAAGGTTTTATATCCTCTGCTTGCAGAATCTAAGGCTAAAGCAAGTCCTGTAGCACCACCGCCTATAACCAGCACCTCCCAAGAATCTTGTTTCTTTAAATAAGCTAATTCTTCTTCTCTATCCAAAATTCAACCTTAACTTAAAATGTAAAAATAATGAAGCTGTTTTACTATAGCATAATTTTTTATCTTATTGAAATTAAAATTAAAAATTTAAACTCTATAGTAAGTAAAGCTTAAATTGTATAAATTGATCAAATATCAAAATTCAAGCCTTGAGTCAAAGCTTGAAAATAGATATTTTTAAACCTCTTTTTCTTTTTCAAGCCTTTCAAGTTTTTCTATCTTATCAAGTTGATTTAAATTGAGCCTTATGAATTTATAACTCAAATATATTACAAGGGGCCAAGCTAGTAAAAATAAGCCTTCCATAATTTTTCCTTTCAGTAAGTATGATGATCGTTTGCTATTTCTTCTTTTGTGATTTTTACCCTATCCATAGCACGCCACACATAAAAGATATAAGCTAACACAAAAGGCACAAGCAAGGATACATAAGCCATAACGCTTAGTGTATAATAACTTGAACTTGCATTTTTAATGCTTAGTGAGCTTTGAAGCTCGCTTAAGGACGGATAAAAAGCATTTTGCACTCCAAGGCTAGCTAAAAGGGCAAAGACAACTAAAACCACGCCTATACCTAAATTCCATACCCCACATCTTGCTTTGATAAAGATATTAAGCCAAAGTCCAAGCACTACAAAAACAAGTCCTATTAAGAACAAAATTGCAAAAAACCCATAACAAGATATAAAACTTAAAAAATACCCAAAAGGCTTCATCACAATCTCGCCATTTTCAGCCATAAAAAAGGCATCTTTAGTAAAAATCCAGCCTAAAAAAACCACGAAAAAAAGCAAAAAAGGCAAGGCATTCATAAGCACAGCCTTACTTGCTCTAAGTTTAAGTTCTTCATCTAAGATATTATTCATAAAATAACTTGCCCCTAAAACCCTACTTAAAAACACCAAAGCTAGAGCTAAGAGATAATTATAAGGATTTAAAAGCAATTCAAGTCCTCTAAAATGGCTTTGCCACTGCACGAAATTATGTTCATTTAAGCTAAAATGTGAGCCACTATAAAAGCTAGAAAGGGCTATGCCTATGAGAAAAACGCCTAAAAAACCATTGATTTTAAGAAAAATTTCATAAGTTTTTGAGCCATAGACATTACCTTCTTTTTTGCGGTATTCATAAGATACAGCTTGGAGTATAAAGCAAAACAAAATCGCCAGCCAAGCCCAATACGCTCCACCAAAACTCGTGCTATAAAAAAGCGGAAAGGCTGCAAAACACGTCCCACCAAAAAGCACTAAGGTGGTAAAACCAAGCTCCCATTTACGCCCTAAGGAATTAACAAGCATAGTTTTGTCAAGCTCATTTTTTGATAAAGTATCAATTAAAGTTTGCCCACCTTGCACAAAAAACATAAACACCAAAAACCCACCAAGCAAGCTTACTATAAGCCACCAATAAATTTGAAGTCCGCTAAGTTCTAAGCCAAAAAACATTTAAAACCCCTTTTTGGTATAAGTAAGCATAATCTTAAGTTCAGCCACAAGTAAGGCTGTGAAAAGCACAGCAAAAAGCCAAAAAGAAATTTGCACATTCACAGCACCTAAATTTGTAGCCGCAATGCCTACTGGCATGAGATCTTGTATAGCCCAAGGCTGGCGTCCTACTTCAGCGACTATCCAGCCAGCCTCAGCTGCAACAAAACCAAGCGGGACAAAAAACACGCAAACCCATAAAATCTTGCGGAATTTTTCTATATTGTTTGCCATTGAAAGATAAAGCACCACGATAAAAAGCACGAAAAATAAGCTTCCTAAAGCTACCATTAGGTGAAAACTATAAAAGATAAGTGCAACAGGAGGCACAAGTTCTTTAACATCATTAAAATACCCATAGCCAAAGTCTTTAAAATTGCTTTCTAAAATGCCTCTATGCTCGCTCATAGTTCTTGTATCGTTATTTTCTTTAGCAAGCTGATAGTTTTTAAGAGCATTTAAAGCAAGCTTGCCTTTGTCAATTCGTTCTTGCATAGGCACCACGCCTTTTTCAGTATTGCCATAAATTAAATCCTCAATGCCCGGCACAAAAGAATTTGGATCGCGATTGCCTAAGATCGAAAGTGCATAAGGAATTTCTAAGTCAAATAAAAAGACATTTTCATTATCACCCAGTGTTTTGTTTGGATTTAAAATCCCAAAAGGCACAAGTCCAGCTCTATGCTCGCCCTTATAAATGCCTTCCATAGCTGCAAGCTTCATAGGCTGAGTTTGAGTCACCCTATACGCACTCTCATCACCACTAAAAAAGAGGAAAATCGAACAAATAAAACCAAAACTAGCCCCTACTACAAGGCTTTTTTTAGCCTCGCTTATAAAACGTTTTTTAAGCAAAAACCACGCAGAAATACCCATAACAAATAAAGCAGCTATAACAAAACCACTACCTATGGTGTGTAAAAACTTAGCTATGGCAACTGGACTTAAAGCCACTTCAAAGAAATTTTGCATTTCATTTCTTGCAGTATCTGGATTAAAAGCCATACCTACAGGGTATTGCATCCAGCCATTTGCCACAAGTATCCAAAAGGCTGATAAATTTGAACCTATAGCAACACACCAAGTAGAAAGCAAGTGAAAGCCTTTTGAAACCTTGTTCCAGCCAAAAAACATCACCGCAAAAAAAGTCGCCTCTAAGAAAAACGCCATTATGCCTTCAACTGCCAAAGGTGCACCAAAAATATCACCCACAAACCAACTATAATTTGCCCAATTCGTTCCAAACTCAAATTCCATGATAATTCCAGTAGCCACACCTATGGCAAAATTTATGGCAAATAAAGCCATCCAAAATTGAGTGATTTTTTTCCACTTTTCATCATTTGTCTTAACATAAATAGTCTCCATAATCGCTAAAATAAAACTTAGCCCCAAAGTTAAAGGTACAAAGATGAAATGATATAAAGCAGTGAGGGCAAACTGAGCCCTACTCCAATCCACACTTGATAATTCAGCCATCACTACTCCTCTTGCAGTAAATTTTTAAGCACAAAATGCGTTTTTTCCTCATCGCTTTTATACAAAGCTTTGAGGTTATCATCAAAAACAAACATTTCAAAGACAAAAAAGATAACAAAAAGCTTGATAAAAATGATTTTCCACAAAATTTTTCCAAGAGTAAGGTTTGCAAAACCTTGTTTATAGAACTCAAAAATAGTTTTTATGATTCTTGAATTTGCCCTAAATACCGCCCAAAGCATTATTTATCGCCTTTATTTTGGAAAATTTAAAATATAGATTATAGACAATTAAACTTAAAAAATAACTTATGAATAAATATCAAACAATTAAAACTTAAGATTTGTTTTCTTAACTTATAAGCTTTTATTTTAAAATTCAAAAAGCCCTTTAATGATTTTTTATAAATTTTTAGCTACAATCAATGCTTATTTTTTTAACGCAAGAGGTAAAAAATGACAAATTATATCAATGATGATTTAGAGCAATTCAACTCTATCATAAAGCTTCACAAGCCCATAACTTTCTTTGGTTCAGCGCGTCTAAAAAAAGGCAGTTTTTACTACGAGCAGGCTAAAAATTTAGCTTTCAAGTGCGTTGAAGAGGGTTTTAGTGTCATTACAGGTGGCGGTGGAGGCATTATGATGGGTGCTAATGAAGGGGCGTTTTATGCTAAGACTAAACTTGGCTTAGAGGGCGAAAAATCCATAGGTTTTAACATTTTTTTACCATTTGAGCAAAAGTTAAACGACTTTTTAGGATATAATATGACTTTTAAAAGCTTAGCCATTCGCAAAATGGCTCTTATTGAAAAGAGCATTGCTTTTGTGATCTTCCCCGGCGGCTATGGAACACTTGATGAACTTCTTGAAGTGCTAACCTTAAAGCAACTTGGTTTTAAAGAGGTTCCTATTTTTGTTGTTGGGAAAGAATTTTGGCAGGGTTTTGATGAGTTTGTCAAGCATTCTTTACTTAAAAACGAAATGATTTCAAATGATGATATTTTTCAGTATGAGATACTTGACGACTTGGATTTGATTATCAAAAAACTAAAGGAAAATGATGAAAATTTTAGTCGCTATGAGCGGAGGAGTTGATAGCACCATAACCGCTTACACACTTCTTAAACAAGGGCATGAGGTTCAGGGGTGTTATATGAAATTACACGGCAAGCCCGGTTACCATGAAGAAAATATCGCCAAAGTTGAAAGAGTAGCGAAATTTTTAGGTATAAAACACCACATTTTAGACTTGCAAGAAGACTTTAAAAAGGCTGTGTATATGCCCTTTGTAAATACCTACAAAGAAGGTAAAACACCCAATCCTTGTGCATGGTGTAACCGCTTTATCAAGCTTGGTAAGCTTTTAGAATTTGCAAAAAGTTTAGGCTGTGAAAAACTTGCTACAGGACATTATGCACGTATTGAAGATGGTTTTATAAAAGTTGCAGTTGATGAAAGCAAAGATCAAAGTTACTTTCTCGCCTCAGCTGATAAAAATGCTCTACCTTATCTCATCTTTCCTTTAGGAGAGCAAAGAAAAGAGCAAGTTAAAGCTTACGCAGCAAGTATAAAAGAACTTCAAAGCTTTGCGACACAAAAAGAAAGTGCTGAAATTTGCTTTGTTGAGGATACTTATGTGCAGGTTTTAGAGCAGTTTATGAATACAAAAATTTCCGGTGAAGTGCTTGATAGTAGCGGCAAAGTTGTAGGCAAGCATGATGGCTATATGCACTATACTATAGGCAAAAGACGCGGTTTTGAAGTAAAGGGAGCACATGAGCCACATTTTGTCTTAAAAATCAACGCGGATAAAAATCAAATCGTAGTCGGCAAGAAAGAAGAGCTTAAAGTCAAGGAATTTGAGCTTGATAAAATCAATCTTTTCTTAGATGCAAAAGAGCTTGATTGTGAAGTAAAAATCCGCTACCGAAGTAAAGCCACGCCGTGTGTGGTAAAGATAGCAGATGATGGTAGTGCAAAAATAAAACTTAAAGAAGAAGTATATGGGCTTGCAAGCGGACAAATGGCTGTTTTTTATGATAAAGACAAGGTTCTTGCAAGTGGGTTCATATCATAAATTTAAAAACTTCTTAAACAAAAACAGAAATCTTTAAAATCAAGAAAATAATAATGAAACAAACTTGATTTAAAAGTGTATATTGATAAATATTAAGCTATAGTTAAGAACTTAATTTACATTTAAGTTGTATATTTTGGAGTTAATTTATGAAAACCTTCCTAGTATCAGCACTTGAGCCTTCAGCTAATCTACATTTAAAAGAAGTTTTAAGAAATTTTAAACAAGAATTTGGGGACTTTGAGCTTTTAGGTATCTTTGATGAGGTTTTGTGTGAGGAGTTTGGGCTTAAAAACAAGCCTCTTTATAGCTCTCATGAGTTTTCTGCTATGGGCTTTGTTGAGGTTTTACCTCTTATTTTTAAGGCTAAAAGGGCGATAAAAGAACTTGCGAATTTGAGCCTTGAAACTGAAAAGGTGAGTAAGCTTGACGCTGTGCTTTGTATAGATTCTCCAGCTTTTAATATACCACTGGCTAAAGCTTTGAAAAAAAGTGGCTTAAAAACAAGACAGGTTTATTATATACTGCCTCAGGTTTGGGCTTGGAAGAAGGGGAGAATTCCTATTATAGAAGCAAATTTTGATATTTTAGCTTCAATACTTCCTTTTGATAGTCAGTTTTTTACCAAAAGTGTATTTGTAGGGCATCCTTTGCTTGATGAGATTAAGGAGCATAAGAGTTTAGAGGAGCAAAATGAGATACTTGCTAAAAAAGAACATGGAAAACTCATCGCCTTTTTACCCGGTTCTAGAAAGAGCGAGATCAAGCGTTTAATGCCTATTTTTAAAGAACTTGCAAGTAAATTTGAGGGTAAAAAAGTGCTATGCGTACCTAGCTTTAATTTTAATAAAATCCCTGAACTTTATGGAGATATAAGTGGCTTTGAAGTACAAAGCAATACCCCAGCTTTGCTTAAAAAGTCTGATTTTGCCTTTATTTGTTCTGGCACAGCTACGCTTGAAGCTACCCTTGTTGGCACACCTTTTGTGCTAGCTTACAAGGCAAAAAGGATTGATTTTTTCATAGCCAAATTTTTTGTGAAGCTTAAATACATAGGGCTTGCAAATTTGATCTGTGATTTTGGTGGGCAAAATGCTTTAAATCCTGAGCTCTTGCAAGATGAAGTGAATGTGCCTAATCTTTTAAAAGCTTATGAAAGCTTTGATTATGCGAATTTTTTCAGTAAAGTAGCCTTTGTAAGAAAGTATTTGAAATTTGGCTCGGCTTTCAATGTGGCAAAAATTCTTAATGAGGCTTAAGATATATCGTTGATTTTGTGGATTACTTCACTAAGCTCGCAATAACGATTTTTATCATATTTAAAAGCTTAGTTTCATTTTGACTATCCTTACTCTTTGCTTGCATAATCTGTGCTATCATCCTCATTTAAAACCTCATGATTTTTTTTAATTTCATATCCAGTTGCAGTAGCTGCAACGCTTCTTAAGATAAAGATTTTAAACATTGTTTTCTCCTTTTAAATTTGAGTTAGTTTGCTCATAAAAGCATTTAAAATTTCAGCTAAGCTTTTAAGATAAGGATTTTATGCTTTTACCCTTTTTGTATTCTTTTAGGAATTTATAGCCTGCAAAGCCAGCTAAACCTAGTCTTAACATAGTTTCTTCTTTAAATTATTATAAAGAAGTGTTTTGATGGATTATGCCAAAAAAATATG
The DNA here is from genome assembly GCF_006864455.1 of Campylobacter sp. MIT 97-5078. Lineage (GTDB taxonomy): Bacteria > Campylobacterota > Campylobacteria > Campylobacterales > Campylobacteraceae > Campylobacter_D. The sequence continues at coordinate 44,410 of NZ_QHLK01000012.1, forward strand.
AATTGTTAAAAAATTTTGCTAAATTTTTATTTGTGTTTTGAATTTCAGGTAAAATTCACCTAGATTTAAATTGAAGGAATAATCATGCAAAAAGAACCTATGAGTAAATTAGGCTATGAAAAACTTGCTCTTGAGCTTGAAGACTTAAAAAATAAGCAACGTCCAGCTGTTGTGGTAGAAATTGATACAGCCCGATCTCACGGGGATTTAAAAGAAAATGCCGAATATCACGCTGCTCGTGAAAAACAAGCCTTTATAGAAGGTAGGATAGCTGAACTTAGCGATTTACTCTCACGTGCACAAATCATCGATCCAAGCTCTTATGAACATGAAAGCGTAAAATTTGGTTCAAGTGTTGTTATCATGGATATTGATACAGAAAAAGAAAGTAAATACACTATAGTAGGCATAGCAGAAGCTGATCTTGACAAGGGTTATATCTCCATAAATTCGCCACTTGCAAGGGCAATGCTAGGCAAAAAAGAAGGTGATGAATTTCGTGTAAAACTCCCAAAGGGTGAGAGTGAATTTGAGATAGTAAGCATTGCTTATGAGGCTTTAAAGCTTTAAACTTATGCAAGAATGCATCAAAATTCAAAATCGTGCTATATTTTTAGCCGATGCTCATGAAAACGAACAAAGAAAAGGTTTTTGGGACTTTTTACAAGCCTTAAAAAAGGGTGAGATTCAAAGCCCTCAGCTGATCTTAATGGGTGATATTTTTGATCTTTTAATCGGTGAGGTAAAAGCCACACATAACTTTGCAAAGCCTTATATAGCTTTGCTTGAAGAACTTTGTGAAACAATGGAGATTATTTATATAGAGGGCAATCATGATTTTAATCTTAAAAAACTTTTTAAAAAAGTAAGGATTTTTAAGCTTCAAGATCAGCCCTTAAAGGCTGTTTTTTCAAAGATTCAAAATAAAGAATTTGATAACGAACCAAATTTAAGGCAAAATCAAAGGCTTGAGGATATAAAAAATGTGGAGTTTGATAAGATTGAATACATCTATCTTGCACACGGCGATATTTTTTTATCCCCTTTGCTTGCTTTTGCTTTAAAAAGTCTAAGAAATAAGGTTTTGCTTTATTTCTTAAATGCTTTAGATATGCTTTTTCATAATGCCATTTATAAAAAAATCATTAAGAATCAAAATAAAAAAAATCTTTTTTTTACTATCAAGGACTTTAAAAACTTAGCTTACAAAAGAATATTGAGCTATCCAGAAAATAAGGATTTGATCATAGAAGGACACTATCATCAAAACTTTACCTTAAATGAAAAAACAATAAAATATATAAATTTAGCAAGTTTTGCATATGAGAGAAGTTTTTTTGTAGTAGAATTCTCTTTGAAAGTCAAATTTCAAGAAAAGAAATTAAAGGGATAAGAATGTTTGACGAAAATATCGTAAAAACGGGTTCAAACGAAATGGAGCTTGTTGATTTTCGTATTTTCAAGCAAGGTCAAGATAAGGTGTATGAGGGAATTTATGGTGTAAATGTCTCTAAAGTAAGAGAAATCATCAAAATCCCAACCCTTACCGAACTTCCGGGCGTGCCTGATTACATAGAGGGGATTTTTGATCTTCGTGGTGTAGTCATTCCGGTCGTCAATCTTGCAAAATGGATGCAAATCACCGAGCCAAAAGACTCTATGCTAAAACCAAGAGTTATTATCACTGAGTTTAGCAATATACTTATCGGCTTTATCGTGCATGAAGCCAAAAGAATTCGCCGAATTAACTGGAAAGATATAGAACCAGCCACTTTTTCAACGGGTTCAGGAGCACTTGATAAAGGTAAGATAACCGGTGTAACTCGTATAGAAAATGATGAAGTTTTGCTCATCTTAGACTTAGAAAGCGTAGTTGAAGATCTTGGAATTTATACACCAAAAACCGAAGTGGAATATTCAAATATAGAAAAATTCAGTGGCATAGCTCTTACCTTAGATGATAGCTTAACCGCACGAAGAAGAGTAAAAGATATGCTTCAAAAAATGGGATTTCAAGTCGTTGAGGCAAAAGATGGGGTTGAGGGTTTGCAAAAACTTAATGAACTCTATCAAGTGTATGGAAATGACATTAAAACTCAACTCAAAATCATTGTTTCAGATGTGGAAATGCCGCAAATGGACGGCTTCCATTTTGCCGCACGTATTAAAGAAGATGAACGTTTTAAAACCATACCTATAATCTTTAATTCATCGCTTTCTAATGAATTTATGAGCGAAAAAGTCATGCAAGAATCAGGCGGAGAAGGGTATTTGGTTAAATTTAACGCCGACAACTTCTTCTCAGAAATCACTCGTGTCATCAAAGAGCACGAAGCACAATATCAGGAGTAGATTATGGACGATATGCAAGAAATACTTGAAGACTTTTTAGTCGAAGCCTTTGAGCTTGTCGATCAAATCGATCATGATTTAGTCGAACTTGAAGCAAATCCGGGTGATTTAGAACTTCTAAATAGTATATTTCGTGTTGCACACACAGTTAAAGGCTCATCAAGCTTTTTAAATTTCGATGTTTTAACCAAACTAACACATCATATGGAAGATGTGCTTAACAAAGCTAGACATGGCGATCTTAAGATCACACCGGATATTATGGATGTAGTGCTTGAGTCTATTGATAAAATGAAAACCCTACTTAACTGCATACGAGATAATGGCAATGATACTGCTATAGGCATGGATATAGCACCAATTTGTGCTAAACTCACAGCTATATCTGAGGGCAATGACATATTAGCAGAAACCACACAACAAGAAAGTGTAAGCGAGGTAAAAAAAGAAGAGCCGGCACCTGAACCGGAAAAAGAAGTGAATGTCAATGAATTAAGCGACGCTGAAATAGAAGCTGAAATCGAACGCTTGCTTAAAGTAAGAAAAGCTGAAGATCAAGCACGCCGTCAAGAAAAACAAAAAAATAATCCAGTTCCTGCAAAACCAACACCAGCTCCAAGCGCACCAGCTGCAAAGAAGGTGCCAGCTCAAGGTAGCTCAAGTGGTGCGACTATGGATCAAACTATACGCGTTGAAGTAAAAAGACTTGATCATTTGATGAACTTAGTTGGCGAACTTGTTTTGGGCAAAAATCGCTTGCTTAAAATTTATGATGATGTTGAAGAACGTTATGAAGGCGAAAAATTCCTAGAAGAGCTAAACCAAGTTGTATCTCAGCTTAGCGTTATCACAACAGATGTGCAACTTGCGGTAATGAAAACAAGAATGCAACCTATCGCAAAGGTATTTAACAAATTCCCACGCGTAGTGAGGGACTTAAGCCGTGAGCTTGGCAAACAAATAGAGCTTGAGATTTCAGGTGAAGAAACCGAGCTTGATAAGTCAATAGTCGAGGAAATTGGCGATCCTATCATGCATATGATACGCAATTCTTGTGATCACGGCATAGAAGAGCCTTCAGTAAGGGCTATGGCTAACAAAGCTGAAAAAGGCATAGTGCAACTTAAAGCTTACAATGAAGGCAATCACATCGTTATAGAAATCACTGATGATGGAAAGGGGCTTGATGCAAATATGCTTAAGCAAAAAGCTCTTGAGAAGAATCTCATCACTGAAAAAGAAGCAAGCCAAATGACAGATAAAGAGGCTTTTGCATTGGTTTTTAAACCGGGCTTTTCAACAGCAGCTAAGGTTACAAATGTTTCAGGACGCGGCGTGGGTATGGATGTGGTAAAAACCAATATCGAAAAACTCAATGGTGTGATTGAAATCGATAGCGAACTTGGAAAAGGCTCTGTGTTTAAGCTTAAAATTCCACTCACTCTAGCCATTATCCAATCTCTACTTGTAGGCACGCAAGAAGAATACTATGCTATACCGCTTGCAAGCGTGCTTGAAACTGTGCGTGTGCCAATAGATAGTATTTATACCATAGAAGGTAAAAATGTGCTTCGTTTAAGAGATGAAGTGCTTTCACTCGTTCGTCTAAGTGATGTGTTTGGAGTTAAACAAATTTTAGAAAGTGAAAGTCAAACTTATGTAGTAGTTATCGGCGTGGCTGAAAGCAAACTTGGTATCATCGTAGATACGCTTGTAGGACAAGAAGAAATTGTTATTAAGTCTATGGGTGATTATTTGCAAAATATACAAGGCATAGCAGGAGCTACCATAAGAGGTGATGGACGTGTAACTTTAATCATCGATGTTGGTGTGATGATGAATTTAGCCAAAGAAATCAAAGTCGATATAAAAGCTCAAATTGAATCAAATGTCAAAAAGCCTAAAGAACAGCCAAGTGATTATAATGTCTTAATCGTTGATGATAGCAAAATGGATAGAACCCTTATGCAAAAAGCTCTTGAACCACTTGGTGTAAGCATTATCGAAGCGACAAATGGGGTTGAAGCTCTTGAAGTTGTTAAATCAAATGACAAAGAAATAGATGCCATGCTTATTGACATAGAAATGCCAAGAATGGACGGTTATACCTTAGCTGGTGAGATTAGAAAATACTCTAAATACCGCCAACTTCCACTCATTGCCGTTACTTCAAGAACAAGCAAAACGGATCGTTTAAGAGGAGTTGAAGTAGGTATGACAGAATACATTACCAAACCATATTCTCCAGAATATCTTGAAAATGTTGTGAAGAAAAATTTAAAATTAGGATAGAAAATGAGCGATAAATTAAATCAAGTTTTCCAAAAACAGCAAGTGCAAATTTCTCAGCCCTATGAGAACAACAAAGAAGATGAAATTATACAACTTGTAGGGCTTGTTGTAGGTGATGAGGAGTATGCTATACCTATCCTTAATATCCAAGAGATCATTAAGCCCATAGAATATACCCGTGTGCCTAATGTGCCTGAATATGTTTTAGGTGTATTTAATATGCGAGGCAATGTAATGCCTCTTATTGATCTAGCTCAGCGCTTTAATCTAGGTGTTTCAAAAATGACACCACAAACGCGTTATATCGTGCTTAAAGGTGAGGAAGCAAGTAGCGGTATAGGTGGAAGTGCTGGCTTTGTCATTGATAGACTTACAGAGGCTATAAAAATTCATCGCAACCGCATTGACCCGCCACCTGAAACTTTATTGAAAGAAAAGGGTATGATCTATGGTATAGGCAAAAGAGATGATAATATCTTTACTATACTTAAAGTCGAATCTCTACTCAAGCGCGAATTTTAATGCTAAAACTTTGCGTCTTTGACTTCGACTCCACTTTAATGGATGGCGAAACTATAGATGAGCTTGCAAAAGCTTACGAAGTAGGAGATCAAGTCGCTTTGATCACTCATAAGGCTATGAATGGTGAGCTTGATTTTTTTGAAAGCTTGCAAGCAAGGGTGGCTTTGCTTAAGGGCATGCCTTATGAACTTGTGTTAAAAACTTGTGCGAATTTACCTTTGATGAAAGGTAGCTTAGAGCTTATCACTGAATTAAAAAGCAAAAATATCAAAATTGCTGTATTTAGCGGTGGCTTTCACGAGGCTTTAAATGAAGCTCAAAAAACACTTCAATTTGACATCGCTTTTGCGAATTTCTTACACCATAAAAATACGTTTTTAAGTGGACTTGTAGGCGGAGAGATGATGTTTTTGAACTCAAAAGGACTTATGCTTCAAAGACTTCGAAGGCTTTTAGATATAAAACAAGATGAAGTGCTATGCGTAGGGGATGGGGCAAATGATATTTCTATGTTTAAAGAAAGCGGGCTTAAAATCGCTTTTTGTGCCAAAGAAGCTTTAAAAGCTCATGCTGACATTTGCATTGAAAAAAAAGACTTAAAAGAAATCATTCAATTTATCAGCTAAAAAAGGAAAAAAATGAAAAATTTCTCATTATGGTGCGATTTTGTTGAAGATAGCTTTTTAGATACTGAATTTGTAGAGCTTTTACAAAGTGGTAAAATAAGCGGAGCAACTTCAAATCCAGCCATTTTTAAAAATGCTATCCTTAAACACCCAAGCTATAAGGCAAAAATTATTAAGCTCAAAGGCAAAAACGCAAAAGAAATTTATGAAAACCTAGCCATAGCTGACATAGCAAAGGCTGCTGATAAACTTGCTTTAAACTTTTTTAAAAAAGATGATGGTTTTATCAGCCTTGAGATCGATCCACGTTTAGAAAGTAACACAGCCTTAAGCATAGGGGAGGCAAAAAGACTTTACTCAACCATAGGCAAACAAAATGTCATGATGAAAGTGCCAGCCACAAGGCAAAGTTATGAAGTAATGAAGGTTTTGATGAGCGAGGGTATCAGCGTCAATGCAACTCTGATTTTTTCACTCAATCAAGCAAAAGAATGCTTTGAGGCTCTTAATGAGGGCTTAAAAACCTTTCGCAAGAAAAACTCAGTCCTTAAAGGACGGCTTCAAAGCCCACAAGCTGTTATCAGCGTCTTTGTAAGTCGTTTTGATCGGCTTTTAAATAACAAGGTGCTTGATAAAAATCAAATCGGCATACTCAATGCTAGTCTTGCTTATACACATATAAAAGATCAAAACGAGCCAAATATACGCACCCTTTTTGCTAGCACAGGCGTGAAAGGCGATGATTTAGACAAGGATCATTATATCAAGGCTTTAAAATTTAAGCATAGCATAAACACAGCTCCACTTGATGCAATCAAAGCTTATAAAAACTCGCCTTTGCTTGAGTGCGAAAGCAAGAGTGAGCTTGAAAAAAAGTTGTATAAAAATATCTGCCAAGATAAACTTGAAAAAGCCAGCAAGGACTTACTTGATGATGGTTTAAAACAATTTTGCATAGCTTATGAAGAAATTTTGCAGGCTATTCAAAGCTAAAACATACCATTCAAACAAGTTTTATTTGCAACAAAGCTTGTTTGAATTTAAAACAATCGCATTAAATTCATATTCAAATAAACCTCGTTCTTCTTTCAATCCCTATCTTACTCCTTGCATTGAAGCAAAAGATAACTGATAAGGCGTAACTTGATAGACAAAATTAAGCCAATTATGAAAAATCACACTCGCATTTGATCTCCAGCAAAAGCTTACCTTACCCTTTTCATCATAGTAATGCAAGGGTTTTTCTATGCTTTTACCTTTGTCTAAATCCCTTTTATACTCAGCATCAAGTGTAAATTTAGCATATTCTGGGTGTGCGAGTATAAACACATCTTTAAAATCCCTTATCGTGCTTATGCCACTTTGTTTGCCCTCAAGCAAAATCTTTAAGCTTTTATTTGCCCTAATTTGTGCTTCATTAATGCCCGAATGCCTAGAATGAGGCATTTTTACTTGCTCATCAAGCCCGCTTAAAAGCAAGTCTTCATGGATAAGCTCATGTTCAAACACGCCAAAAAGCTTCTTTTTCAAAGAAATCTTTTGAATTTTATAAAAATGATATAAGGCTGCCATTGCACCCCAGCACAGATATAATGTGCTGGTAGTATGCGTTCTAAGATAGCTTAAAACCTCAGCAAATTCTTGCCAATACACCACCTCTTCAAAGTCTAAATGCTCAATCGGTGCCCCTGTAACGATAGCACCATCAAATTGGTGCCCCCTAATCTCATCAAAGCTCACATAAAAGCGATCAAGATGATTTTTATCTGTGTTTTTGCTCTCATAACTTTTTGTCTTTAGCAAGGTAATCTCAACTTGCAAAGGAGAGTTTCCAAGCAAGGATAAAAGCTGATTTTCTGTTTCTATTTTTGTAGGCATAAGGTTAAAAATCAACACTTTTAAAGGGCGTATATCTTGAGTGATCGCTCTTGTTTCATCGATGATAAAAGTAAAATCTTTTAAAAGATTAAAGGCTGGAATTTCTTTAGGGATAATCAAAGGCATATTAATCCTCCTTTTCTATGGCTTGTTTTAAATCAGCGATGAGATCATTTGCATCCTCAAGCCCTATGCTTAGACGAAGCGTTTTTGGCGTAATGCCTGCTGCTTTTAACTCCTCTTCACTGAGTTGTGAATGTGTCGTTGAAAACGGGTGTATGATCAAACTCTTGCTATCGCCGATATTTACAACTAGAGAAAAAAGCTTGAGTTCATTGCAAATTCTTTGAGCTGCCTCAAAACTCTTTGCTTCAAAGCTTAAAAGTCCGCTTGCTTGATTGTTCTTAAAGTATTTTTGCAAAAGCTTATGATAAGGACTTGTTTTTAAGGCTGGATAATTCACCTCCTCAACCAAAGGATGAGCTTGTAGAAATTGGGCTATCTTAAGGGCATTTTGGCTGTGCTTTTGTATGCGAAGATCAAGAGTTTCAAGCCCTTGTAAAAGCTGCCAAGCATTAAAAGGACTTAAACTTGCTCCTGTATTTCTAAGCCATTCAAGCAAGATACGAGAGCAAAAAAGTGGTAAATTTAAATCCGCATAAACTAAACCATGATAAGCTTCATTTGGGGTGTTAAACTGAGTATAGCGAGGATTGTTTATAAGCACTTCATTCAAGCCCTTCCTTTCAATAATCACTCCACCTAAGGTGCTTCCTTGCCCGTTGATGTATTTAGTAAGACTATACACACTCACATCAACGCCAAATTTAAAGGGCTTATGTAAAAAAGCTGTGGCAACGGTGTTATCACAAATACTGATGATATTATGCTTTTTAGCAATTTGTGCAATTTTTTCTATATCGGCAATCGCAATTTGAGGATTTGAAAGACTTTCAAAGAAAATAAGCTTGGTTTTCTCATCAATTGCCTCTTCAAGCGTGCCTAAATCATCAAGATCAAAACTTTTGCATGATATACCAAGCCTTTTAAGTGTATGCACAAACAAAGTCTGCGTTCCTCCATAAATTTTATTTGCATAAAGTATATTATCTCCACACTCAGCAAGATTAAGCACCGCATAAAAAATCGCAGCACTCCCACTAGCCACTACAGCACTCATAGCCCCACCCTCAATAGCAGCAAGCCTTTTGGCAAGCACATCTATGGTTGGATTTGCCATTCTTGAGTAAGTATAGCCTATCTCTTTAAGGCTAAAGCGATTTGCAGCTTGTTCTAAGCTTTCAAAGCTATAAGCTGAACTTTGATAAAGTGGCACACTTGTGGTTCTTTTGCCTTCATATTCATAGCCCGCGTGTAGAGCTAAAGTCGCACTTGCATAATCATTGTGTTTTAAATTTGGCATTTTGTTTTCCTTTTTCATTGAGTTTAAATCATAAAAGCACAAAGGCTTTTAACTTAAATTTTTAAGTATTAAAGATAAATAAAAAGAATTTTTAGCGCGCAAAAGCACGCATATTTGCCATAGAAGAAAAAAGGACAAGTATTTGAATGAAAGCAGGTGTATTCATTTGGCTTCTCCTTTTAATTTTTTTTGAGTTTTTCATTGTAGCTTTTTTCACTGCAAAAGTCAAGTTTTTTAAAAAATAAAATTGGAATACTTTTTGCTTTTATTGGACGCAATATGAGAAAAAGAAGGTTTTATGGATATTAATACAAGTTTTTCAAGTTCCAATACTTTTTTAACACAAGCATTAAATGCAAATAATGAGAAAAAAAATATCCAAAACACTCAAGAAATTCGCACTCCAGAAGTGCAAAATCCTGATTCAAAAGTTGAGTTTGAAGCTCAAAGTTTTGCAAGTGAATTTGGCTTTAGAACTGATGAAAAAGGCATTTTTCAAAAGGATTTAAACCATGCTGCAAATTTACCTTTGAGTTATGAAATTAATATAAAAAGCGTGCAAAGTATAGCCAAAGAGCTTATAAAACAAGATGAAAATTTAAGCTTTAACAAAATCGACTTGCCCCAACTCTTAAATACTTATTATTCGGCTTTAAAAGCTGTTGAACCTGAATTTGCAAAAGATGATAATGCTTTTTTAAATCGTGGCGAAGTTGCTGGACTTTATCAAGGCTTTTCTACAAAAAGTGGGGATTTTTCAAGTGAAATTACACGTCTTTATAAAGGAGAAAATGAGCTAAACTTAGCCTTAACGCACAATAAAAACCTTATACCTTTAAACCTTGAAAACAAAATCATCAATTTTCATTTTGACTCAGCTATAAACAATACAAGCCAAAACGAGCTTATCAAGCCTTATTTAAGCAAAGAGAGCGAAGTTTCAAAAAGTGGGCTTTTGATGAATTTTATACACAAGGATATAAAAAGTGCCAACAAAGAAGTGAATTTTTTCATTGAACCGGTCAATTTAAGCCTAAGCTTACACCAAAATTTTTACAAAATTCTTCAAAGTGAAGGATCCTTTGAAAACTATGTTCAAGAGCAAAACAAAGAAAGAATGAGCTTTGATTTGTATTTGTATGTCAATGGAGTAAACAAACAAAACACACAAAGTGATAAATTAAACTTACTCTATCAACAATATCTCAACTATCAAAAAGACTTAAATATTGAAGAATTCACGCGTTCAAGTTCGATTTATTCACTTTATACACAAGCTTTGAATGCTGAATTTAAACAAATCAAGCAAGAAGCAAGCACACAAAGCAATCAAGAACAACTAAACCAAATCAATCAAACAAGACAAAACTCACTTGAAAATTTCTATACTCAAAGGCAAAAACAAGCAAGTCTTAACAAAATCGTTCGTTCGTATATGAGCATTATGTCGTGATTTTGCACAATTTTAAAATTTAATGGATAATTTTAAACTTATTTTTATTTTTTTGTGTTATTATTTGCAGATAAATTAACAAGATAAAATAAATCTTATTAAAAATAACTATCAATTTAACTAGTTTGTTTTTAAAAGCTTTATTTTTCGCAGATTATAAGGATAAGACATAATGAAAGTATATTTAGATAATAATGCAACAACCAAGCTTGATCCAAGTGCTTATGAGCTTATGCAACCATACTTGAGCGAGCATTATGGCAATCCAAACTCACTTCATCAGTGGGGTTCAGCAACGCATGCACCTTTAAGGGAAGCTATGGATAAACTTTATGCTGGACTTGGTGCAAGGGATATTGATGATATTATCATTACTTCCTGTGCTACTGAGAGTATTAATTGGGTGCTTAAAAGTATTTATTTTGATTATATCTTAGGCAAAGATCGTAATGAAGTCATTATCTCAGGCGTTGAACACCCAGCCGTAAGTATGGCAGCTTTTTTTCTAAAAAGTCTTGGGGTAAAAGTTATTGACCTGCCTGTAAATAGCGAAGGACTTTGTAGTGTAGATGATCTTAAAAGCGTCATCAGTGAAAAAACAGCCCTTGTCAATGTCATGTGGGCAAATAACGAAACAGGTATGATCTTTCCTATCAAAGAGCTTGCTGAACTAAGCCATGAATATGGAGCTTTATTTCACACTGATGCAACTCAAGCTGTAGGTAAGATCAAGGTTGATTTTAATGCTGCTGGAGTTGATCTAGCAAGCTTTTCAGCACACAAATTTCACGGACCAAAAGGCGTGGGCGGTTTATATATCAAAAAAGGCATTAAACTCAGCCCGCTTTTACACGGCGGTGAACACATGGGTGGGCGAAGAAGTGGCACGCTTAATGTGGCTGGTATAGTGGCTATGGGTGAGGCTTTAAGGATAGCAAATTTAATGCTTGATTATGAAGATTCTCATATCAAACGTTTAAGAGATAAACTTGAAGATGCCATCTTAGTTCTACCTGATACAAGCGTGGTTGGTAGCAGAACAAACCGCGTGCCAAATACGATCTTAGCAAGTATTAAAGGCGTTGAAGGCGAGGCTATGCTTTGGGATTTAAACAAAAACGGCATTGCAGCAAGCACCGGATCAGCCTGTGCGAGCGAGGATTTAGAAAGTAATCCTATCATGGAAGCAATTGGTGCAGAAAATGATCTAGCCCACACTGCATTAAGGCTCTCTTTATCAAGATTTAATACTGAAGAAGAGATTGATTATGCAAGTGAGCAAATCAAGCTTGCAACCGAGCGTTTAAGGGCAATTTCAAGCACTTATGCATATATACCAAAAGCTTATAGAAAAGGGAATTAACATGGGAAAAAATAATTTAATCGGTGGATCTATTTGGGATGAGTATTCACAAAAAGTTCAAGACAGAATGAATAATCCTCGCCACATGGGCGAATTTACAGAAGAAGATGCTGCAAAAGCTAATGCTAGGCTCATCGTAGCTGATTTTGGAGCTGAAAGCTGTGGGGACGCGGTGAGACTTTATTGGCTTGTTGATGAAAAGACAGATACTATCAAAGATGCTAAATTTAAAAGTTTTGGCTGTGGAACAGCCATAGCAAGCTCTGATACTATGGTTGATCTTTGCATAGGAAAGCAAGTAAAAGATGTGGTAAAAATCACCAATTTAGATGTTGAATTTGCAATGAGAGATGATAAAAATACCCCAGCCGTGCCACCTCAAAAAATGCACTGCTCGGTAATGGCTTATGATGTAATCAAACAAGCTGCAGCTCAGTATATGGGTGTAGATGCAGAAAGCTTTGAAAATCAAATCATAGTGTGTGAGTGTGCTAGAGTTTCACTTGGCACGATTAAAGAAGTCATTCGCCTAAATGATTTGCACACAGTTGAAGAAATCACGCAATACACCAAAGCAGGTGCATTTTGCAAATCCTGTGCTAAACCGGGCGGACATGAAAAAAGAGATTATTATCTTGTAGATATTTTAGCTGAAACAAGGGCTGAAATGGAAAGAGAAAGACTTAAAATCGCTGCAACACACGATGATATAAGTTTTGATGATATGACTATGGTAAAGCAACTTAAAGCCGTTGAAAGCGTTTTAGATTCTGAAATTAGAGCTATGCTTCACAGCGATGGAGGAGATTTAGAAGTTATTGATATACAAAAGTCAAATGAAGGAAATGTGGATATTTACATACGTTATTTAGGTGCATGTAATGGCTGTGCAAGCGGAAGTGGAGCAACTTTATATGCTATAGAAAATATCTTGCAAGAAGAGCTTAGTCCAAATATCCGTGTCATGCCGGTATAATAAAACGGCATCAAAAACTTTGTAATGGAACTTTTTAAGCTTTTTTATTTGTGAATGTTTTTTGGTATTGTCCTTAAAAAGAAAAATAAATAAAAAGAAATTCGCAAAAGCCTAATCTTAAAGCCTTAATATTTAAAAACAAATTTGAACAAATAAATAGACAAAAAAAGTGGGGAGGGCACTTCTCACTTACTTAAATTTAAGCTTGAGTTTAAGACTTCACTACCGAAATAAAAAGCATTCAAATAAGGCCAAAGCGTAAAAATCTATACGCACGCACTCCTAAAAAATACTCAAAAAGCTGCGTTTAAATATTTTAAAGCTAGTTTTGCATAATAACTTGCAGCTCTAGCTAAAAGCTTATCGTTAAAAACATAACTAGAATTATGTAAATAAATGTCGTTTTCATTTTCTAAAAAAGCATAAGCACATTTTTTCATTTCGCAAAAAAAGCCAAAATCCTCACTTGCCATTAAAGGACGATGATTAAATTCACAATTTTCCTCGCCAAATAGTTCTTTTGCAACTTTACTTGCAAAATCTACTGCTTCATCATTATTCATAGTAACTGGTGCAACAACATTTTTGCTGATTTGAATTTCTATATCGTTAGCCTGTGCAATACCTTTGCAAATTTTATAAATTTTTTCTTCGGTTAATTTTCTAGTTTCATTATCTAATGCCCTAACACTCATTTTAATTATCGCATTATCTGGAATGATATTAAAAGCATGTCCTGCATTAAAAGCACCTATGCTTACAACTGCTGAATTTTGAGGATCAACATTGCGAGATACTATACTTTGCAAAGCCACTACAAGCAAGGAAGCAGCATATATAGGATCTTTTGTTTTTTCTGGAGTGCTTCCATGACCACCTCTTCCTATGACTTCAATACTATATCTATCCGAAGAAGCCATCATCGCGCCTTTTTTAAGATAAAATTTCTTATCACTACCAAAAGGCATATTATGCCACCCAAAAATATAATCGCTATCAAATTTTTCAAATAGCCCATCTTCTATCATTGCTTTAGCGCCACCTAAGCCTTCTTCGGCAGGTTGAAAATAAAGATTTAATGTACCATTAAATTCCTGGCTTGCTAAATATTTTGCAGCAAGCAACAAAGAGGCGGTATGTCCGTCATGGCCACAAGCGTGCATTATATTTTCTTTTTTACTTTTGTATGGTAAATTCGTGCATTCTTGCATAGGTAAAGCATCCATATCGGCACGAAGTCCTATTTTTTTGTCGCTATTTCCTTTTTTTAAAACCCCTACAACGCCTGTTTTTCCAATTTTTTCATAAACCTCATAACCAAATTCTTTTAATTTTTGCGCCACCAATTTTGCAGTACATAACTCATCAAAACCAAGCTCAGGATTTTCATGAATTTGATGACGAATTTTTTCAAATTCGCCTTGCAGATCTACTATTTCTGGAGTTAAATTCATTTTATTTTTCTCCTTGTATAAAATTTTCTTTTCTAGGCAGAATAAATTGTGCCAAGATTGCTGAAATAAAAATTAAAGCAAAAATATAAACAAAACCTAAAGTAAAACTATGAGTTTTATCAACACTCCAAGATACCACCCATAAATTAAATGATAATATAACAAAGGTAATACTCCAAAAAACACTCATAATATAAGCGGTTTGATTTGGATTAGAATTTTTTAACTCTGAAGGTAGGTTAAAGAAAAATGGAAACCACATAGAATATAAAACGCCCGATAACACAGCAAAAATCTGTATCAATACTAAATTTTGCAAAAACAACATACAAAATCCGCATATAAAAATTGACGCTCCTCCAAATAAAAGCATTATTTTAAAAGAAATATTTTTTCTTTTAAAAAATAATCCAAGATAAGGTCCAAAAATAATAGCAAAATTAGCCAAAGCTGGAATTTCTTTTTTAGCAAAATCGGCCAATTCTTTACTAAAACCTGCGTATTGCGCATAGTAAGTTGGCAAGAAAGTAAAAGATGAATTTAAAAACAAAATAGGGCCTATATAAAAAACAATCATACCCCAAGTGACACGAGATTTTAGAGCATAAAATAAATAAGATCTTTCTTTTGCATTATTCTCTTTTTTCTTTCCTTGAATATTATTTGTTTCATCCTTGCCTATAAAAAGCCACAAAATCAATAAAATCAAATTAATCCAAGCATATAAAGATAAAGAATCTCTCCAATTTCCAAAATAATTTGAAATGCTTTCAGCTAAAACAAGTCCTAAAGTAACACCCACTAGATTTGAAGTTATATTAAAACTAATTACAAAATGCAAAGCTTTTTTTTCAAACCATTGTTGTGCGATGGGTACCAAACAAACTAAAGCACAAGCTGAACCAAGCCCTGTTAAAAATCTTATAATCAAAACACCACTATAACTATCCACAAAGTTTAAAAATATACCAGAACTCATTAAAATACAACCTAGAAAATATCCTTTTTTTAAACCAAATTTATAAACTAAAAAAGCAGTGAATGAAGCACCAAAAATTTTTGCAACCACTATCATGCTAGTAATTAAAGTAGCTTGTTGGGTATTTAAACCAAGATCGCTTGATATTTGTGGCATTAAAGAACCTGTCGCTGCCCATGAAATACTAAAAACAGCATAAACACAAAAAATAACAAATTCAACACCTACACGGCGTATATTAAACACAAAAGAATTTTGCATAACTCCCACACCCCTTTTTTTATAACTATAACTAAAAAAGGAGAAAAATTAATCTAAATAAAGTAATTCATAATAACAAAATGTCACTTTTTAGAAAATTTAAGCTAACAAGGCTGTGGTCTTAGCCACTTCAAAACTCTTATAAAAAGATTTTAAAGGTAAAAATTCAAAAGCAGAGTGAAAATTATGAGCCCCTGTAAAAAAATTGGCGTAAATAAATCCTTTAAAGCTAAGACACTACCACCAGTTCCTCCTCGCATAGGAAAAATTTTAGCTCTATTTGATATTTTTTAAGAGTTTATTTAAAATATCCAAAGTAATTTTATTTTTTTCATTCATACTGTCTTTAAGATTAGAATAAGTATCTTCCAATCTTAAAGAAATTTTAGCCCTTTCATAATGCTTTTGTGTGAATTCTACCACTCTTTAATATAGGCTTTTTTCTTTTCATATTTTTCTTTAATTACAATCTCTGATATTTAAAAGTAAATTAGCCTTGATTTAATTGGAATGAAATTCTTGAACCCAAATATAGCCCTCATTATCTTGAGTATTTTCAGGAGTTTGCAATCTATCAAAACAATTTGCCAAATCAAGCCCTATTAGAGAGAGTAGGATTTAAAAGCACACCTTTAGCACTCATTAGGATGTGCGCTCATTCCTTCTATCTCTATGAAAAACAGAGCCTGCATTAAAAGCTTCAAAAACAAATTCTCTAAGCTCATAACAATCAATAGTAAAAGCAAAAATCAGGATTAAAATATTTTAAAGTTTAGACTCGTATCTTCTAAGCATATAAAGTCTTTTTAGCATTTTCTTACGAGCTGAAATTTTTTGTTTTTTGCGAATTTCAGTCATAGGCTCAAAAAATCTTCTTGCTCTTACTTCTGTTACGACAAGATTTCTATCAACTTGTTTTTTAAATTTTCTATACGCTTCATCAAAGCTTTCATTGGCATGAACCTTAACCCCAGGCATTTACATCACCGCCTTTCTATTTTTAAAATAAAAGGCTAATTATAGCATAGTTTTAACCCATTTTTTCAAAAAGAGTATAAAAATTTAAAATTTGTTTTAGCACTCTTGTATTATAATCAAAGTTAATTGATAAAGAAACAAGGAAAAATTATGAAAAATTTCATCACACATTACGCACGCAAACGATACACCAGCTTTATTATCATTACCTGTATCGCCCTTATCTTGCCCTTTATCCGCATAAATGGCAATCACTTTTTTTTGTTCAGCTTTGATCATAAAAAGCTTGATCTTTTTTTCATCTCTTTTAGCACTCAAGAGCTTTATTTGATGCCATTTTTACTCATCTGTTTGTTTTTGGGTATATTTTTCATCACAACTTTGGGTGGGAGAATTTGGTGTGCGTGGTCTTGTCCGCAGACTATATTTCGCGTTATTTTTAGGGATTTAATTCAAACGAAACTTTTAAAAATTCGCACTTCTATAGCTAATAAACAAAAAAATTACGAAGGAAAATTTATCAAAAAAACCCTAGCTGTTTTGATTTTTTATGTTCTTTCCTTGGTGGCTGTGAGTAACTTTTTGTGGTATTTTGTGCCACCTGAAGACTTTTTTGCTTATATTCAAAGTCCGGGCGATCATTTGCTTTTAATGGGAATTTTGTTTGTTGCCTCGTTTTTTCTCACTATTGATGTATGTTTTTTGGCTGAAAATTTTTGTATTTATGTATGTCCTTACGCAAGAATACAATCTGTTATGTTTGATACAAATACCATTCAAGTTATTTATGATGAGCACAGAGGTGGCAAGGTTTTTGATGGAGCTACCAAGCTTTATAAAAAACCTCCACAGGGTGAGTGTATAGGCTGTGAAGCCTGTGTGGCTGTGTGTCCAACGCACATTGATATAAGACGTGGTATGCAACTTGAGTGTATCAACTGCTTAGAATGTGCCGATGCATGTTCTAAAGTGCAAAATAAGTTCAAGCGAGAAAGTCTTATCAACTGGACGAGCTTTGAGGCTGTAGAAAAAAGGCAAAAAGTGCAGTATTTTCGCTTTAGAACTATAGCGTATTGCATTGTTTTAGCAGTGGCTGTGATGATTTTAATCTTTATGGGAAGCAAGAAAGAATATATGCTCTTAAATATCAACCGTAGTAGCGAGCTTTACCACATAGAACAAAAAGATGGAAAAACTGAAGTAAGCAATGCCTATGTATTCTTATTTGATAATACTGATAATAAAGCTCATGAGTATTATTTTAAAGTTGCAATTCAAGGAGATGAAAATGCTTTAAGCATAGTGCGTCCAAGTAAGCCTTTTACTCTTAAAGCTGGAGCAAAAAGCAAACAAATCGTTGTTTTAAAAACTGAAAAAAATCTCAGTAAAAACAAAGATCAAGATACGATTTTACCACTTAAAATCACAGCCTTTGCTCTTGATGAAAACGAAAAGATCAAGGTTGAAAGAGAGAGTATTTTTGTGTATCCAAAAAATATGCAGCAAGATTAAAGTTAAAGGCACAAGTAAAACAAGTGCGTAAAGCGTTTAAGTTAATCTTTAACTAAGCTTTTTTTGTTACAATGAAAGCTTAAATTTTTCTTGAATATGGAGTTTTGATGAGTAAAGCAGATATTGTTGTAGGCATACAATGGGGCGATGAAGGCAAGGGCAAGATCGTTGATAAGCTCTGCGAGAATTATGACTTTGTGTGTAGAAGTGCTGGCGGACACAACGCTGGACATACAATCTGGGTAAATAACCAACGCTATGCCCTTCATCTCATACCTTCAGGCATTTTACATCCTCAATGTATCAATATCATCGGCAATGGAGTTGTGGTTTCTCCAGAAGTGCTCATCAGCGAAATGGCTCAGTTTGATAATCTCAAAGGCAGACTTTTTATCAGCGATAGAGCACATTTAAATTTAGCCCATCATGCTTTGATAGATATAGCCAAAGAAAAACTTAAAGGTGCAAATGCTATAGGCACTACAGGAAAAGGCATAGGACCAAGCTATGCTGATAAGATCAGTCGCGTAGGGCACAGAATAAGTGAGCTTTTAGAACCGCAAAGGCTTTGCGAGGCTTTGTTTGAAAATTTTGAAAACAACAAAATACTTTTTTCTTTGCTTGAAATTCAAATCCCACAAAAAGAACAACTTTTAGCAGATTTAAAGCGATACAGCAAGATTTTAAGTCCTTTCATCACAGATACAACAAGAATGCTTTGGAAGGCTCTTGATGAAAATAAAAGAGTGCTTTTAGAAGGTGCGCAAGGCTCTATGCTTGATATTGATCATGGAACTTACCCTTTTGTAACAAGCTCAAACACCATCTCAGCAGGGGCTTTAACAGGACTTGGGCTCAATCCAAAAGAAGTAGGAAAAATCTTAGGTATAACCAAAGCTTATACTACAAGAGTAGGAAATGGGGCTTTTCCAAGCGAAGATAAGAGTGAAGATGGCGAAAAAATAGCTCAAATTGGCAAAGAATTTGGCACAAGCACTGGTAGAAAAAGACGTTGTGGGTGGTTTGACGCTGTGGCTGTGCGTTACGCGGCTCGTTTAAATGGGCTTGATAGCCTTGCTTTGATGAAACTTGATGTGTTTGATGGCTTTGAAAAGGTAAAAATTTGTAAAGCATATCGTTATAAGGGTGAAGAAATTGATTATATGCCAAATGATTTGGAAAATGCTGAGCCTATTTATGAGGAACTTGAGGGTTGGGATAAAGTTTTTGGTATCAAGGACTTTGATCTTTTACCACAAAATGCAAAGCTCTATCTTAAACGTTTAGAAGAGCTTTGTGGTGTAAAGATCAACTATATCTCAACAAGCCCAGAAAGAGATGACACTATAATCTTATGAAAAACAAATATAGCTCAATTTTAAAGGTTAAAAAACAAGGACTTGATAAGGCTGAGCAAAATTTAAGCCAAGCAAAGCAAAGACAACTGCAAAATAAACTTGCTTTTCAAAATGCAAGCTTAGAATATGCGAATTTTGCCCTGCCACAAAATGGCAGCACACAAATACTCAAACAAAACCTTGAAATGCTTAAAATCGCAAAAAATGTTAAAGAAAGAGCTAAAGAAAAACTTGAACTAAGCCAAAAAGAAGTTTTGCATTATCAAACCCTTTACAAAAGGGCTTCTTTGGATTATGAAAAGATCAAATACTTACAAAGCGAAGAATTTAAAGCTATGCAAAAACATCTTAAAAAAGAAGAAGAAAAATTCCTTGATGAAATCGCTATAAGCAGACATTTTTATGGAGCAAAAGATGAGTAAAAAAAGTATTTTTTTTATAGTTTTAAGTTGCAGTTTTATTTATGCCTTAACAAATGAAGAGCAGTATTTAGAAACAAGAAGACAGCAACTTGAAGTACAAACACGCGAATTTGATGAAGCAAGACAAGCCTTAGAAGCCTATAGAGCTTCTTTTGAAGCCTTGCAAAAAGAAAAGCTTGAAGCCTTAGCCAAAAAAGAAGCCGAATTAAACGCAACGTTAGCCAAAATAGAACAAACAAAAGCTGAAAATGAAGAAATTTTAAGAAAAAGTGAGGCAAATTTAAAAGCGATTGATTCAAAAACAAGCAATAGAGTAAAAGAAATTTACTCACAGATGAAAGATACGGCAATTGCTGATGTGCTTAGTGCTATGGACGCCGAGGAGGCAAGCAAGATCATGCTTTCTTTAGACTCAAGAAAAATTTCAGGTGTGCTTTCAAAAATGCAAGCAGCTAAAGCAAGCGAATTAACTCTGCTTCTTAAAAAACAAGGGGATTTAAACGCAAGTAGCGAATGATTTATCATTGTGAATTTTAGTTTATTTTAATTTGCAAAATTTTGATATAATACCCTTTCATTTTTAAAAACCAATTTAAAAACCAACAACTGCTTTGTCACTAAAAATATATTAAAAAACTACAAATAAGGAGAAAAA
>NZ_QHLK01000013.1 GCF_006864455.1 Campylobacter sp. MIT 97-5078
TTGTTTGAAAGCTTTCAAAGTGTGATACAAAACTTAACTTTCTAAATCCTTAAACTACCCCTCGTTTAATAATTGATCTGGGGTAGTTTATGTTGGTGGTGTTTAATCAAAGACAGGCTAAAAAAATTAATTTTAAACAAAAGAGAAAAATCATAACAAATAATTTATTCATTAGCTTTTTTATGCTTAAATTTCTTTATTTAAAGTATAAAAAAGAAAAAATATGCAAATTACTCCTGAAAAATTATTTCAAAAAAGAAGGGAATTTATCAAACTTGGAGTTGGCTCTTTAGTAAGTTCAAGTATGCTAGCAAGCACTTTAAGCGCACTTGATTTTAAAGAAGAATTAAACTCAAAGCTAGAATTAAGCCCTGAAGAGCTTACTACAAATTATGTAAATTTTTATGAGTTTTCAGTCAATAAAGCAAAAGCGGTGCGTTTGGCTCAAAATTTTCACACCAAAGATTGGAAAATAGAAGTAATCGGAGCTGTAAATAAGCCTCAAACCTTAACTATGAAGGATATTTTAGCTTTTAAGCTTGAAGAAAGGATTTATCGCTTTCGTTGTGTTGAGGCTTGGAGTATGGTGGTGCCTTGGGTTGGTTTTGAGCTTAGAGCCTTGATAGAAAAGCTTGAGCCTACAAGTGAAGCAAAGTTTATCAAATTTACTACGCTTTTTGATAAAGAAAGATTTGCCGATCAAGCAGCCTTTTTTCCAACTCTTGATTATCCTTATGTAGAAGGGCTTAGAATGGATGAGGCTATGCATCCGCTTACCTTAATGGCTGTTGGTATGTATAAAAAGCCTTTAAAAGCACAAAATGGAGCACCGCTTCGCCTTGTCGTGCCTTGGAAATATGGCTTTAAAAGCATCAAATCCATAGTCAAAATCGAGTTTTTAGAAGAACAACCAAAAACGACTTGGGAGCTAGCAAATCCTGGAGAATACGGCTTTTATGCTAATGTTAATCCAAAAGTAGATCATCCAAGATGGTCTCAGGCAAGCGAGCGTCCTTTGGGTAAGTTTTTCAACCAAGATACCTTGCTTTTTAATGGCTATGAAAAAGAAGTGGGGTGTTTGTATGCAGGTATGGATTTAAGGAAGTATTTTTGAGTGCTATAAATACCAATGAGCCACAAAGAGCCTATAAAACAAGTTTTAAATCTATCTTAAGTGTAAAAAATTTAAGACTTCTTGCTTATGCAAGTTTTGCAATAAGTCTTATTTATACAGCGGTGCAGGCTATTTTTAATGTTATATATAGCTTTGATCTTATCTCAAAGCTTTATTTTTATACCGGAATTTTTGCTTTAAGCTTTACCTTTGCAAGTACCTTTTTTTCACTTTTTCAGTTTAAAAAGACTAAGATTTATCCGCGTTTGTTTGGAATTTATGCTGGTTTTTGGGCTTTGGCTCATTTTGGGGTGTATTTTGTTTTTTCAAAAAATTTAAGCCTTATAAAGCTGTATAATGACATCTCAAAAAGAATTTTTGAAGCAAGTGGCTTTGTGGCTTTTGTGCTTATGTTTTTTATGCTTTTAAGCTCTTTTGAATGGAGTAAAAGACTTGAAAAGATAAGAAAGCTTGGCTATCTTTGTTTTTTTGTGGCAAGTTATCATTATTTTTTATCAGCTAAAATCCCTGAATTTTGGCATTATCTTGTGCTTATTGTAGCAGGACTGTTTTTTGTGTATCGTTATACAAAGGGTTTTTTTAGAAAAAAGAGACTTTAAGCTTGTGTTTTAAATTTCACAACGCTTACTATGCAGTAAAAAATGCTCATTTAGCTCATAATCAAGTGAAAACTCACTTCCCCTGCCCTTAATGGCATCAAGTTCTAAATTTTTTCCTTCTAAATAAGCTTTGTAGTGTTTTACATGTATAAAAATGCCTATATTTTCAATTTCTCCTAGCTTATAATCATTTTCGCCTAATTTAAAATCATCATACACCATTAAAGCTGAACCATCACAACACCCTCCTGAAAGATAAATGATAAAATTTGGATACAAGGCTTTAAGTTTTGCGATTAAATCAAGGGCGTTTTTACTTGCTTTAAGCATGATTTTTCCTTATATGAGTTTAGAGTGATTAAAAAATCACTCTAATTTTACTTAGAAAAAGCCAAGTTTTTTAGGACTATAGCTTACGAGTAAATTCTTAGTTTGTTGATAATGCTCTAACATCATCTTGTGCGTTTCTCTGCCTATACCGCTTTGTTTATAGCCTCCAAAGGCAGCATGAGCTGGATAAGCATGATAACAATTAGTCCAAACCCTACCAGCTTCTATACCTCGCCCAACTCTATAAGCTCTATTAATATCTCTAGTCCAAACTCCTGCTCCTAGTCCATAAAGTGTGTCATTAGCGATTTCTAGAGCTTCTTTTTCATCTTTAAAGGTAGTTACACTTAAAACTGGTCCAAAAATTTCTTCTTGGAAAATTCTCATTTTATTATGCCCTTTAAAGATAGTAGGCTTGATATAAAAGCCATTTTTGAGCTCGCCTTCAAGTATGTTTTGCTCTCCACCTATTAGGCATTGTGCACCTTCTTCCTTGCCTATTTTGATATAATTTAAGATGGTATTGATTTGTTCTTGGCTTACTTGAGCACCCATCATAGTGCTAATATCAAGAGGATTGCCAACCTTAATGGCTTTTACTCTTTCAAGCACCTTGGACATAAATTTATCATATATGCTTTCTTGGATTAAAGCTCTACTTGGGCAAGTGCAAACCTCGCCTTGATTGAAAGCAAAAAGTACAAGTCCTTCCACAGCCTTATCTAAGAAATCATCATCTTCAGCCATAATATCTTCAAAGAAAATATTTGGGCTTTTTCCGCCAAGTTCTAAGGTAACTGGTATGATATTTTCAGTGGCAAATTGCATGATCTGCCTGCCTACAGCTGTTGAGCCAGTGAAGGCTACCTTTGCTATCTTTGGACTTGTTGCAAGAGCTTTGCCTATCTTGCCTCCACTTCCATTGACTATATTTAAAACGCCCTTTGGAAGTAAATCTTTAATCAAATCAATAAGCACTAAAATGCTAGCAGGAGTAGCACTAGCTGGCTTTAAAACTATGCAATTGCCTGCTGCTAAAGCTGGAGCTATCTTCCAAGCTGCCATTAAAAGCGGAAAATTCCAAGGTATGATTTGTCCAACCACGCCCAAAGGCTCATGAAAATGATATGCCACTGTGTTTTCATCTATTTCGCTAATACCGCCTTCTTGTGCTCTAATACAGCCTGCAAAATAACGAAAATGATCGATACTTAAAGGCACATCAGCATTTAAAGTCTCTCTTATAGGCTTGCCATTGTCCCAAGTTTCAGCATAAGCTAAAAGCTCTAAATTTGCTTCTAAGCGATCAGCGATTTTAAGCAAGATATCAGCCCTTGTAGCTGGAGAGGTTTTAGCCCAAGACTTTTTAGCTGCACTTGCTGCATCTAAAGCTACGTTAATGTCAGCTTCATTAGACAAAGGCACTTTAGTGATAATCTTACCTGAAATAGGGGTGATATTTTCACTATATTGCCCACTTTGAGGGGCTTGCCACTCTCCATTGATGAAATTTTCATATTGAGCTTTAAATACCTTAGTATGATCCAAATATGCACTCATTGTTACTCCTTTTATTTGAAATTGTATATAATTTAATTGTAATAAGACTTTATTTATATTTTTTAAATAAGATAAAAATTATTTTATATTTTTACAAAGATGATTACATTTTGTAACATTCTTAACCTTATTCATAAACTAGGGCTTGAAAAAGATTAAGAATGCTTTCTTGCATAAATTTTAAAGAAAAAAACATTTGAAAAATCTTTAAATTCTACAAAAACTAGCACAAAATATGCTAACCAATTCAGTAAAAAAATGACAGATTTTTTAAATTTACTCTTAACAGATACAGCGAAACAAAAACGCCAAAATTTAAAAAAGGAGAATAACAATAGCTGTGGAAGTGAATTTAAAGCAATGGAGCTAAGTTTTAGTAAACCTAGCCACGACAAGAAAAACGCACTCAAAGAGGTTCTAAAACAACTTGAACTTGGCTTAAGGCTTTGGAAAGCTAGGGATTAAAAGATATAAAGCAAGGACAAAAACACAACTTCTTTTCTATCCTTACTTTAAAAAGGAGCTTAAACTAGAGTTTAAAGCGTTTTAATTTTTGTTTTTTTTAAATTCTAATAGTTTGTTTTGATTTAAAATTTAAAATGAGCCAGCCTATTTTTAAATTTAAGCTGACTTTTATAAGTTTTTGAGCCTTAAAATCAAAATTTTAGCTCAAACTCCCAAGCTCCTTTTCATATCAATAACTATCCTAAAATCAGCCTCCCCTCGTGCCACTTTTTGATAAGCCTCATCAAGTTTATCAGCTGTGATAAGCTCAACCTTTGGATAAATCTTATTTTTCACTGAATAATCAAGCATTTCTTGAGTTTCTTTAATGCCACCAATGAGCGAACTATAAATTTTGCGTCTAAAATTCCAGATAAAAGTATTTGCATTAAAGCTTGGATTATCCTTGTTAGCTGGTAAGCCAACAATTGCCATTTCGCCGTGCAGCTTTAACATAGCCTGATAAGCGTTTATATCATAATGATAAGGTATAGTTGAGATGATAAAATCAAACTCGTTTTTAATGCTTTCAAATTCAGCTTTATTATTAACATCAACAAAACGTTTTGCCCCAAGTGCTAAAACCGCATCTTTTTTGCTTGCTACACGATCAAAAGCTGTAACCTCAGCTCCTAGAGCCACCATATACTGCACCGCCATATGTCCTAAGCCGCCAACTCCAGCAACCGCCACCTTATCGCCCTTTTTTACTTTTGAATAGCGTATAGGTGAATAAGTGGTAATGCCAGCACATAACAAAGGAGCTACTTTTTCAAGTTCAGCATTGTTTGGAATTTTAAGAGCAAATTTTTCACTTACTACATAATTGTTTGCATAGCCTCCATAAGTGATTTCACCTCCATGAAACACATCTTTGCTATCATAAGTAAAAACCGTTTTTGCATTCATACAAAACTGCTCCTCGCTTCTTTTGCAAGCCTCACATTCCCCGCAAGAATTCACCATACAACCTATACCAGCTAAGTCCCCAACCCTAAATTTACTCACCTTTGAGCCAACAGCGACTACTCTACCAGCGATTTCATGTCCTGGCACTATAGGATAAGTTGCAGCCCTAAAATCCCCACTTACAGCGTGCAAATCACTATGACAAATTCCAGCATATAAAATATCGATTAAAATATCTTTTTCTCCAAGTGCATGACGCGAGAAGCTAAAGGGCTTAAATTTCCACTGCTTTGAACTTGCCGCAAAGCCTTTTGATTCAATTCTTGCTCCATTTTTAATAGCTTCTTGAGTACTCGCTTCAAGGCTATCATCGATTTTTATCCCATTTGCAAGACTTAAGCTTTTTGCACTTGCATTTGAAAAAATCCCAATCCCAGCCATACTAGCCAAAGCCCCACCGCCAAGTTTTGCTGAGGTTTTTAAAAACTCTCTTCTGTCTTCATTTTGCATAGTTTTCCTTTATATTAAATTGAAAAAGCTTTGCTTTAGAGCAAATTTCTTTTATGAGTAAAATTATAAAAGCTGACACCTAGTGTCTGTCAAGAGTAAATTTAAAAATTTTGCAAATTTTTTTTCAAAATTTATGTTTCCTTATAAAGAATGCAGAAAAACAATCTTGCTATACTTTCATCATATCTGCAAAAAAAGGAAGGCAAAAACATGGCTTATACTATCATAGAGGTTGAAAAACGCACGGCAATTTCATCAAGGACTTTGAGATTTTGGGCGAGTAAAGGACTTTTTCCCTTCGTGGAGACGGATAAAAATGGAGTGCGGTATTTTTCTCAAAAAGACCTTGAATGGGCAATTTGGATCTCATTTTATAGAAGTATAGGCATGAGTATAGAAAAGATTAAAACCTACATAGAACTTTCAAGATACGGAATAAAAAGTGCTAAAAAGCGAAAAAAGATGATAGAGGAGCAAAAAAACTTAATCGAAGCTGAAAGGCTAAGACTTGATGAGATAACTGATTTGCTTAAGATGAAAATGGCTTATTATGACGCGCTTTTAAGGCAGGGCAAAGATATAGCTAATCCTCAAGATAAAAACTATCAAATGCCTGATCCTACAAGATGCAAAGCTTTTTTAAGGCAGGTTGAAAGGGCTCAAATTCATTTTAGAGATGAAAAACCACAAAAAGCTAGTAAAAAATAGCAAAAAACTTTGCAAACTTAAATTCAAGCAAAGTTTTTTAAGCCTATGACTTAAGCTCTCTCCACCAAGTTTGAGTTTGAATCTTTTGCCAAAGAGGTAAAATTGCACCAATTTGCTGGGTAAGCAAATCAAACTCATAAGCTAGGGCTTTATGCAGAGTATAGATTTTTTCAAGTGGTTCGTCCCAGCTGTGAAAAGAAAGCTTGAATTTGCTGTTATGACAGGGCATAAGTGCTTTTGCATTTAAGTCTTTGCAAGCTTGCAAAGTTTCATGTGGAAACATATGTATATCAGGCCAGTTTTGGCTGTATTGTCCATTTTCTAGCAAGGCTAGATCAATGCTTTTAAAACGTTCACCTATGCGTTTGAAATGCAGTGCATAACCACTATCTCCGCCTATATATATTTTTTTATCTTTATTTTCAAGCACAAAAGAAGCCCAAAGCGAGCACGCTGAGTCATTGGCATTGCGTCCAGAAAAATGCTTGGTTTCAAGACAATGAAGCCTTAAATTTTCATCAAGATCGATGCTTTCATCCCAATCCATCTCAATGATATTTTCTTCATTTATACCCCAAGTCTTAAGGTATTTGCCAACACCTAAAGGCACGATAGCTTTTTTGATAATATGTTTGAAATTTTTAATGGTTTTCTTACTTAAATGATCATAGTGATTGTGCGTAATGATAAGATAATCAAGCTCATTAAAATCATCTACTTTGTAAATATCTGTGCCATGAAATGCCTTAAAAGCGAAGGGCAGGGGTGCAACATTATCAAGTAAAACAGGATCAACAAGCACACTTTTACCTTGAAAATAAAGCATATAAGAAGAATGCCCAAACCACACCAGCTTATCTTCACTGCTTGATTTTGGATTAAAATGCTTTTTAAGATCGCTTTTTATGGCTTTAATGCAAGGATTTTTTTGAGGTTTTAAAAAGAACTCATAGGCGATTTTAGCTAAATTTGCTAGTTTGACAGAGTGAATTTTCTCATTTATATCTTTGTTTCTTGCCTTGTTATTTATAAAATGAAGTGAATGTTTTATGCGAAGTTGTGTATCTTTAAGCTCTTTCACTTTTATTCCTTTTAAAAATGAAGAAAAGTCTATAATAAAAGAGTAAATTTAAATCAAAAAATTCATAGTCTTTTTATTTCTCGCACAGCTAAAATATCAATAGCATTATCTCCGCTAGCAAAAAGGGTCAAAAAAGGCAAAAACTAAAATCAAAAGGTATTTTTCATCGTTTATCCTCTATCATAAAGCGGGCAGATTAAAAAAAGTAGCGGTATGATGTAAAATTGCTGAAAAGTTTGATTTTATAAGCTCTTAAATAAGAAACTAATCTAAAAGCACACTTTCTTCAAAAATGAATTGATGTTCGCTTGGCAGGGCGTTAAAAATAGCTTTTGCAAGCTTTCTGATCTCCCAAAGGGCTGATTTTGAACTTCTAAGATGAAGAAAATTTTGTAAGGATCTTGCATTGATGCTCCAAGTAAGCTCTGTTTTATAACTTTCTGGCAAGCAATATTTAGCGATATCAAGGCTAATGCTTTCTTGTAAGATCAAACGCAAATTTTCAAGAGCTCTAATACTTGCATTATCAACTTTTTCGTTTTCTGTCAGAACAAGATATTTACTTGCATGTTTAAAGTCAAATTCTTTAAAAGCTTGCTCATTTCGCAATTCTTTTAAGGTATAACGTGTGCTTTTTACACTTAAACTTGCGTGGCGATGTCTAGCAAGCTCTTGCAAAAGGGCTCTTGAAATACCTTGTATATAAAAAGTATAATTTAAATGTTCTAAGGTTGAGGCGTGTTTGAATTTATTGCCAACTCTATCGATAAGTTCTTTATCAATCTTACCGCCTTTGTCGCCTTTTTCAAAGCTTTGCCAGCAAGTGCGTATAGCGTGAGAACAAATTTCAAGAGCAGTATAAGAAAGTAAAGTGATTTGCATAGATAATCCTTGTAAATTTTAAGCAAAGATTGTAACGAAATTTAGATAAAAGTGAAGTTAAATAAAAAAGTAGATACTATAATATAGTTTTTACTCAATAAAAAACTTTAAAGGCAGTTGTAGCCTTTAAATTGACACTTTTATACATCTAAATGCTTCACATCCTTAGCGTGTTTTTGTATATAATCTCTTCTTGGCTCTACCTCATCACCCATGAAAAGGTTAAAAGTATCACTAGCACTCTGTGCGTCTTCAATTGAAATTTGAAGCAAGCGACGATTTTGTGGATCCATGGTTGTATCCCAAAGCTGATCTGGATTCATCTCACCTAAGCCCTTATATCTTTGTATATAAGCTCCTTTTTTTGCACTTTCTTCTATATCTTTTAACACAGCTAAAATGTCCTTATCAAATACAGCCTCTAAATCTCTTTCTTTGATCTTTTGTGAGATATACACTGCTTCTTCATAGAGAGGATTAGTAAATAAATCATCATTGATTATTAACTCTTCAAGTCCATTTTGCGTTTGGACAAAAATGCGGATTTCATTTTCGTTTATGTAAGAGTTTAAGATATTGTATTTTTCTTTTTCAAGAAAGCTTTTTATATCCTCAAATAAGGCTTTATTTTCCTTTTTAATCAAATCTGGATTTTCTATCAAATGTCTGATAACACTAATGATAGAAAAACGTTTTTCAAGCTCTTTAAGCACATTTCTATACGCAGCCACAAGCTTTAAAAAGTCTTTTAAATCATTTAAACCCACGCCCTCATAATTTGAGTTTTCTATGCCTGTTTCTATAAGGTATTCATTTAAGGCTTTTTCATCTTTAAGATAAATTTCTTTTTTCTGTCCTTTTTTATAGCGATAAAGTGGAGGCTGGGCAAGATAAACATGTCCATTTGCAACAAGATCATTCATAAAGCGGAAGAAAAAGGTTAAAAGCAAGGTTTGAATGTGCGAGCCATCAACATCAGCATCAGTCATGATAATGATCTTATGATATCTTAAACGGCTTAAATCAAATTCATTACCTACCCCACAACCAAAAGCTGTGATCATATTTTTAATCTCATCTGATTTTAAAATTTTATCAAGGCGGGATTTTTCAACATTTAAAATCTTTCCTCTTAAAGGTAAAATCGCCTGAAAAGCCCTTTCTCTACCTTGTTTAGCAGAACCCCCGGCTGAATCGCCTTCCACAAGATAAATTTCACATTCACTTGGATCTTTGCTTTGACAATCAGCTAACTTTCCGGGTAATGTGCCAACACTTAAGCCCTCTTTTTTGCGGGTAAGTTCTCTTGCTTTTTTAGCCGCTTCTCTGCCTCTTGCTGCCATTAAGGCTTTATTCATAATAGCTTTGGCTTCTATGGGATTTTCTTCAAAATATTTGTTTAAAAATTCAAAGCTAGCTTTATTAACTATAGGACGCACATAACTTGAACCAAGCTTGCCCTTAGTTTGTCCTTCAAATTGTGGATCAGGCACTTTTACTGAAACTATAGCCACAAGTCCTTCACGCACATCTTCACCTGTTATTTTACTATCTTTTTCTCTAGCTGCAGCGTTAGCTTCAACATAATTTGTAATTACTCTAGTAAGCCCCATTCTAAAGCCAGTTTCATGCGTTCCCCCATCTGGGGTTTTGATATTATTAACAAAAGAAAGTAAGGTTTCATTATAACCATCATTATACATTAAAGCCACTTCGACTTCGACATCTTCTTCAGTTATGCTAAAATTCATTACCTTTGTCAAGGCTTGTTTTTTGTTTATATCATTTACAAATTCAGCAATTCCACCTTCAAAATGAAAATTTTCTTCTTTGCCTATACGGTTATCTTTAAAATTTATAGTAATTTTAGAATTTAAATATGCAAGCTCACGAAATCTTTTAGCTAGTATTTCATAATCAAAGTCTTTTACTTCAAATATACTATCATCAACCCAAAATTCAATTGTAGTTCCGGTTTTTGAACTTTTTCCTATGATTTCAAATTCACTTGTTGGTATGCCTTTTGCAAATTCTTGGCGATAGATATTACCATCCCTTTCAACTGTAGCAACAAGCTTTTTAGAAAGTGCATTAACAACTGAAACGCCAACACCGTGAAGCCCACCAGAGACTTTATAAGTATCTTGATCAAATTTTCCGCCTGCATGAAGCACAGTTAAAACAACGGTTAAAGTAGGGATATTCTCAGTAGGATGAATACCAACTGGTATGCCACGTCCATTATCACGCACTATACAGCTTCCTTCAGTAGTGATTTCTATATCTATGGTATTACAATATCCAGCCATAGCTTCATCTATAGAATTATCTACCACTTCATAAATCATATGATGAAGTCCATTTACATTGGTATCGCCTATATACATACCTGGGCGTTTTCTAACCGCTTCTAAGCCTTTAAGGACTTTGATATTGCTTTCGCCATAATTTTGAGTTTGCATTATCTATCCTTATAAAATCACAGGCATAATTACCGTTTCAAGTTCTTTTGAAGTAACGATAAAGGCTAAATTTGGTTCATTAATCTTTAGTTCAAATTCCTCAGTTTCTATAGAGTGTAAAAAGTCAAATAAATATTTAATTTTTATATTTAAAGAAAAGTTTTCTTGTATGTTAAGCTCACACTCAAGCTCTGTTTTTGCTTCAACATTATCTAAGCTAATACCTTCAAATATAAGTTTGTTATTTTGAAAATGGAGTTTCATTTTTTCAGCAACAACATTTATTTTTTTGAGACTTTCGATAAAATCTTCAGTTTTAAAGCTAAAGACTTGATTGATTTGTTTTGGCACTACTTTTTCATAATCTGGAAATTTATCATTAATGAGTTTAGTGAAAAATTCAAAATTATCATTCTTAGCGATAAGTATATTTTCATCATAAAAAAGTTCAATTTTTTCATAGAAAAGTTTTTGCATTTCAGCAATGGCTTTTTTAGGAATACTGATTGAAAACTCTTTGTCATTGTGTTTGAATAAAGTAAATATAGCAAGTCTTTTTGTATCTGTGCCTACAAAGTTGATTTTATCTGTTTTAATGTCAAGTAAAGCTCCATTTAAGGAGTATTTCGGGTTATTTGCATCTATGGCTGGAAGGATTTTTTTAAGGCTTCTACTTAAATCACTTGAGTCTAAGTCAAATTTTGATTTCTCTTCAATATTTGGAAAATTTGGAAAATCTTCATAATTAAACATAGCAAGTTTGTATTTTGTGCTTTTTTGGCGAATAAACAAAGAATTGTCAATGGTTTCTAAGATTACATCTTCATTATTAAGGTTCTTGATCATATCAGAAATTTGTTTTGCGTTTGCTGTAGCAAAGCCACTTGTTTCTATTTTGATTTTTTTGATTTTATAACTTAGTCCAAATTCATAATCACTTGCTTTGATTGTAAGTTTATCATCATTTGCTTCAAAAAGTAAATGTGAAGTGATTGCACTAGAATCTTTTTTATCCACATAAGCGTTGCAAAGTGATATTGCAGATTCGAGTGTATTTTTGTTTATGCTGAGTTTCATTTTTTCTCCTTTATTTTTAATTTAAATTTATTCATAGTAATAAGCATGTTGAAAATGTGAAATTCCTTTTTAAACTCTTATTTTAACTTGATTTGTTGTATGAGTTTTAAGAAGTGTTTTTTCACATTTTTTCACAGGCTAACTTTGAATTTTTGTTAAGATTTTGTTTTTTAGTTCATTTATTTTATCTTTTAAATCATTTTTTTCTTTTATAAGTTCATTGATCTTTTTGATATTATGTGAAATAGCAGTATGATCTTTCATCTCAAAAAATTTCGCAAGTTGAGGCATAGACATACTTGTAAGCTCCCTTGCCAAAAAGATTACTAATCTTCTTGCTGTAACTATATTTTGCGTTTTTTTGTTTGATTTTATATCATTTGCTTTAATATTAAAGTCTTTGCATACCACACTTAAGATATCATCTATATCAATGTTTTCTTTTTGTTCTTTGATATGATCTTTCATAAAGCTTTTTGCTATATCAAGAGTGATTTCTTGATTGATCAGTCTTGAATATGCGTTTAAATTAGTAATCATTCCTTCTATTTCTCTTATATTATCTCCCATTGAAGTAGCGATATAAGAGATAATTTCATTATTTAAACTTACTCCATTAAATTCGCATTTTTTGCGGATAATTGCCATTTTAGTGTCAAGTTCAGGTGGGGTAATGTCAGCAATAGCTCCATTTGCAAAGCGAGATTTTAAGCGTTCTGTAATACCTTTAAGCATATTTGGTGGGGTATCTGAAGTCATAATGATTTGTCCGAATTTTTCCTTGACTTCATTAAAAGTAAAGAAAAATTCTTCTTGAATTTTATCCGTTTTACCCAAAAATTGCACATCATCGATAAGCAAAACATCACAATTGCGGTATTTTTCATGAAATTTATCCATGCTTTTATTCATCAAATGTGAGCTAAAATCATTAATGAAATTTTCACTTGTAGCATAAATCACAATCTTACCAAGTTCTAAACACGTATTCCCTACAGCTTGAAGCAAATGCGTTTTACCAAGTCCTGTTGGTCCATAAATAAAAACAGGATTATACAACTTGCCAAGTTTGTCTTTTGCACTTGCTGCTTTACAAGTTGCATAAGCATATTGATTAGAATCTCCTACAACAAAGCTTTCAAAGGTATAAGATGGATTTAAAACCGTGCTTGTGCCGTGTTTAATAGGGGTTTTTAAGTTATATTTTGAGTTATTTTTAAGCGAGATACTTTGGATCAATACTTTGGCTTTATTGCCACTTTGCACTTCATAAAAATGTGAGATTCTATCAGCATATTTTGTTTGTATAAATTTAGCCATGAGTTCATTTGGTGCATTGAAAATGAGCTGATCGGCTTTGCTAGCTTTTTCGTTTAATATTAAGGGAGTGATAAAATTTTCAAATTCATTACGAGAAATTTCTTTTTCAAAGTGTTTGAGTATATCAGCTGCGTCCATTCACACCCTTAAATTGATTTTTAACTTATTATTTTATCTAAAATTTCATAAAAAAAGGTTAAAATTTATAGAAATTTCACAGCTTGTGAAAATAAAATTCACTTCAGTGAAAGGTTTTGATTTTAAAAAAGGTAGAATGTGAAAATTTTAGGCATAGATCCGGGCTCGCGTTTTTGTGGATATGCTATCATTGAAATGAAAGCTGGTAAAAACATACTTATCGAGGCTGGACTTATCAAGATCAAACCAGCCTCATTGCAGTATCAAATTACAGAGTTGTGCGAGGGGCTTGATTTGATTTTTAAAAATCATAGTTTTGATGAGGTGGCGATTGAAGATATTTTCTTTGCGTATAATCCAAAAACCGTGCTTAAACTTGCCCAATTTCGCGGGGCTTTAAGCTTAAAAATCTTACAAACTCATGGCGAATTTAGCGAATATACTCCCTTGCAAGTTAAAAAAAGCGTTACGGGAAAGGCAAAAGCGACAAAAGAGCAAGTGGCTTTTATGGTAAAAAGGCTTCTTGGCATACAAAAAGAGATCAAACCTCTTGATATCACTGATGCCATAGCTATAGCTTTAACACATGCTACAAATATGAGATTTAAAAAGACTTGAGCTGAAGATAAAGTTTTTCTTCAATTACATACAAAGCTTGATTAATATATGAAAAATTTAAGCAAAATGGGATTTAATGTGCACCGATGAAGTATCTTTCTACATCATCAAGTAGCTTTTCACAGATTCTAGAGTCTAAAGACTTATCAACGATAAGATTGATATGTGTTTTGGTGTCTCTAAAACTTCCGGCTGATTTGATATTATTTTTATCAAGTTTTTGTCCTTCTTTAAAATACTTGATATTAATGTTAAATTTAAGATTTGCACTTGCTTCACCAAGATTGGTTTCAATTTGAATATTCATTTGCGAAGATTTTGAGAGTGTAGCTTGAGTTTTGGAAAGGATTTCTTTAAAGCGTTGATATAAACGAATCAAATCTTTTATAAATTTATCATCAAAGCTTTCATAGGCGATTTTTAAGCGATTTTTGATATCTTGGGTTGTGCCTTTTTCAGGGGCAACAAAAACCATATAAAAGCCATTTTTGATATCAACTTGCTGACTTTTAGCATCTCTACTACTTGACATAACCTTGACATAAATAGCATTATCAAGATAAATTCGATCAATCATAGGACCATAAATTTCATATTCTTTGATCCTTGTGATGACTTCTCTAGCTATAACATTAAGTTTCACAGAAGCATCATGTATGATAGGTTCCATTTCTTTTTTAATATCAAGTAGCTCTTTTAGCATTTATTAGTCCTTAAATTTCATTCTTAAATCAAATATGCTTATAAAATATTTACGAATTTTTGTTTAAATTCTTATTAAATTACTCTATTTTAAAATGAAAAAATATTTATTGCTACTTTTGTTTGTGTTCTAAGTTTATACGCTCACACTGATCATCAAGGTGTTACAAATGGGTGCTAGAAATTTTCTTAAGTATTTAAAAAAATACAAAAATTCGCACCACAGCAAGTAAAATCATAAAAGATCAAGAACAAGAAATACTCGAATTTAAAACATTGTTAAAAACTCTTCACTACGCTTAAATGGTGGCTCCGATTGGACTTGAACCAACGACCACCACCATGTCAAGGTGGTGCTCTACCAGCTGAGCTACGGAACCTTTTAAAAGCTAAATGGTGGAGCATAGCGGGATCGAACCGCTGACCTCGACGCTGCCAGCGTCGCGCTCTCCCAGCTGAGCTAATGCCCCAAATTTGCATTAAGAAATAAAATTATGCCTTAACTTTGCTTAAAAAAAAATTTTTTAAGCTGTATTGCAGTTTAACGTAGAGATAACCTAGCAAAATTAAGTTTTTATTAAATTAAAGGATAGATTTGATGTTTGCTACTGAAAATGAATTTGAAAAAACTTTACCTGAGTTTTTCTTTTCAAAAGAAAATATTGATTTGGCAAAGAATGAAAAATTAAAAGTAAGCTATAAAAATTCATTTTATAACATTATCTTTCCAGATTTTAATTCCATAGATTTTAATTTTTTATTTGGGCTTTTTTATCTTTTAAAAGAAAAACGAGATAGCAAGATAAAAGTTAATTTTATATTTTTTACAAATTTAATTAATAAGAAATTTTATGCTTTAAATAAGAAAAGATTTTTTAAAGAATTTAATAATTTTTGCGAAAAGGCTATTAAGGTTTATTTTTTAAAGAAAGAAAAAAATGAGGATAATTTTAATAATATATCTTATTTTTCTCTTTTTTCATACATACATATTGATGAAAAAGAAGGTTGTTTTACAATTTCTTTTAGTAAATATATTATAAATATACTTAATGATGTTAATGAATCTTATACATTTTTCAATTTAAAAGATTTTTGCAATATTAAAACCAAATATGCCAAATTATTTTATTTGCTCTTTATCCGCTTTATCTATAACTCGAAATTTGTAATTAGCAAAGAGGAATTTTATAAATATTGTTCATTGAATAACAAAAAATATTTAAGACAAATAGACATAGATGATAAAGTGATAAAACCTGCCATAAAAGAACTTAAAAAAAGTCAAAGTATATTTAAAAATCTCTCTGTTATAAAAATCAAAAAAGGTAATATGGTTAAAGCTTTTGAATTTATATTTGAAAGATAAAGGGGAATTAAAATGAGTGATGGTGTTATAAGACTTATCTTATTTGCAGTATTTTTTGCTAATTTTTAAGCTTATATTGAATTTAAAGGAGTATTTATGAAACCATACAACGAGGACAAGCTTTTATTGCCTTTTGATGAGATATTATCAAATAATGGTTATATAATTAAAAGGGAGAAAAGCTCTAAAAATTCAATCACAATGACAAATGCAAATAATGACACTATAATCATTACTCGCTTTAGCAATGGGCATTATTTGTATTTCAATCCAAATGAGCTAAATGATAGAGGCAATATCTATTCTTTTTGCAAAAATAGAGGCATAAAGTTAAAAGAACTTTTAGCTCATCAAACTAAGGAGGTAAATTTAAAGCATACTTTAGAGATAAAAAGCTCGCAAGATAATAAAATTAAAGAGCTTTTAGAGTGCTTTAATCAAAGCAAAGCCTTAGGCGAAGACAATATCTTTGCAAATAAAAGAATGATAGATAAAAATCTTTTACAAGAATTTAATCTCAAACAAGATGATTTACACAATGTCTTAGTGCCAAGCTTTAGTCTAAAAAATATCAAAGATGAAAAGCTCATCTTGCAAAGTGGCTTTGTCAAATACCTTTCAAGCCCTATTACTAAAGACAAACAAGGCAATGAATACAAAAAACCTATAAAACAGCTCTGTTATGGCTTAAAAGGTTTGGAATTATTAAAAGCAGAAAAATTAAGAATGAGTGATATTAAAGAAATCATTATAGCTGAAAGCATAATCGATGCCTTATCTTTTGTAGAGCTGAAACATTTACATATAAATGAGTGTTTATTGTGTTCAACAAATGGGCAAATAACTGGTTCGTGTAAAGAACTTATACAGCACCTTAATGAAAACTGCAAAAATGCAAGTTTTAACCTTGTTTTTGATAATGATGAAAAGGGAAAAAGTTTTACTCAAACTTTAAAGGAGCTTTTAGGGGAAAAAGCCTTAGTAAGCGAGCCTGTGTTAAAGGATTTTAATGATGATTTATTTGTATCTAAGTTTTTGCTTTTAAATAGAACTTTCACCCTTAAAGAGCTTGAAACAAGCCTTGATGAAAAACTCTTTCAAAAAATCATTACTTTAAAAACAGCAAATAAAGATAAAGAATTAAAGCTTCCACTTAAGATTTTAAAACTCATTAAACCAAAAATACAGAATTTCTTAAACAAAGAAAGCCTTGAAAAGCTTTCTTTAGCCTTTGAAATCAAAAAAGAAAAAGGATTTGTAAATGCAAGATAAAAACAAAGCATATAAAACAAAAATGACAATTTGGCTATCTTTTCTCATAGGTGGAATATCCTCTTGTTTAGGGATATTTTTTTCTTTCATACTTGTAAAGTTTGAGCTTTTTAATGCTTTTGAATATTTTATGTCCTTGCCTTTGGTGGTGCAAATCATCTGCATAGGCTTTTATGTAGTGCTTTGGGCTTTACTTTCTTTTGTTTTATACAAAGAATTAAATTAAAACTTATGCTATAATATAGCTCAAAACCACAAAAAAAGGACTTACAATGATAAAAAATAGAGGCTTAAAAATAGTCTTAGATGAAGAAAAAGTGTTAAGAGAGGGCAAGTATAAACTAGAGGATTTATACAAATATCTTGATGAAGTAGCCCTAGAAGCAGAACTTATTAGACTTGATAAAAACCATTATGCTTGCAGGGGCGATAAAGACGATTTAAATTGCTTGATGGATTTTACCTTTGAGGTTGTAGAAAAGGAAAATATTACAAGAAATGTCAAGCAGTGGTATTGGTTTGAGGGCGGGAAGTTTGAAAGCAATATTGTTGAAATTTCTAAAAGAGATGGTATAGGTGTATGGCAATAAAGAGTGAAAAACATATTAAATTCATCAATTTTGATTTAAGTAATAAGGCTTTAAAAGAGCGTTTTTCAGGTGATACAAGAGAACCTTACGCTCTTATTAAAAAATTCTTTCTTAAAAATGGCTTTGAACATAGGCAATATTCAGGCTATATTTCTAAAGAAGCACTTTATAGTTATGAACTTGGTAATATTATTAGTAAATTCAGTAAAGAATTATCTTGGATAAAGGATTGCATACTTAAATTTGATGTTTCAAATGTCTCAAATGAACTAGACTTAAGCAAAAGCATTGTCAAGCAAGCCAAAAAAGCAAATATTAAACTCCTCCAAAAACTTGGAAATCAAATCAAAGACTATAAAATTAAAAAGCCTGCTCTTTCAAAATCTTTACAAATTAGAAAAGAAACAAGCATTATAAAACTCTATCAAAGATTAAGTAAAGATAAAGAGCTAATCATAGATGAAAAGTTCTTAAACTTTATTAAAAGACTTGAAAAACAAAAAAATTCAAAATCACAAGCAAAACCACAATTTTAAATCGCTAAATCACTTAAAAATAAAGCTCTATTTTCCACATTTTGAGGTAAATATTTAGCATAATATTTAAAGGTAGTATTTAGGCTTGAATGTCCTAGCATTACCCTAGAAATCCACATACTTTCCTCTCCTTTACTCAGCATTAAACTTGCAAAAGAATGTCTTGTGTTATAAAGTTTTCTAATGGGTTTTATATTAAGTTTGTTTTGCAAAGCTTTAAATTCCTTTCGTAAAACATAACGAGATTTTTTAATCAAAAAATCATCTTCTTTGTTCTTAATCTCATTAAATATTATAAGTTTTTGCAATTCCTTAAGCACAACAGGTAATAAATCTATTTTTCTATGTGAGCTTAGATTTTTAGTTGTATCTAAGTTATTGCTTTCACTAAGGCTTTTTCGTATATAAGCTTTTCTTAATTTTATATCAATATCTTCTTTTTTTAGAGCTAAAATCTCCCCTGTTCTAGCCCCCGTAAAAAAGCCTATGATAAGATAGCTTCTTAATTCTCCTTTAGCATGCATAATAAGTTCTTTTATTTGCTCTAAGTTAAAGGGTTTAAGTTCTTTTCTTTCAAGCTCTTCCAGGCTATCTTTTAACTCAAATTTTGCAAAAGAAAATTTTTGCATAACTTCAATTTCTACCGCATATCTTAATAAGGACTTTAAAAATTTAATTTTAGCATAAATTGTGTTATTTGCATTTTTCTTTTCTTTTAAATACATCACAAAAGAAATGCTATGTTCTCTTTTAAACTCACTAATATAGTGTATATTTTCCTTTTTAAAGAAGATAAGCAATTCTTTAGCTAAACTTCGATAACTTTTCTTTGTTTCATTCTTTAAAAAGCTTTTTTCATTTAAAAAGGCTTTTATCAAGCCCACAACTTCGCCGTTTTTCATAATAACTCCTTATAAGGTTGGATTTAAGGAAAATTTAAATCGTAACCTTATGCCAAGTTTTTAGCTCTTCAAATCCAAAGCTAAAATATTTACTCCTATTTTTAAGCCCTTATCAAAGATTTTTTTCTAAGTGTTGCTCGTTTTTATTCTCTTTCTTGTTCGTAGCTTTTTACCTAAATCCTTAATATTTAAGTCAATCTTTGTTTTGCTTGGATAAAGAGTGTATCAATCTTTACTTTTGCCTTTCTATTAGTTTCTAAAAAATCAAAACTAGCTATAATTTCTACTGCTTCACTATAAAAGGCGGATTAGAAAAGATTAAGTCATATTCTTTTCTATTAAATGAAGTATCTCAAAAATCCCTACCTACCACTAAAATATCCCTTTCATAAGTTTGAATGAGGGGTAAAGATTTTTCTATGGCATAAGATTTTGTTTCAAACTCCTTTTCAAAGACTTTTAAAACCCTACTATCGCCGCTCATATATCAAGAACCTTTCTGCTATGATTTAAAATTACACTTTCAATCACAAGCTCGCTTGTAGGATAAAATTCAAAGTCTCTCTCATAACTTTCTTAATATTTTTATTTCCAAATCCTTATCATTAAAAAGGCTAGGAATAAGGGCTAAATCCTCTTGCTCTCTTACAAATTCCTTAAAAGCCTTAGTTCTTATAACTCTTTTAGCAATAAAATCTTCTTTATTTTCCAAGCTCTCTAAAAAAGCCTTAACCAAGTAGCTTCTTTGCATTGCATTTTCCTTTTGGCTATATTTTTTCTTGAAACTCTCATTTTTAAATCTCAATTATTATAATTATATAATAAAAAATAATAAAAGTCAAGTAAATTAACAAAAAAAATAATAAAAAATATAAAAATTTTCCATCTTTCCTCCCTTTTTACAAGCTTCTTTAGGTGCTTGTATGAATATTGCTTTAGAGATTTGCTGGGTGTCTCCGCTCCTTTTATGCTAAAGACAAATAAAAATAAAAAAAATATAAATTAACAAAAAAAATGCTATAATACAATAAAAAAAAGGATAAAGATGACAAGAAAAAAATTTGATGATTTATTGGAGCAATGTGGCTTTAAAACTTATACCGAGTTGGCCAATAGACTTGGTTTGACTTCACAAACTATTGTGATTTGGAATAGAGAAGAAAACTATCCTAATTATGTAGAACAAGCATTGCTGTGGTATAAAATAGCTAAGGAGTATGATAAACTTATGCTTGCTAACACAGATAAAAATGGAGTTGATAGATCAATTATTAAATTGGAAGCCGAAAATATGAGGCTGGAGAAGGAATTGCAAAGCTTGATTTCCATAAAGAATGTTATGAAAGATAAAATTATTGCCTTAGTTGATTCTAAATCTTAGAATAGAGTGCTTCAAATATATCGTACATTCTTTTTGCTTTTCTATTTTTGCAAGCACTTAAATATTTTTTCTTCTTTACATTCTAAAGCCTCTTGGCTTTCTTTTTCGAATTTTTCTTCTTTTAGTCTTTCAATTTCTTTTGTATTCTTTATTTCTTTGTAGAAGAATAAACCTATAAATGCAAACATAATTAAACTTATAGTTAAAGCAAACAAGAATACTATACCCATTGTAACTCTCTTTTTATATTTTGCTTATCTTCTAAATCCTTGCAATACCAAGCTAAATTTTTTATATCAGCATATACATCAAAGATTAAGATAAAGAATAAAAGTGAAAATATACTTATCCCTGCAATGAGATTTGTTTGACTATCTCTATGAAATAAAACAATTGCTATTATAATGATAAATGCAAGGCTTGCAAAGATAAGTTTTTGCAAGCTTTCCTTGATTAACTCCTTATAATGTGATTCATTGCTGAATGGAACACTTTGGGTAAATTGCTCCTTCATATACTAACTCCTTTTTATGTAATCAAAAGATGCTTCATCTTTTTCTAAATCAAAATAAATTATATCACTTTCTAAGCATTTCACTTTTAACTCCTTATTTCATAACTAACTTTTAAAATATTAGCCCCAATATAAGCCATAACAATTATCAACAAAATCTAAAAACCTTAGAGAAGCCTCGTTTAAATTATCTAAAATATCCTTTCTTTTGAACAAGTAATTTCTTATGTATTTGTCTTTAAAATCATAGTAAGTAAGCTTTCTATCATTAAATTCATGAAGTATAAACCCATTTTTGATAATTTCAGTATTAAAATCCTCAATTTTATGCTTTTGACATATATCTTTTAAATCAGTGATAAAATTTTGCTCTGCTTGCATTAAAATCAAGTAAGCTAAATTGATACTACTAGAAAAGTCAAGATCATATGATATTCTTGTTTGTAAAACCATTTCTGCCAAATTTAAAGCAAGCTTTTTATTATCAAAAATCATCAAATACCTAGCATTTCTTAAAGCTTGTATTATGCAGTTAATACCACCTATATTACGCTCACACTTAAAAGCTATGTTATAAAAAGAAACTAAGTCTTTATACATGGCTAACTCTTTTTTTGCTGTGTTGCAAAAAGAATCTAAGTGTTCATATCTTTCTAGTTCTTTTTTTAAAGCTTTATTTTCTTTTTGTAAGTCAGTTTCCATTTTTCATCTCCTTAAATACTTATATTTATTTAGCATTGTTCTTACTCCTTTATTTTCTTTTTCCTAAATTCACTTGGCTTTATAACTTTATCATCAGCCCAAAGTCCTAATTTAAAACTCTTAGCGTCTGCTTCTTGAATAATATAGTCCTTGCTATATTCAGTATAAGCATGTGCGTATCCATTCGCTACCATAGCAGAGTTGATGTCTTTATCATTAAATAAAATCAAAGCTATACTTCTTTGGTATCTATCCT
Source organism: Campylobacter sp. MIT 97-5078 (assembly GCF_006864455.1). Lineage (GTDB taxonomy): Bacteria > Campylobacterota > Campylobacteria > Campylobacterales > Campylobacteraceae > Campylobacter_D. Next base: position 22,058 of record NZ_QHLK01000013.1, read on the forward strand.
TGCCTTTACTGATGACTTTTACTTCTTTGCCTGCGATAAGTGAAGCAAGAAATTCTTTAGCCTTTTTTCCATAGGCTTGACTTTTTTCAGGAGCATCTATACCATACAGCCTAATTCTATGTTTTGTTTGGCTTGAATCAAGCACATCTATAGTATCACCATCTATAATTTTGATCACTATACCTTGAATGATATGTTCTTGTGCTTTTTGCTGACTCAATGATAGTGTATAAGCTGATATAACACCTAAAATAAGCACAAGCAAAAGTTGCTTTGGGCTTTTATTCATCAATCTTATGATTTGATTAAATTTCATTGCTTATCTTTCTTTTTTCATCTTTTTTCCTAATTTCTTTTCCATTGCCTCATCATAGCTGTATTGCTTAGTGCTTTTTGATTCTACTTTTAAATCGTTTTCATCAAATAAACTTGGCTGGTCCCAATCTTCGTCCAAATTCAATAAACTGGATTGATCATGATCTACAATATTTTCTTGAAGTTCTTTTCTAGGGTTGTGATTCATTTTATGTTCCTTTCATTATTTTTAGCTATTTTTATGAATTCTTTGTCCTTTTTCTCAAGTTTCTTTTTTACAATGTACATTTTTAAAACTCTTTTCTTTTCTTCTTCTTGTTTTTGAGCTTGAGCTAAAATTTCAAGAACCTCTTTACCATAAGGATTGCTCTTAATCTTGCCATTGTAACAAGTAAGCCCTTTTATATTCGCTCCATATTTATCAAAGCATTTTTTAAGTATCGTAGCTCCTGCAAAAATATTTATTCTAGGCTTTTCAAGCAAGTCTTTTTCACTTATGCCATAGTCTTTTTTAAGCCATTTAAGGTGCATAGAATTAATTTGCATAATGCCTATGTCATAAGTGCCATTTTTATTTGAACGATTTATAGCCTTTGGATTATGCCTACTTTCTTTATAAGCAATAGCCCACAAAAGTTTAGGATTAAGTCCATAAGCCTTGCCTGCTTCTATGAAATGATTGCTTGCTTTTGCATTTAAGTAAGTAAAAAGCAGTAAAATGGGAAGAAAATTTAATTTAGTCATCTTTTAAGCCTTGAATATAGCATAGCTTTAAATTCTTTTGTAAGCCTTTTAAGCTGTTCTTTACAAGTTTTTAAATTCTTTTTTTTGTTCATTGGCATTTTTTATTTATCCTCTTTATCGTTGTTTTTTTTCAGTTTCTTCTTTTTCTTTCATATTTTGATTAATGATATAAAAGCTTACTGCTATAAAAAATAAGATAGCACACATTTCAAAGGTGCTAAGATTAGCTATAAGAGCATTTGTATTGTTTATCATTTTTTTATCCTTTAAAATTAAAAGCCCATAAGGGCTTTTCTTAGCCAAAAGGCATATCATCTTTATTGATTGCAAATTTAGCCACTTCTTCGCTACTTGGCATTTCATTTTCTTTTAAATCTGTTTGTATAGAAGCTGTATCATCTGTTAAAGCAGGAGTATTATTTGTGCTTTGAGTGATGTTATTTTCATCTTTGTTTTTCACAAAGTGAAAATTCCTTACTATGACTGAAAAGCCAAATTTTTCTTCTCCTGTTTTCTCATCTATGTATTTGTTGGTATTAATTTCACCCTCACATAAAAATCTATCGCCTTTTTTGAAAAATTTATTTGCATTTTCAGCGGATTTATCAAATAAAGTAAGAGGTATCCAATCGGTATGTTCTTCTTTATTGCCTTTAGCATTAACCCATCTTTTTGTAATGGCAAGTGAGCCTTTAGCCACTGCTTTACCGCTTTGAGTAGAACTCATTTCAAAATCCTTGCCTAAAAAGCCAAATAATGCAACTTTATTCATTGTATATCCTTTTTTTAAATTTATAAACTCATTGTATAAGCTTTGTTTTTAGCATTAGTATGCACCTTGTGTTTGTTTCTTTGTTTGTTAGTAAGTTTTTCCTCCTTGTTTTATGTTTGATTTTTTTCTTGAGTGCTTTTTAGGCTTTTATCCCTTTGGATACCATTGCTTTTTAACATAATAAAATGGCATAGTTATTCCTTTTTATTTTTCTTAAAAATACTATCTATAAAAGCCCTACAAATACTTATATCGCTTTCATAGTCCTTTGGTAATTCAAGCTTATTTTTTTCAGCCAAATCCCTTGCAAGTTTAATTTGTTTTTCACTTGGAGGCTTTTTAGGAGCTGTTTTGATAAGTTCATCTATAGCTTTTTTGCAAAGATTAAAGTCTTTAAAGGCATCTTGAGGAAGTTCTTTGTTTTGTTCTTTACAAAGCTTTTCTAAAAGCCTGATTTGAGCTTCGCTTGGTTCTTTATTACTTATATCAGTATTTACAAAATTCATTTTTTGATGAAGAGGCTTTACAAAGTCGAGGTATTTACATTCATTTTTTGATATAGCTTCTAAGACTTCTTCCATAGTTCTTGTATATTCGCTTTTAGTAATCCACTCATCATTTGCTAAAAGCAGTTCAATTATTTTCATACCTTTTTCTGTTGGTGCTATTTCATTATTTTTACCTTTTTTAACAAGTTCTATATATTGTCTTTTTAACAAGGTTGGTAAAAAAGAAGCATAAGTGCTTGGTCTTCCAATACCTTCTTTTTCAAGCAAAGATATGAAAGAGCTTTCTTTGTATCTACTTGGAGCTTGTCTTTTGATTTCCTTGTTTTCTAAATTATTAAGCCTTATATGTGAGCTTTGAGTTAAAAAATCTAAGTCAAGCTTACTTACAGGATTTTCTTCGTTGTTTTTGTTAGGATTTTCTTCTTCTACTTCATTTTCATCATCTTTAGCCTTAAAAATGCTTGCATAGCCTTCATATAAAACCTTGCTATATGAAGTTTTAAAAGGACTTGCCTTAATGGTAAAATTATAATTTGTAATTTGGGTGATTTTATCCTTAGCTTGAGATAAGACTGAGTTTTTATATATCAAAGTATAAAGCTTGATATGATCAGCACTAAGCTTTTTAGCTCCCTCGTTCATTTCAGCATTAGCTTTTTCTATAATTTTTTCTATTTCATCAAAGGCGTGAATATGCGTTATTCTTATAGCTTCGTGAGCTTCAGCTTGACTTTGCTTACCTGCTTTATATTCTCTTTTTTGATACCACTGCTCTTTTCCAAAAAAGCTCTCTACTTCAGTGATAAATTCAGCACTTAAAGCATTACTATCTGTTCTCGTATAGGTAATAAGTCCTCTTTCAAAGAGTTGTTGAGCCAAGAGCATAGTTTCATCACTTGAAAAGCCATAAACTTGATTTGCACTTTGTTGCAGTTGTGAGGTTCTAAAGGGTTGATCTGGAGTTTTTTTGCTCTCTTTAGTTATTTTATCTTCAAATTTAACTTCTTTAGTGTCTTGCAAGAATTTTAAAAAGTCTTCAAGTTCGGCTTTATCTTTACATATTTTTTCACTTTCTAAGATAAAATCTTTACCTTCACTTTGACAATGAGCCTTAAGCTTATAACTTAGTTTTTCACTCTCATCAAGACTATTAAAGGCTTTGATTTCTTTTTCTTTTGAAACTATGAAATTTAAGGCTGGAGTTTGCACTCTGCCTATGCTTGTATTTCTATCACTAAGTAAATTAATGTATTTTGGGCTTAGAATAAAGCCTACGAGTTTATCTCCTACGCTTCTTGCTTTAAAGGCTTCAAATTCATTAAAATTACTCTTAGTAAAATCAAGAGCATTAGCAAGCCCTTTTTTAATACCTGCTTCAGTTATTTCGTAAAATTCAGCTCTTTTAATGCTTTTGGCTATATTTTTGATCACTTGATAAAACATATAGCCTATAGCATAGCCCTCTCTATCAGGGTCAGTAGCGATAAAGACTTCTTTACCCTTGCATTTAGAAAAGATAAAATTCATTCTTTTTTTAACCTCTTCACTTTTAAACTCAAAATTTGGGGCATAACTACTAAAATTTATGTAATTATGGTTTGGTAAGTCTTTGAAATGTCCTATGGTTGCATAGGTTTCAAAGCCACTGATTTTTTGTATTTTGTCCTTTTTATTTGGACTTTCTATGATGATGATTGAATCACTCATTTTTTACTCCTTTTATTTGTTATAATATTGAGAACTCGCATTAAAGCCATTTTTTTGAACTTGGTGTTGTTGAATATTCTTTTTAAGATTTTTAAATCCTCCTTTAAATAATTCCCCTGCAACGCCTGTCATTCCGCCTTTTGATTGTGAGTAAGATTGTAAAGCATTTAAGCCCGTTCCTAGCTTTCCACCTGTTGCCATATTAGCTGTTTCAAATGCTGTTTTACCTGCTAATCCTCCTACTAACATACCTGCTCCTGCAGTTGCTCCTAAGACAGCTTGAGCAGCTCCTGCTGTAAAGCCTCCTCCATTTTCAGTGCTTCCTATCATAGTATTTATCCATTCAGGTATTTTTCTAAGAATATAAATGCCTATTAGTAAGTTAAGAAGTCCTATAAAAAAGGTATAAAAAACATTTCTATAAATAAATTCCCCACTTTGAATTCCTGCAAATTCATTGATTTTATCCATTACCATTAAAGAAAACATAGTCATAGGAACAAATAAAGTTATAGCTATATAATTTTTAAGCCAAGAAAAGAAATTGCCTCTTGTTTGAGGTGTTAGCAAACATATCATCATAATAGGAGCAAAAGAACCAAATATAAAGCTTGCAAAGCTTGAAGCTACTTGCATAATAATAATTCCTGCACAAACTATAGCTAATAATAAAATATAAACTAGCCACAAAAACATTCTAAAAAATGAAGTTATTATATTAAACATATCATCAAATGAACCTCCTTTATTTGCGACATATCCTAGAGCATTATCGCCTTCTTCTTGTGCTTGAATTCCAAATTCATAACCTTGAACCCAAAAATTAAGTGGAGTTTCTATAACTCTTTCCATAATTTCTCCTACATTACCTCCACCCGCGAATGAAGAAACCATGGCTTTAAGTAGTTTTTGAGGCAATAAAAACCAAGATTTAAATTCTTGATATGTCCCTAAACTTGATAAAGTGCCATAAATAAAAATAAATAGGATAAGCCATATTCCGCCTTTAAATAAATCATCTTTTGCAAAGCCTGATTTTAGATGTCTTATACACCAAAAAACAAGTATTATGCCTATTAAACAATAAGCTAGAGAATTATAAAAAATATAGCTTAGCGATGAATACATTGTTGCATCTATGTTTGCACCTAAATTTGCAATCATAGCGTTAAATCTATTGTAAGTTGTTGCTATACCTATATCGAGTTTTTCCATTTTTATATCCTTAATCTTGTAATATTTTTCTTAGCCATATTCCTTGAAATAGGAATTTGTTCTATTATAATTTCTTCTTTAATTTCTTCATTTGTTAAAAAGTCATAGCCTAAGACCACAATTTCACTTTTTTGTATATACACATTATCCTCTTCTTTAAGCTCTATAATTTCTTCCTTTGTTTGAGGAAGTTTATTCTCATTATTTACCTTTTTGTCCTTATTTAAGTCTTTTTCATCTATTTCAAGGAAGTTCATAAAATTAAACAAGGCAAGTAACAAGTTTTATCCTTTATATAAGCTATAAACTCATAGCTTTGTTGTTTTCAAGCTTTTTATATTCTTGTTGTTGTATTTTTAATCCTTTAAACAAAAACACCCACAGAAGAATCTTCTATGGGTTTAAAACTTAACGAGTAAAACTAAGCTCTTTCTTAGCTTCTCTATTAAGGGTTTGGGTTTGAGTTCTTTGGTAATCATTCCCACTTTTTACCGCTTTAACAAAATTGCTTAAGTTTTGAGCTAAATTAGCGTTTAAGCCAAAATTTGTGATTCTTTCAGGTTTTGCGAGTTTCTCAGGATTTTGCCTGAAATACTCTGCTCGTTTTTCAACCTTGCTTAAATCTCTTGGCTTTAACTTGCTGGTATCAAGGTCGGTAAATTGTGAGATATGGTAAAGATTTATGGTTTCAAGCATAGGTGCTTTAAAAGGCACATATTCTTTTACTTCTCTCATCACAGGCTGTCCCTTTTCATCAAATTTGAAATTACCCTCTTTGTCTTTAGCTTGGGTTTTGATGACTTGATTGTTTTCATCAACCTTGTTTTGCCACTGCCCCTCTTGCACATAAGGAATTTTTACTCCTAGCACATAGGCAGTTTTACCATTTTTAGTAAGCACTTCATTACCATCTTGATCAAGTTGCTTTTTGAGTTTCCCACCTAAAAGATTAGCCTCATTCATAGTAAGAAAGGTAGGCTCTTTGTATCCATTAAGTTGAGTAACGCAACGCAAAATGACATCGCTTACATTAGTATATGGTTGTCCTGTTTTAGCATTGTAAGGCATAGAATTAGCAATTTCTTCTTTACTCATATTCTTGTTCCAAAATGCCATTTCAGGTTTATTTTGTTCCCTTGCTTGTTGTGAAGTTTTCACAATTATGCTTGCGTGATAGCTATTTATACTAGCTTCTCTTTCAGCATTTGTTTTATCTTCCCATTTTACATAGGGTTGTTCTTGCTGTTGAGCTTGTTTTATTTGTTCTTCAGCTTTACTTTTTTTAGTTGCCATAATGTATCCTTTGTTGTATATTTCTAGGGTTTAAGCTTCTTGGCTTGCCCGATTTAATTGTTAAAATGGTTTTAGCCATTAAACTCATCACTTCCAAGTCCTTCATTCATCCATTGACTTTGTAATTCAATGGGAATGTCTGGGTCTGGAAAGATGTCAAGGGTAGAATTTTTTGCTTCCTTAGAGCTTATTTCACGCTTAAAAGTAGCGTTAAATTCTTCCTCACCCATTGATTCAATGCTTTGTTTCATTAAATCAAGTTCTTCCTCGTTTAAGTTCTTAGTTTCCATAAAAGATTCCTTCTTTAGGGTGTTTGAGCTTTATAGGCTCAAAAGAATATTACAAAGTAATATTCTTTAAAACCTATAAGTAAGCCTAAGCTGGCTTATTAGGATAAATTTTAAAACCACCTGCTTCTTTAAGAGCTGGTTTATCTTCTTTATTTTCATTACTTTCTTGTGATTTTTCTCTGTTTTCATCTTGTTTTGTTTCTTGTTTTCCCCCATTATTTTCTTGTGGGCTTTGTTCATCTATATTTTCATTTATCTCTTCATTTTTGTTTGTTTCTTCAGTTTGAGCTTTTTCAAGTTCTTCTTTTGGAATAACTTTAATCTTATCAGCATCTTGCCATTGAGGATTTTTAAACCAAAAATTGACATTAGCTTTTATAGGGCGATTAAAAAAGCCTCCCACAAGTATATAAATTTGATCAATTGGATTGCTTAGAATATCTTGCACTGTTACAAGTTTATAGCCTTCATTTGAAACACTATCGTTTCGTTTTAAAATGTCTAAATTCCCTTTAGATTGAGAAACTTTTTTGCGTGTAAAATCACCTATCATTTCACTTAAGACTTTAGCATCTTCTGGACTATTCATTCTAAAAACAACTTGATAACCTACAGTTGATTTAATGATTTTAAGATCATCATCGCCATAATATTTTTTAATCTGCTCATAAGATTGAGTGATATATACAGGAATAAGTCCATAACTTCTACATAAAGCTGGAGCTTCAAGCAAAAATGGCATTTTTCCAAAACGCACAAATTCATCAAGCAAGAAGTAGATAAACTTATCTGGATTACTTTCTTCTTTCATCATTAAATTTTTAAACAAGCTTTCAATGAATATCCTTATTAAAGGAGCTAAAATATCCATATCAGCTGTTTGAATAACAATATACATAGAAATTCTTTTTTCTCTTAAATCTTCATAAGTAAAGTTCATACTTGAAACAGCCTTTGCAACTTGAGGGTCTGAAAAAACTTTCATAAAGGTATCATAAGTAGATTTTATACTTGCAAATTCTTGTTCTGCTGCAGTAGTATAGGCACGAAACTGATTTCTTGTAATTTCATCTATATCTTTATCTTGACTAGCTTGTAAGAAAAAAGGTTTTAAAGTATCAATTTCAGGGTCTCGCATCTTTTTATCAGTATCAGGGTCTTCTTGTTGGCACATAGCTAAAAACTCGCCCTCAAGCTCATTATAATAATCCTTTTTATGAGCTTGAGAAAGTTCAGCTAAATTTGTATAACCATTTTTTTGCATATAATACAGTGCAAAATATACAAACATCGTTTTAGCCGATACTATCCAGTGATCATTTTCCTTACCTTTTTCACCTACAAAAATAGTCCCTGCTATTTGTTCTGCAAGCTTTTTCATTTGAGCAAAATTCATATCCTTAATGACACTTTCATCAAAAGGATTAAAAAATAAGGTATTTTCATTTGAAAAAGGGGAAAAGAGTAATATTTCATTATTAAAGTGTTTTTGTCTATAACCAGCACTTTTTTCATAAAGTTCGCTTTTAATATCAAGCACAACGACTGAATTTGGTAAAGAAAATAAATTTGGCAGAGCCACAGAAGCAGTTTTACCAGTTCCAGGTGGTGCAACAATAAGTGTAGCAAGAGGCTTAGTCGCTCGAATAAAGGTTCTTTCTTCTTTGCCATTAAGTTTTTTCTTTATAAAACACCCTAACATTAAACCTGTATCTTTGCTTAAAAGCATTCTTTCATAATCTTCATCGTTTTCAAGCGTTGCAAATTCAGCATTGCCATAACTTTCAAGATTATTTGGTTTATAAAAAAGCCACCATAAAAACATCATAACAACAGGACTAAGCCCATAAACAACGCATAAATAGGCTTTAAATTTTAAAAAAGGTTGTCCTAAGGCTAAGATTATGTTTCGTCCTACTATAAAAAGCTCTGAAAAATCAGGCTTAAAAATGATTTTTATAGAAATGAAATACACAAAAATGCCTAAAATAATGGCAGAAATAAAGCGTTTAACCCATTCTTTTGCGGTTGGATTTTTTTCTTGCATTGTCTTATTCCTTTACCTTATTTGCTTTGTTTTCTCTTAAAAGCTTAAAATTGAGATTTTTCTTTACAAAATCCTTATGTTCTTTAAGTAGGTTTTTAAGCTGGTCCATTTCTTTTTTAATATTATTTGGGTCTTTATAAATGTTTGAGTTTAAGCTATAAGCTATTTGATTTATATTTGTACCTATTTTATTAAGCTCATATAAGAGAGTTTCATTTGTGTGAAATAAAAGTTCAAGCTTTTCTCTTTCTTTTATGTAATCTATATTAAGAATTAGTTCTCGAATATAGGCAGATTTTGAAATGCCTATCTTTTTAGTTTTTTCATTTAAAAGCACTTTTTCTTCTTCTTTTAAAAATATACTAACACCATTTTTCATTTTTTATTTGTCCTTGTATAAAATTCTTTTAAGTTTAAAATATCACTTACTATCCTTGTTTTACCTTCTCTAGTGATTTGTATGATGTAATCAATAGCTGTGATGATAAGCTCCATAAGCATTGTTTTATCAGGATTTTGCAAAGAACCACCTATGATAACATTGGTAATAATAGCCTTGATAGCATCGTGAGGATTATTAGCGTGTAAGGTGCTTAAATTGCCTGCGTGTCCCGTATTATTTACACGCAAGAAAGTAAAGGTATTTCTTATATCAATTTCACCTAAGAATAATCTATCAGGTCTAAGTCTCATAGCATTATTAATGGCTTGTTGATAGCCATAGATTTCATTTTCTTCTTTAGGCACAGCAAGTTGAACCTTGTTTTTGATATGACTTAGGTCAAGTTCTTGACTATCTTCAATGGTAACAACCCTTGCTTCAGCACTAATTTCTCCCATTAAAGAGTTTAAAAAGCTTGTTTTACCGCTTCCTGTGCCTCCGCTAATTAATACATTTTTCTTTTCTCTTATTAATGCCCGTATCTTTTCATAATCCCATTTAGCATTTTTTACTCTTTGACTTAAAATAAAATTTTCTAAGTCAAACTTGTCTTTATTTGGGATTCTTATACAAATACTTACTTCACTATTAAAAAGAGAGCTTTTATGTTGAGCTTGCACTCTGTATCGTGCATAAGGCAAAGGTAATTCGCAAGAAAGATGACAATATTTTTGATTAAATCTTTGTCCTCTTCTAGTAGCAAGTTGGGTTAAAAAATCATCTAAAAATTGAATAGTTAGTCTTTCATCTTTTATATATTCCCAACTATCGCCTTTATCTATACAAATTTCTCCTATATTATTAATGCAAAGTTCATTAGCTTTCATACCAAGATATGGGTCTAAAACTTGTAGTTTATGTGCTAATACAGGATTATTGTGCATTTTAAGCCTCTACTTCTTGTTCTTCTTTGTTTTTATTTTTGGAGCTTTTAGCTTTGTTTTGCTCTGCCTTTTGGCTTAAATATTCATCAATATTTTGGATATTGTTTAGTGTTTCATTGAGCTTTTTTTCTAGCTTATTGCTCTTTGTAACTAAACAGTTGAGTTCCTTATATTGGTTCTTAGCTTCTCTTTGTAATCTTTGTAAGGTTCTTTGCCTCTCGTCAAGATTGTTTTGAGAAGTGAGGTCGTTAAATTTCTGTTTTATACTTTCTAAATTCATTTTTTACTCCTTTTTGGTTCATTCATTAAAAAACTCAGCCATAACTTCGCCATTTTTTGGCACAGGAAACCAAATATGAGCAGAAGGTACTATATAAATCCTTGAGCCTTGCTTGATCTCAATAGTTGGCTTGATTTGACTTTGTTGTTCCATAATATCTTCAACTATCTTAGTAATATCCTCATTGCTTTGGTTGTAAATTTCTTGAGCATAGATATTACCGCCTGCTTTAGCTGCCATTGCAAGCATTAAGACATTTGAAATGGTTGATAAGCCATAGCCTACACCATATCTTTCAAGGTATTTGTTATTGACATCACCTATTGCTCCACTCATACCCATATTATCGCTAGCTATGGCATTTGTAAGGAGTATATTTACTCCTTGAGGCGTAATAATTTCACGCCAAGCAATAGACATTCTATTTTGTCCTATCTTGTTATCATTTTTATAAGTGCCTATAACTTTACTTCCTCTTGGAATTAATACAGCTTTGCCCATACTTGCATAGACATCTTGTTCAACTTGAGCTGTTACAAGTCCTTCAATATCAGAGCTTATGGCAGTAGTTAATATAGCTGGAATTAATCTACCTGCTCTTAGAGTTCTAAAGAGTTTATGTTCGTTCGTAGCATTATCTACATTTTCTTGGTTTGAAAAGCTTGAATTACCATATTTTGAGGTAGGATTTGAAAAGCCTGTTGGAGCTGTGCCTCTATCAGCTAAAATACTATCTCTAATTAAGGAGTTAATATTTCTACCGCCAACTGAACTTGAGCTACCTGATCTTGCTTGATTTTGCATAGCTTGAGGATTATTGTATTGACTAAGATTGTTTTGTTTGGCTAGAACTTTAGCTATTTCTTCTTGCAAGTATTTTTCAGGATCTCTTACTATTTCTTGTTTTCTTAAAAGTTCTTTAGCTTTTGAATTGCTTTTTAAAACAATATTTCCCTTTTCATTTAAAACAGGGCAGTTTGCACTATCATAAAGCACATTTTCATACATAGCATTGCCATTACAATCAAGCAAAGGCTTACCATTTTTGTCCAAAAGCACATTACCTTTTTGTGGATCTTTTTTTAAGATAATATTTCCATTTTTATCTAAAATAGGCTTGCTATTTTTATCATAAAGGATATTATCATACATAGGGTTATTATTGGTATCCAAAACAGGCTTACCATTTTTGTCCAAAAGCACATTACCTTTTTGTGGATCTTTTTTTAAGATAATATTTCCATTTTTATCTAAAATAGGCTTGCTATTTTTATCATAAAGGATATTATCATACATAGGGTTATTATTGGTATCCAAAACAGGCTTACCATTTTTGTCCAAAAGCACATTACCTTTTTGTGGATCTTTTTTTAAGATAATATTTCCATTTTTATCATAAATTGGATAGCCATTTTCATTATAAAGAACATCTTTATAGCGAGGGTTTCCGTTAGCATCTAAAATTGGATAGCCATTTTCATTATACATAATATTGTCATACATGGGATTACCATTGGCATCTCTTAAAATATTGCCATTTTCATCTACCATAATATTGCCTTTTTTATTGCCACTTTGAGCTAAAAGTTCTTTTTGTAGATTTTTTCTAAACTCAGCCTCAGCTTCAGCCTTGCTTTGCTCTAAGCTTTTTGTGCCATTAAGCTCGTTTTGATAGGCTTCATAAACATTTTGATTAGCTTCTTTAAAGCCTCCTTTGTAGATATAATCATCAATAGGAAACTTCATATTTATATTTTCATTATTAAAGAGATAATCTAAGTTTTTCTTATCAGCATTAAATTCAATTAGGCTATCATACTTTTTTGGTGAAGCAAGGCTTGTATTTGTCTCTTTTTTTGGTTCTTCTTTAGCTGGTGGAGTATTAAAAATACTTTCATTAGCTAAAGTGATTTGATTTAAGATAAGACAAATAGCTAGGCTTAGATTAATGGTTTTTTTCATAAGTGTAGCCTTTTTTTAACTTTTGGCATATGCTGTATTCTTTCTTCTTCATAGCCTATTGGATCGTCTTTTGGTAAAATTTCTACTTGGGTTTTAGGTTCAACTTGTTTGAAAAGTTCATTAATATCAGTTTTTATTTCATCATTTGTTTTTTCAATGAGGGTATCTTCATTTTGTTTTGCTTGTATAGGGTCTAGTCTTTCTACGCATACATAAGCTTCGCCTATCCTTATAGTAAATTTCTTAGCTGTAGTTTCTACGATAATATAATTGCCTATAACTCTTGTTTCCATAGGGCTGTCTTGCTTATCTATTACTACAAAAATACTAGGAATTTGAGGCATTCTTTCCTTGTCGTATTTAAAATAAGTAAACTGCTTATCATTAAAGATCTCTTCAGCCATTAAAAAAGCATTCTTTTTTAAGGCTTTTTGCTTGTATTTATCATAAATTTCAGTCTTTTTAATTAAAAGCCTTGCTATGCCATCTTCAATGACAAGATAGTCTTTAAGCTTTTCTTTCTTAGCTTCTTCATATTTTTTGCCGTCTTCATCGTTTATATAAATGACAAGATTTGGGTCTTGTGTGCTTTTATAATCAGTTGAGTAAAGATAAAAAGTGTGTAATTTTTTATCTTTAGTAAATACGGTTAAGCTTGTATCTATACCTATAAGCATAGGTTTTATAGCTAAAGCATTGCTTAGATTTGGCATTTCATTGACTAAAAAGCCTGTGTTATCGCCTATTACAAAACTTTCAATAGGAGAAGAAAAGATTAAAGTGGTTGCCATTGCAAAGCGAGTGGTTATTTTTCTTGTCTTATCTGCTTCAAAGTCATATTTCTTAGTATTTTCGTAGCCTGTATATTTTTTGGTATTAAACTTTCTTTGTATGGCTCTTAAATTTTTATTTCGAGCCGCACTTTTTAAAAGAGCAATTTGCTCATCAGTTAATTCTCCACTTACTTGCATGGCTGGAGCTTGGCTTGGATAGGCACTATAATTTTGATTTTCTTCTACTGCTATATTAACAGAGTTTGCTTCTTTGAGTGGGTCTATTCTTACACTTGAGCCTATGAAGTCATTTTTAGTTGAGTCTTTGCTCATAAAAATACTTTCTCCACTATTAGTTGGAGTTTGCATAGGCACATTGTTTGAATTTGATAGTTCCTTAGCTATTTGTTTAGCTTGTTCTATTTCTTTCCTGTTTAAACCTAGCCCTGTTTGAGGTTGTGAGGTAAATGGCACATCAGAATATGTTAAGCTTAAGGCACATATACTTATTAGTGTAATTTTTTTCATCTAATTTTCCTCTTTTATACTTACGCCTTGCAAATCTACTTCAGTTAAGGCATATTCATTGATAATAAAACCTGTTGGATTCTTAGGGAGGCTGTCAAAATTTAGCTCTACATTTCTAAAGTCATAGCTTAGGCTTGCTCTATATCTTTTAAAGTTTTTTTCGCCTGTGCTTTGATTTATAGTTGTAGCTGTAAAATCAACGGTGGCGACTTTATCTGTTAAAATTGAGGAGTTTATGATTTTAATTTCTCTAAAAATGCCCCTAGTAGAATATATAGAATTAGCTTGGGCTACTAGAGTTGAAAAGGTAGTCCATACCTTCGAGGCTGATTGCATTCTTATTTCTTCATATCTTTGAATATCATCAATTCTATTAATAGTTTCTCTTTTTAAAACATAGCTTGCAATAATGCCTTTTAATAAGGCTTCATTGGCTCTAATATTATAATTTGCTTGTTCAACCCTTACAAAATTACTTTGAGCATCTGAAAAAAATACCAAGTAAGGTTTTTTCTCTTTTAATGGCAATAAAAGGGAAAAAAGGAGAATTAAAAGCACTATGATGACAGCAAAGATTATGTTTAAGATAAAGAAGTATTGTCTTATATTTCTTTCTAGGTTAAAGATAAAGTTTGAGTCTTTTCTTAACTCATCATCTTTTAAAGCCATTTTAAGCTCCTACTTTGGTAATTTTTTCTATTTCATAACAAGCACAAGGGCTTGTATAATCTATATTTCTATCAGGTTGTTTGCCTGCACAAGATACAAATACAATACTTGCAAGCATAATTACGCTTAAAAATATAATTTTTATCATTGTTTAATCCTTTAATTTTTTTAAATATCTTTGTCTATACTCATTTGGGAATTTATGTTTGAGTTCTTTTAAGAGCTTGACATCACTTGCATTTGAGCTAAAGACTCTTAAATATTCGCCAAGTCTTGCAAGATTGACATCTAAAATGGCTGATTGATTAAGAGTGTTTTGTTTAAAGAGTATTTTTCGTGCTTCTTGTGGGGTTTGCCTTAAAAAATCAATTTCACTCCCTGTGAGCTTTAAGACATCTTCTAAAACTTCAAGCGAGCTTTCTCTTGCAGTTGGAAAAATAATGAAATTTGCCATATTATCAATAAAGGCGTTTGAACGTGGAATTTCTCTTAAGAAATCCACATTTTGCACGCCCATAGTTACTACGCCATTTATCTTTCTCGCTTCAAGTATGGCTTCGAGTATATTTTCTCTCATAGTTTCATCAAGCAAATAATCTTTTAATTCATCTATAAAGATGAAAAAGCCTTTTGAGCTATTTTTTGAGATGTTTTTAATCTTGTGAAAGAGATAAAGTGCTGTTAAAGAAGCAAGTCTTTCATCTTTTAAAATGGCATCCATATTTAAAATAGAAAGTTGTTTATCAAAATTTAAGGCATCTTCTTTGTTATCAAACAAAGATCCTAAAAAGCCCTTAAATCTTGGAGCAATTTCTCCCTCATTTGGTTTAGCTAAGGCATTGTAAAAATATTCAAAGGTATTTATATTATTTTCTTCTATTGCCCTTAAAGCTAAAATTGCTTTTTTAACTATGTCTTCAAGCTCATAATCCTTGCCTTGTTTAATGCCTGCCATTTTACATAGCCACATATTTAAAAAAAGATTATTTTCTTGGGTATTTTCCAAAGAAAAAGGATTGAGCTTAAAGCCTTCTAAGGTATTGTTTTCTCTTTCGTTTAAGTCGTGGTATTCGCAGTTTAGATAGGTCGCAAAATTGTGCATACCTCTTAACTTATCCATTGCAAAAATATTGATGTTATAACGAAAGAGATTAAGCATTAAAAACTGCATAATAGTGGTCTTTCCACTTCCTGTGCCACCGATGACTAAGGTATGTCCTAAAGCTCCTTCTTCTTCGCCATTGTGAAAATTAAATAAAAAAGGGCTTCCGCTTAAATGCTTTAGGATTGTAACAGGAGAATTTCCCCAAGCATTCTTTTTAAATCCTAAAATATCATTTTCAAAATTAACTATTGTGCTTAAATTTTTAGCTTGTATGCTTCTTAATCTTGCATTTAAATTCCCTCTACTTGGAAAAAATGAAAAGAAAAGGGGCTTTTGATTTAGCGTTTCTCTTGCGACATTAAGGCTTTGATTTTCAAGTAAGCCTTTTAAGATATTACTTTTTTCATTAAGTTCTTCTAAAGAAAAGGCTGAAACTAAGATAGAATAGCTTGCTTGTATAAGGCTTTCTCTATCCGCTTTTAAAAGCTCAAGCAAACTTGAAAGCTCATCTTTTACAAAGTCTTGTGCTATTAAAATGGTATCTTTTACCTTTCTAATAGCCTTTTCTTTAGATAAGGCTTCACAATGTATAAAAATAGTAAATTCAGCATTTTCTCTTAAAATAGCTGTGCTTATAAGACTAGTTACGCTATCACTTTCATACGCTTTTATGCTTAAAAAACGAGAATAAATGACCGCTCCGTCATTTCTATGAAATTCAATATAGTCTTTTTTAAAAGAAACATCAGAGCTTGTATAACAATCATCAAGCAAAGAATAACCATATTTTAAGTTAGTGTGATTGTTATTAGCATAACTTGCAAAGATGTTTAAAAGCTCATCAGAGCTTAAAATTTTTGGCTCAAATACTGCTAAATCGTTTTGTAAATTGATTTTAATCTCATCGAGTTTCTTTTCTTTAAGATAGAATTTAATTCTATCTTGTCCTTTTTCATCTTTTTGGTTTTTTTCTTGTGTGGTTTTGTCTTTAATATCTTCAAAAAAACCTGTGAGACTTTTTGCTTTAGTAGAAAAGATTAAATAGTGCATTATCCTAAAGGCGTGTTGCCTTTTGTCCCATTTTTCTATGATTTCTTTAGCATAAGGATTTTTAACATTAGAGCTATCATTGGTAATTTCTATGAATTCTTTTTTAGCAATAATATTAAGTTCTATATCATCGCTTAATCTTACAAAAAATTGATTTCTTAATATGGCTAGGTTTAGCTCTTCATCTTCATTGCTTGCTGCATAAGAATAGCCCTTAATTTTTACACCCATACAAAGATTTCCATCTTTGGTGCAAAGTAAAAATTCATTATATTTACAAGCTATATTACTTTCTTCTGCCATAGAATACACCTTTGGTTGTGTGCTTTTCAAAATACCTTCAGTTTTGGCTAAATTTGTATTTAGAAAATCAATAGCGTGTTGAATGTTTTGTGATTTTTTATTTTCTTTTTGTTGGACATTAACACTATTGTCTGCACTTTCTTTATTTTGAAAAAAATTAAAAAGTTTTAACATGTTTAACTCTTTTTGTTTTCATCTTTTGGTTCAAGTTTTTGAGGTACTTCATTTGAAGGAATTTCATCTTCAACTCCAACTTTTATTTCAGCATCCTTATCTTGTTTTTTTTTGTTTGCCTTTTGCTGACAAGCTTCTTAATTTGTTTAGCAATAAGTTCATAAATTGTTATGGCTATTTTGTTTTGATTGTAAAACAAAATAGCACTTAAACTTAGCCCCATAAAAATCCTAGAAATAAGCCCATTTTTTTATCCTTTAAAATTTATTTACGCGTAATATTTGTTTGATTTTATATTCATCTTTTTGATTAAAATGCTGTATATATCCTCATCAAAGTATTCAAAGGTAAAGAGGATTAAAAACAACAGCAAAGCAATAGGAATGGCGTATAAAACCAGAGCAAACCACGCTATAAATGAAACGGATATGAGTATTACCCAAGAGAAAACACTCAATCCTTTCATTTTTATTTTTTTGGTAAGATCTCGGTAGCAATCAGTTTGTAACATTTTTACTCTTACATATATGCAGCTGTGATACCGTAAGTCGCACCAAGTAATACGCCAACTGTTATAATGGTCTTTAAATGTTCTTTGCCTCTTTCAGGGGCAAACTTCCATATAATAAGGCAAAAAATTATCCACGCTACACCTAAAGATAAAACAACAGTGTTTGCAACTGACATAACAGTTTTAGTTGTGTTTTCTATTTCAGTATTGACTGTTCCTGCAAGTTGAGAGAGTGGATTATTTGCACCGAATGCAAATGCTGGCAAGGCTAAAAGGAAGCCAAGTATAAAATGAGTTTTTTTCATCATCTTTAGTCCTTTGTGAGTTCGAAATATTTTTTTGGAGAAGTTTATAAAGAAAATTCGATTTGAAAAAGACGACTTTTTGTTTTTATCAGTCTTTAAAATATGTATTTATGGGCTTTGAAATTTTTAAAATATTTTTTTGGTAAATGGCTAAATTATTTTTAAAAATTATGAAAGCTTTGCGAAATAGTTTTTTAAAGTTATCTTATGGGTATATTTTTTTAAAAATATTAAAAATAAAATTGGGTTCATTTTAATTTTTCAAATTTATTTATAAAATTTAGATTTTCACTTTTTATTTTAATATGACTTTTACCTTGAATGTAATTCTATTTTCACTTTATGTTTCATTGTAAAAATTTTACTTTGGGTTTAATATAAATACAAGTAAATTTTAATTTTAAAGCAAGCTTGGGTTTAAATAAATTTTCTTTAAATTTTTAAAAATTCTTTTATCTTTTGGCTTCATTTTTAATAACGGTTTTATTTTATTTTTTGCAAATTTGCAAAAAATCTACATCAAATCTTGATTTGGTCGGCATTCTGGTGCAAAAATGGGGTATATTTTTGCGTATCCTGCATTAACACTGAATTCTAAAATTCTTATACCTCTTTTTTTGACAGAAATTTATTTTTTTTATACAATGAGTGTTCAAGTTTTTAAAAAAGGAAAAAGATGAGTTTTTTTAAGAAAAGAACTAAAAAAGAAATAGAAGAAAGTTTGTTTTTTGATTATGAACAAGTAAGACAGAAAAAAATTTTTTATAAAAAATATAAACTCAAACTCGAAGAAGATAAGCCTAAAAATTTTTTTGCCCATAAGCTTAATGATTTTTATTTTTCAAATAATCACTTTAATGTGTTACAAACTTCTTTTTCTTCAAAACAAGTGATGATAAAAACTTTAAGTAATTTAGACAAAGTAGGAGCTAAAAATGCTTTTTCTTATGTTATAAGAAATTCAAATGATGATTTTGCTTTATGTGATGATGGTAGTTTTAAAAATATTGATGAGCTTATGAAAGATTGGTCTCAAGACTTTACAAACAAGAAAAATTCTAAAGAAGTGTGGCATTTAAGTTTTGGTATAGATGAAAAACAAAATGATGTAAATTTAGAGATATTAAAGGAAAGTGTCAAAGAAGTTATGGAAAAGAATTTTTTTGAGTATAAATGGGCTATGGTTATTCACTCTCATCAAAGCAAACCGCACGCTCATATTTTAATCAGTAAAAATAATAGATTTACCAAAAGAAAATTTCATCTTAATAACAAAGACTTTAAGGATTTTTTCACTATGCTTAGAAATGATTTTGCTATGGCTTTAAATAGTAGAGGCTTAGAATACCACAATCATTTTAAAATAGAAAAGGATTTACAAAAACAACTAAGTAGATTAGAAAGAAAAGAATTTGCATTTGAAAAGAATATGAATGTAGAACTTGCTTTAATGTGTGAGAGCATTAGTAAGAAAATTAAAATCAAAGAGCAAAAAATTATAAATTTAGCTGATGAGCTTAAACTTCTTTATGATTTTAAAAATAATGAACTTTTAGCTGAACTTACAAGACTTAAGAGCCTTGATGAAAAACATAAAAAAATGTTTAAGATTTTTAAGCAGATTAAAGAACTTAATTTAAAAATCAAAGACAAACAAAGACAAATACGAACGCTAAGAAAAGAAAGCGCACTTTTAAAAGATGAATATAAGAAAATAGATGATGAAAGATATAATTTTAAAAATAATGAGTTTAATTTAAGCATAAAGAAAAAGCAAGCTTTGCTTGATTTTTTACAAAACAATCTTAACGCTTCAAAAATAAGTCTTGCTACGCAAAAACTTATCAACGAACTTGAATCTGATATAAAATTGCATAGTGAGCAAAGTGATATAAATCTAAAAGATAATATCAAAGCTTCTTTAATAGTAACTTCTTTACTTGGTAAGGATAATACAAGCTATGATTTGATTAAATCTTATAAAGAATTAAATGAAAATTTGCATAATTTAAGGCAAAGTAAGCTCGATAAAGAAAGTTATAAAAGTGTAGAGCAACGCTTAGAACAAAACTCGCAAGTGATTTTAAATTTTATGGAAAATCGCTTTACAAATCTAGAGCAAGATTTACAAAAGAATGTGAGTTTTGTAAAGGTTAAAGAGTTTGAAAAAATCTCTTTATTTTTGGATAAAAAGAATGAGGATTTGATAAAAAGTTTTTATGCTTCTTTGAATACAAATGCACCAAAAGAAGCTGAAACAAAAGCAGGCGGAGGCTATAAAAAAGAGCAAGATTTAAATCTTAATCAAAACATATTTAAGGCAAGGAATTTAAATAAATCTCAGTCTAAGAGCAGGATTGAAGCTAAGTAATTTTTATTTTAATGTATATTTTTGCATTGTTGAGGTTAGATGAGTAAAAACAAAATTTATTTTTTAATTAAATTTGATAGGCTATGTTTTAAAAATTTGCCTAAAATAAAGATTGTTATAAATAAACCTATATTATCAATCAAAATTATAGTATAAGCCAATGATTTATAATAATATACTATAATTCATAATCAAGTTTTTTAGATTTTTCATTTTTATTCGCAAGCTTTTTATTTTTTTTATCTTAACTAAAACACAAAAAACTTCAAAAATACTTCTTAAATCAAAAAACTTTGACTGAAACATATAAAGAGTCCAAAAAAGAATTTAAATCGATTTTTGAGGCTTTTTTGTGAAGCTATGAACCTATTTAAAAAAATCATTTAGCCTAAAATCTAAAAATCATAAAAAACTTGAGTTTGGCAATAAAACAATAAAACTCTATTTAACAATTTCTAGCCTAAGACTTAAATTGCAAAGAAAGTCTTTGTTTTAACTTTAAATCAATAAATGTAATTCAAAAGCTTAATATTGTAGATATTCTTTAAAATTAAAGACTAAAGCTTATAAAAATAAATTAAGCTTGTATTAAGTATTAAGATTTTCATTTTTTTTAAAAATTCTTTTTTTAAAAATAAACTAATAATAAAAAATAAATAAAAACTAAATTTGATTAAAATCTAAATAAATTTATAAATTTAAAATTTTAGTATCAAACAAACTCTTCCCCTTTTAATTATTTTTATCTATATATTTTTTATAGGTAGCAATTTTTGTTCCAATGTGTTTCAAAATATGATAAAATAGTTCTTTAAAAGCCCATTTATTTTTTTAGATAAACCCAATTTAGTTGCAAAGATAAACCCATTTTAGTTGATTATTTTTAGCAGGATATTAAAATAAAAGGATTTATCTACATTATCTAACTTCTTAACTTAAAGCTTTTTAGGGCTCTTTGATATTGAAAGATCAACGTTTGTTTTCTAAGTATTGCTATATAGTTCTTTAAAAGCCCATTTATTTTTTTAGATAAACCCAATTTAGTTGCAAAGATAAACCCATTTTAGTTGATTATTTTTAGCAGGATATTAAAATAAAAGGATTTATCTACATTATCTAACTTCTTAACTTAAAGCTTTTTAGGGCTCTTTGATATTGAAAGATCAACGTTTGTTTTCTAAGTATTGCTATATAGTTCTTTAAAAGCCCATTTATTTTTTTAGATAAACCCAATTTAGTTGCATTAAATATTTTGTTTTTTATATTTCAAAAGCACAGCCTCTAAACGAGCAATCCCATTATGAAGCGTAATCATTTCACTTTCACTTCTTAAAGGGTTGTTATGCTTAATATTTAAAGCGTCTATATCGTAAAATATTAGTCCTTGCTTTGTGTAAAAATCGAGTTTCTTTTTATACTCAAGCCTTAGTTTTGCTTTGATCTGCTCCTTTTGTTTGCAAAAGTCTTGATAAGCCTTTGCTTTTAAAAAATAAAAACGCAACCTCTTATGTTTGTTTTCACCTACTATCCTTGCTTCTTTAAAATGCTCTTTTAAAGAGTTGTCTAAACTTGCAAAAGCAAGTTTAGTGAGTTCTTTATTTAATAAAAGTTCTAGCATTTTTCCCCTCCTAACAATTTTTTAAAATTTCTAATTCTCTTTGAACCCCACTTAATGCTTGACTTAAGTTCGCGTTTATCTTGCTTATAGCTACATTTAACAGCATTCTGTTTTTTGTGCTCTCATCAAGTGTATGATTAAGCTCCAAATATTTGCTTAAACGCTCACACTCACTTAAAATCAAAACATTAAGGCTTTCAACTAACTCTTTTAAACTCAAATCTTGCATTCTATCTCCTTTAGACTTTTAACAATATTTTGTTCCATTGCCTTGCCTTTATTTTCGCTGTTCTCTTGATTTTAACAAGTCCTTAACTTCAGCTATAAAATCCCCTAAAAACTCTGCAAGTTCATCAGCGGTTAAAGTTTCAAGAATAAACCTTAATGCTTGCATTTTTTCTATATATCCCTTTTCAATAAGCATATGAAAAAAAAGCCTTTGTTCTCTGGTATCTAACTCATCAAAAAAGTCAGCTACCAAATCAGGGTCTATTATTCCACTTACATTCATTTTACACCTCCCTTCTTAATTGTTCCAACTTTAAGTGAAACTCATCTATTGTTAAAAACTCTTTTCTAAGCTCAATTAAAATATTGACCGCCTCTTGTGTGTCTAGTTTTTGTAAAATAGCTCTTATTGCTTGTATCTCATCTTTATCATTACCTACAAGCAAAGTCAAAGTTTGCTTTTGATTTTCATCACTCATATTTTTAAACATTGTTTTCATATCTTGAGGGCTTACACACTCAATTTCATCAGCGTTTAAATCTATATCTTTATATCCTAAATCTCCACAATTAAGATCTACTCTCATTTTACACCTCCTTACTTTCATTCTCAAGCTTATTATCATCGTCTAAAGTTTTAACCATACCTATAAGCTCGTCTCTTGTATAGATATTAAGTAAACCCCTTATTATGTCCTCTGCTTCTACATTGTCTAAAAACTCTTGGCGTTCAAAATCATCTAATTTATGCTTAAATAACTCCGCAACATCCCATCCAAAAACACCCAAAAGCTCATTAGCTTTAACTTCCACATCTTTTAAAAACATTTTAGCTCCTTTCAATATTTCTTTTCAAAACCTTAACACTTTTTCTTGAAACTCTCATTTTTAAATCTCAATTATTATAATTATATAATAAAAAATAATAAAAGTCAAGTAAATTAACAAAAAAAATAATAAAAAATATAAAAATTTTCCATCTTTCCTCCCTTTTTACAAGCTTCTTTAGGTGCTTGTATGAATATTGCTTTAGAGATTTGCTGGGTGTCTCCGCTCCTTTTATGCTAAAGATAAATAAAAATAAAAAAAAATATAAATTAACAAAAAAAATGCTATAATACAATAAAAAAAGGATAAAGATGGCTAAAACTAAAAAAACCATAAAAATGAGTGAAACAGAGTTTAATTTTATGCTCAAGGAAGCAAATTTAACAAAGAAAGGTTTTTTAGCCATTGTGGATTGTCACGAGAGCAATTTGTATCGCTGGATTAGAGAAAGTGAGTTTCCGCCTTATGTGAAAACCATTCTTTCTTGGGCTATTAAGGCTCAAAAATATAAAGAAATTCAAACAAATGAAAAAAATAAAGATGAAATAGAAATTCAAATAAATGAAAAAAAAATAGCAAAAATTGAAAAATTAAAAGCTATAAATACTAAACTTCAAGATGAAATCAAAGGCTACAAAGAGCTACAAAAGCTCTATGTAGATTTGTTTATGTAACTTAAAAACCATTTATTTCAAGAGTTTTAGCGTAGTCTTCTTTTCTAGTTATAGATTCAAGCTCTTCTACTTTACTAACTCTGCATTCACTATCACTCTTGCATTGAATGTTTATTCTTTGGATTTTACTATCTTTGTCAAGAAAAAGAAAAAAATAACTTCCCTTTCTACGATTAGTGAAATCTTTTGTGTATCCACCTTGTCCATCAT
Organism: Campylobacter sp. MIT 97-5078; assembly: GCF_006864455.1. Lineage (GTDB taxonomy): Bacteria > Campylobacterota > Campylobacteria > Campylobacterales > Campylobacteraceae > Campylobacter_D. Next base: position 45,865 of record NZ_QHLK01000013.1, read on the forward strand.
CATCATACACAACATACTTATAAAACTTCGTATCAGGCACTTGCTCTTGAGCTACTTTTAAAGCTACTTTCCCCATTTCATCTTCAGGTTTAAATTCAACCTTAGAATTACCACAACCTATAAATAAAGCACCTAAAAGCACCACAGCCACCAGATTAATTGAATTTTTTCTAATGTTTTTTACAAACATTCTTTGCTCCTTGTTTTGTAATTTAGTGGGTATATTATAACAAATTTATATCCATATTGTATAAATTAAACCAGAATACACAATATTTTTTTATTAAAAATATATAATATAATTTTAAATTATAAGTATTATATAAAATATTTTATATTATTTAAAATTATATTATATAATTTAAATATATAAAAATATAAAAAGTTATTTAAATATTTTTAAATCGTTTTAAAATATTTAAAATATAAACATAATTTTTAATATTTTAAGTAAGTAAATATTATATAAAATTATAAATATTATACTAAATAATTTAAAATTATATGTTACAATACTTTGACTTTAAAACAATTCTAGGAGGTATAAAATGGTTATTTCAGTTATCAATAAAAAAGGTGGAGTGGGTAAAACTCCTTTCGCTTTTAGTATAGCTAAGGATTTGGATATGTTTTTACAAAGCAATGATAATTCTATCATAGAAAGCATATATCCAAATAAGGCTAAAATTTCTAAAGAACCGAGTTTGCTTGAAAATTGTGTTTATGATTTTGGGGGTTTTGTAGATAAAGGAATTTTAGATATAGTAAGACAAAGTGATATGCTTATCATTCCTTGCAATGAGCTTTATAATTCTATACTTAGGACCATAGAAACTATTAACGAAATTCAAACCTTAAATAAAAACATTATTGTTTTAGTAAGTGATTATAAAGATGAAAAAGATAAAAACATCATAGAAGAAATGCTTAAAAGCAATCTTAGTGATTTGGAATTTTTCTTTTTCAAGCATTCTAAGATTATAGATAATGCTATGATAGCTGGACTTTCTTTTACTGAGCTTTATAATGAAAATGTCTTATCTAAGCTTAATTATAAAAATTTCTTTGAAGAATATAATAAATTACTTCATACTCTAACAAAAACAAAGGAGAATAAAAATGTTAAAAAATGGGCTTGAAAGCATAGAAGAGGCTCTAAAAAAAGAAGGAACTAGACAAAGAACCTATAAAGAAGCTGAAAATGCTAAAGTAGGTAGAAAGAAAAAAGATAGCAAAGAAAAGGCTGTTCCAATTACAATTTATTTTCCAAAAGAAGAATATGAATCTTTTAAAGAGACTATGGAAGAAGAATTTGAATTAAATCAAGGTTATTTTATAAGAAAGATTGTTGCTAAATATATTCATTCAAGACAAAAGAATAAAGATAAGGAATAAAATTAGATGAAAAGAGCAAGCAAATAATACTTGCAATACAAAAAGAAAGCAAACAAAGAAGCTTAATTTTATAATTTATTTTTATTGCTTATATTCCATATAAATTTAGATTTTATATGGTATGGTTTTCATTGCATTTTGCAATTTTTAAGATGACTTACTTGTTTTACTGCTATACAATCAGGTCTTCCTTTGCATTCTTTGCTTATACCTATGGTATAGTATTGATAATATTTAGCACATTCTCCACCTGTTTGTCCGCCTAAAACACAAAGTAAAGCTCCGCAAGGATTTTTAGGGTCAGTTCCTTCCATTGCAAAAAGTTGTGTTTGTGTGCCTAAAAGACAAGCTAGAATTAAGCTTGTTTTAATGAGTTTTGATTTCATTGCATTCCTTTCATAGTTTGATTTAGCATTTGCTTTAATTTGCATTTGTCTTTTGCTTTGTCATAGCATCATAATCAGGAAATCCTGTGTTATCATATATAATCGTCCCATATTTGTCCTGAAAATCTATATTTGATTGTAAATCTTCAGCTTTTTGAGCTTTTATTTGATTCTTAGCTGTATAATCTCTCTTTCTATTGTTTTGTTCATTTTTAGCCATACTACTTTGTAGGCTATAATATTGCATAGAAGCTTCATATTGTCTTTGAGATTGCTCTAAAAGCTTTAAAAGCATAGTATTTGTTAAAGCTTGAGCTTGCTTTTGATTTTTCTCAGTTTGTAAGGACTTTGCTAGTTTTTCTAAGTCTTTCATATCTTTATCTTTAGAATACTTGCTTGTGCCATTGATATACTCATCATACATATTGATGATTTTTGTTGAAGCACTTTTTTGCCCAATTTCTTTTATAAGTGTTGCACTTTGATTCATCATTATAATTTTATGTTCTAATTCTAAAGCTTCTTGCCTTTTATCTTCTTTTTCAAACTCGCTTATTTGTTTTTGCAAATCACTAATATCTTGATTTAGGGCATCAGTATTTACAGCAGAAATACACAAATTGATTTGGTCCTTAAGTGTTCCTTGAGCTTGAGTGATTTTTTCTTCAAATCTTTTAGAGTTTTGTTGTAAAAAAGCACAAGCATTAGTCATATCACTTGTTTCTTGAAAAAGCTCATCAGGAACTTTAAAATTTAAATTATTTTTAGTTTCATCAATAAAGCCGTCAAGCTCGCCTAAAACTTGTTTAATATCCATTCCTACGCCTTGTTCTGTAAGCAATTTTTCTTGCATAGCTACTTGGATTATAAGTTGTTGGTATTGTTTGATTTGCTCGGCAAGTTGTTTTCCTTGTTGGGCATAGCCTAAAACAGCTTGAGATATCGAACCTACATCTACGACAGGAATACCAGTAGCTAAAGCATCAGTTATTAAAGCACTTGCTACTATGAAGCTTATATAAAGTTTTTTAAATGTTTTGAGAGTATGTAAAATATGTAAAATCATAGTCTTTCCTTATTTTAAATTTACACCATTTGCATACCTTGATTTGCATATGCTCTTATCTTATTACTGGCAGGTTTGAAATCGTTTTTTGCTCTTTGCTTTTCTTGATATTGTCTTGCATATTCTTGCTCTTGTTTTTTTGGATCCAAAAAGTCTTGCATTTTTTTGTATTGTTTGATATAAGTTTCTTTATATTTTGGGCAAGTTTTTTCCATTCTTTGAAAAAGCTCATAAGCATCTGCTCTTAAATGTTTTTTGCCTTGCTCATTTACCTTATCATATTTTCTTAAAATATCATCAAATTTTTTACTGAAGTCTTTTTCTTTATCCATAGATATTTTATTTGCAGTAGCTTCTTTTTTATTTTTAATTACATCTGTTAAAACTTCGCTTGCAATATTATTCACAAAATCTTTGTTTTCTGGGTGTTTTGAAAGATTAATTAATAATTTTGCAGCTTTTTTCATATTTTCTAGGTATTTTAATTCTTCTTGAGTTGTTCTTTGGTCCTTATCATTATCATTTAGTTTGTCTTTCAAAGCTTTTCTTTCTCTTCTTTTATTAACGATTTTAGTAAAGAGAACAATAAGTTCATTTAAATCATTAGCTGTAAGCAATTTAGATATATTATCCCTTGCTTGTGTTTTATTATTTTCTATCTCATTTTTTAAATCCTTTTCTCTTTGTTTTAAGCTTGTGAGTTCTTTTTCTAAGTCCTCTTTGGTTTTTTTAGGGCTATTTTCTTGTATGATTTGTTCTTCTTCTTGTTCTTTGTTTTGAGTGTTTTTGTTTATGTTATCATTGCTATTATCGTGGTTTTTAAGCTCTTCTTCAATCTCTTTTATTCTTTTTTGAGTTTGATTAAGTTCTTTTTGTTTTTGTTCATCTATGTATTCGCTTTGCTCAGCTATTTTATATATTTCTTTTTTATAGATTTCACTATCTTCAATTATTTGGATAATATCTTCTTCTATTTTATTTTTATGTTTAGGTGAACCAAATTCATAGTCTTTAAATTCTTGGCTTTTTTTATACTCATCAAGTGTTATTGAGACTTCTTTAGTTTTAACTTCTTTTTCATTTATATCTAGTGCTATAAGATTGATTTTTTCTTGTTGCCCCTCATTTGTTTGGAGTTTTTGTTCATTTAAGTCTATATTTTGACTTTGAGTGTTAGCTTGTTGTGTTATTTCTTTTTCTAATGCTCCCTCTTCTAATAGTGTAGCCATTGCTTATCCTTTGAAAATTTTAATATGTTTTTTATTATATCCTATTCTTAAAAACTACTTTTTGTTCTTAAGTGCTTTGAAAGTGTCTATTTTAGGGTATTTTATTTTTTTTAAATATATGAGCTTAAAAAATTGAAATAAATTAGAATATCCATATATTTCTTGATTTGAAGTAAATTAATGGGTATATTTTTTAAAAATGAAAAGTTGTCTTTCTATTTTATGTTAAATTAATTTTTGATTTGGTATACTTAAGCTAAGTAAATACACTTATATAGCTTATAATAAATGACAAACGCTTAATGATTTCTTAAATATGCTAGGTTATCGTAGAGTAAAATATTTTTTTGATAAAAATTATGAATAAATTTGTTTTTTTTCTTAGCTTGTTCTAAAATCAAGTTTAAATTCAGCCTCATTTGCTGTTTTCAGGTTAAAGTATCAGGAAAAAATACCGCTATCACATATATATCATCGCCAAAGAATTTGATCTTAAAATCAGCGACTTGCTCCCTAAAAATCCTAATTTTGCCCTAAAATGCCTAAATTTCTGAAATTTTGTTTGATTTTATGATTTTAAAACAAAAATTTGATTATAATGACAAATTTAAAGTAAAACTCTAGGAATATTATGGATAAAGTTAAAATTGCCATCTTTGGTTCAAATGGTTATGCAGGATACGAGCTGGTGCGTTTATTGCTAAAACACCCAAAGGCACAGCTTTGTTATCTTGGCTCAAGAGCGTATAAAAATGAGCCTTATTTTAAAGTCTATCCTCATACTTTTAAAGAACTTGATTTACTCTGTATGGACAAGGATATCAACGAGGTAGCAAAAGAAGTTGATCTTATCTTTACTGCTACGCCTCAAGGCTTTTGTGCTGGATTGATGAATGAAAACTTATTGCAACACTGCAAAGTTATAGACTTAAGTGCTGATTTTCGTCTTAAAAATGCAAACACATATGAAAAATGGTATAAACTTGAACACAAGGCAAAAAGCTTTTTAGCCGAATCTGTATATGGACTTAGTGAATTAAAACGAGAAGAAATTAAAAAAGCCCGTTTAATCGCCAATCCGGGCTGTTATACCACGACTTCCATACTTGCACTTTATCCTCTTGTAAAGCACAAGCTTATTGATTTAAACTCTATCATCATAGATGCAAAAAGCGGAGCAAGTGGGGCTGGCAGGGCAGCAAGAGAAGAAAACCTTTTTTGTGAGATTAATGAAAATTTTAAAGCTTATGGCATAGCCACGCACCGCCATACTCCAGAGATAGAGCAAGAACTCAGCCTTGTAGCAAATGAAAACATCACGCTTCAATTCACTCCTCATCTTGTGCCTATGCAAAGGGGTATTTTAGCAAGTATTTATGCCAAATTTAAGGGTAAAGCACAAGAGTTAAGAAGTGTTTATGAAAGCACTTACAAAAACGAAAAATTTATACGAATTTTACCTGAAAGCATTATGCCTCAAACGCGTTTTGTAAGAGGAACTAACTTCATAGATATGAATTTTGTTTTTGATGAAAGAACGCAAAATATTATCATCATCGCAGCACTTGATAATCTTTTAAAAGGAGCAGCTGGACAAGCTGCGCAAAATATGAACTTGCTTTTTGGCTTTGATGAGAACTTAGGGCTTGAAAATTTGGGGCTTTTATAAAGGAAAAAAATGAATATTAGAGCAATGCGCGAACAAGATTACGAAGCTGTTTTTAAACTTTGGTGTGAGATAAAAGGTTTTGGGATACGAAGCGTTGATGATAGCAAGGAAAATATCATAACTTTTTTAAGAAGAAATAAGGGTTTAAGCGTAGTAACCGAGCTAGCAAACGAAAAAAATGGCTATGCAAAAGGAAGTATAGTAGGAAGCATACTTTGCGGACATGATGGACGCACTGGAGGCTTTTATCATGTATGTGTTCATCAGGACTTTAGAAAACTTGGTATAGCCCATAAAATGACAGAGTTTTGCCTAGCAGCCTTAAAAAAAGAAAAGATTAACAAAATCGCTCTCATCGCCTTTAAAATCAATGATTTGGGTAATGAATTTTGGAAAAATTACGGTTTTACCCTAAGAGAGGACGCAAATTATTATGATCTTTCTTTAAACGAACATAATTCTACGCATTTTGTTGAAAAATAAGCTTTTGCTTTAGTTTTTATGTTCAAACTCAAATTTAAATTAGCTTTGAAAAAAGTTTTTATGACAAACAAAAATGAAAATAAATCCATTTTTTGCGTTTTGTAAGATTTCGTAAAAAACAAAACAATGTATAAAAAAAACAAGTTTTGTTTTCCCTTTAACCTTAAAAATTTTAAATCAAAACCTTATTTCTTTAGATATATTTTATCTTGCTTTCTTGTATATTTTTATATAATAATAGACGAGAAAAGCTTATTTTTGCTCTTTGTCTTGTATTTTACTGCGGTAAATTTGGGATTTGTAAGGAATTTGTGCTTTGTTGATTGTTTGCGTTTGGAGTTTGCATTTGGGTATTGATGAGTTTTAAAATTTCAATTATATTATTAAATTCAAAACTCTCCTCTGGAGTTTGAGTAAGAAAATTTTGCATAAAATCTTTTTTAGCGATCGCCTCATCAAGCTCTTTATCATTTCCTCCTTGATAAGCCCCTATGCGTAAAAGCACTTCATTTTCTTTTAAGAGTGAGTTTAAACGTTTAAATTTACGCACAGCTTGTTTGTGTTCGGGCGTGATAATATCATTCATCACGCGAGAAGCTGAGTTTTGGATATTTATAGGCGGATATATGCCAAAGTCAGTGAGTTCTCTGCTTAAAACTATGTGTCCATCTAAGATAGAACGGCTTTGATCAGCTATAGGATCACTCATATCATCCCCATCAACAAGCACGGTAAAAAAGGCTGTGATCGTGCCTTTGCCTTCTTCTTTTCCTGTTCTTTCCATGAGTTGAGGCAAAAGACTTAAAACACTTGGCGGATAGCCCTTAGTAGTAGGTGGCTCACCAAGAGCTAAGCCTATTTCTCTTTGAGCCATAGCAAAACGCGTTACGCTATCCATGATAAAAAGCACATCTTTGCCCTGTTCTTTAAAATACTCCGCCACGCTCATAGCACAAAAAGCACCATATTTACGCATCAAAGCACTATCATCACTTGTTGCAACGATGATAACTGTATCATCAAGTTTTCCACCTAGGTTTTTTTGGATAAATTCAGGAATTTCACGTCCTCTTTCGCCTATAAGTGCAACGACTTTTATAGGGGCTTTTGAGTTTTTTACTATCATACCCATTAAAGTTGATTTACCCACACCAGAACCTGCAAAAATACCAAGTTTTTGTCCCACTCCGCAAGTTAAAAGCCCATCAATAGTCTTTACACCTACTGGAAAAACTTCATCGATTAGCCCTCTTTTCATCGCATCAATAGGTGCGCGCATAATAGGCATAAACTTATCAACCTCGATAGTGCCTTTGCCATCTTTAGGATTCATAAAAGGATCAACAACGCGTCCTAAAAGTGCACTACTCACCCCTATATGCATACCAGCATCGCTAAGATAAGCCTTATCGCCTATCTTAAAGCCTTCTATAAAAGAAAAAGGGCTAAGATAAGAAAATTCAGCCTTAATCTCAACCACCATAGCCAAAGTTTGCAAGTCTTTATTTTCATTTGAAATGAGACGCACTATATCGCCAACGCCGGTTTTTAGCCCTTTTATCTCTATACTTGTAGCTGAAATTTTTGTGATTTCTCCAAAAACAGATTTTAAATCTTCACTACCTAGCTTTGATCTTAGTTTTGAAAGACTCATTTACTCTTCCTCTTAAAAATTCGCTTGTTATAGCCTTAGCTTCCCTTTGAAAAAAATTAAGCAAAAATAAATTTTTAAACAAAAGACCTATCTCCTCACTATTTTGTAGCTTAAAAAAAGAAAGTAATGTATGCAAAAAGCAGAACCTAAATTAAAATCTAAAACATATCTAAAAGGCTCAGAATAAGCATAAAATTTAAAACTCCTTTTATCTATTCTAAGAGCATTGCGTAAATGTCCATAAAATTGTATAGCAAGCCTTTTTTTCATCAAAAACGAACCTGCTTTGAAGAATTGATGAGGGAGAAAAATTCTTTTCTAGTATTGTCATTTTTTAAAAAACAGCCTCTTAGTGCTGAGGTGCTTGTAGTGGAATTTGCCTTTTGCACCCCTCTCATCTCAACGCATAAATGTCTTGCTTCTATAACCACGCCAACGCCTTTTGCACCTACATTTTCCATCAAAGCTTCTGCAATTTGTTCAGTAAGCTGTTCTTGAATTTGAAGTCTGCGTGCAAAAACCTCAACCAAACGAGGAATTTTACTTAAACCAACCACTTTTTTATCAGGGATATAAGCAATATGCACTCGTCCAAAAAAAGGCAAAAGATGATGCTCGCAAAGGCTATAAAACTCTATATCACGCACTAATACCATTTCGTTGTTTGAGCTGACAAATAAGGCATCATTTAAGACTTGTTTGGGATTTTTTTTATAACCTTGAGTGAGAAATTCAAAGCTTTTTGCTACTCGAGCCGGAGTTTTTACAAGCCCTTCACGTTTTGGATTTTCGCCTATTAAATTTAAGATATTTGTAACTGATTTTTCAAATTCTTCTTGCATAATGCTTTTTCCTTGAAACTTAATTTTAAGATTTTATCATAAATAACTTTAATTTTTATCTAATTAAAAGGCAAAATTTGATATAGTGGCAAGTAAAATTTATTTTTTAAGGAAAAATGAAATGGAAGTAAAAGCAAAGCAGCTTGATAAAGCCAATGCAAATATAAGCGTAAAAATTGACTCAAAAAGCTTAGAAGATGAAATGCAAAAGCTTGCCCAAAAAACAGCAAAGACCATAAAAATGGATGGATTTAGACCCGGAAAAGTGCCTGCAAGTGCAGTATTAAAACGATACGGCGAGCAATTAAAAACTGATGCGCAACAAGAGCTTTTAAAACAGGCGATGAATACTGGCTTAAAAGAGCTTAAAAAAGAAAGCAAAGACATAGTCGGTGAGCCGTATTTTGAAAAATTTGATAACAAAGAAGGTGCGGTAGAAGCTGATTTGATGATCTCCTTTAAACCAGAGATCAAGCTTGATGGATATGAAGAGCTAATCCCAAAACAAAGCACTCCAAAAATCACTAAAAAAGAAATAGAAAACAAAAAAGAAGAAATGCTCAAAAACTTCGCCACTCACGAAGAGATTAAGGAAAAAAGAGGCTTAAAGGAAGGGGATTTTGCGAAATTTGACTTTGAAGGTTTTGTTGATGATAAGGCTTTTGAAGGTGGCAAGGCTGAAAATTTCACTCTTGAGATAGGCTCAAAGCAGTTTATACCGGGCTTTGAAGAAGCAATGATAGATATGAAAGCCGGCGAAGAAAAAGATATAAAAGTAACTTTTCCAAAAGATTATGGTGCTGCAAATTTAGCTGGAAAAGAAGCGGTGTTTAAGATCAAACTTCATGAAATTTTAAAAGCTGTGCCAGCTAAGATCGATGAAGAACTTTTGAAAAAACTTCTACCAAATGAAAAAGAATTAAGCGAAGAAAAGCTTGATGAAAAACTCAAAAATCAGCTCGAGCAAGAAAAGCTTTATACTCTCATCAACGAGGAGTTAAAACCAGCTCTAGCTGAAGCTTTAGTGAAAAAATATACTTTTGATTTGCCAAAGGGCGTTGTCGAACAAGAAATCGATCTACAGCTTAGAAATTCGCTCTCAAACCTTAGTCAAGATGAGATCAAAGCCCTACAAGAAGATAAAGATAAGCTTAAAGCTAAAAGAGAAGAATTTAAAGATGAGGCTCAAAAGAGTGTCAAACTTACCTTCATCATCAATGAGCTTGCCTTGCTTCGAAAGATAGGCGTAAGCGATCAAGAAGTTATGCAAGCTGTGTATTTTGAAGCTTATAGAAGTGGGGTTGATCCAAGAGTGCTTTTGCAAAACTATCAGCAACAAGGCATTTTGCCAGCTGTAAAAATGGCTTTGGTTGAAGAAAAACTTTTCAACGATATCTTTATGCCAAAAAATGAAAAGAAAGAGCCTAAAAAAGAGAAAGAAGAAAGTAAAAAAGATAAAAACGAGGGAGAAAAATAATGTATATCCCTTATGTCATCGAGCGGACAAGTAGAGGGGAGCGAAGTTATGATATATACTCCCGTCTTTTAAAAGATCGTATTGTAATACTAAGTGGCGAGATCAATGATGATGTAGCTGCTTCTGTGGTAGCTCAATTTTTATTTTTAGAGGCTGAAGATCCAGACAAAGATATTTATCTATATATCAACTCACCCGGCGGTGTAATCACAAGTGGCTTTAGTATCTATGATACGATGAATTATATCAAACCAAGCGTTTGCACTATCTGCATAGGACAAGCTGCTTCTATGGGGGCGTTTTTGCTTAGCTGTGGTGAAAAAGGCAAACGTTTTGCTCTGCCAAATTCACGCATTATGATTCATCAGCCCTTAGGTGGAGCTAGAGGACAAGCAACAGACATTGAAATTCAAGCTAAAGAAATTTTAAGGCTTAAAAGCATTTTGAATGAAATTTTAGCCGCAAATACAAATCAAAAGCTTACTAAAATCGTAAAAGATACTGAAAGAGACTTTTTCATGAGTGCAAATGAAGCTAAGGAATATGGGCTTATTGACAAGGTTTTGCAAAGAAGCTTTAAATAAATAAAGGACTAGGTTGTGGAAGATAATTTTTTAGCTGATTTTGGTGCAAATTTTGGCTCAAGTTCAGAAAAAGAAACTCAAAAAATTCAAAAAATCAGCGGCGGTGAATTTGATAAATTTTCAAAATCAGTTCTTGAAGCTCTTGTGAAAGATAATGTGTCGCCTATACCGACGAATTATCGTATTTATTTTGAAAAAATGCTTGATTCTCAAACGATGACTTTTAAAAAAAGAATCACAGAGATGATGGAGCTTGACGGCAAGCAAGAAGATAAGCAAGTCGTGATCGAAAAAGAAGTTAAAAAAAGCTTTTCTGCTTTAAACATCTTGCTTCAAGATATGGCAATGATCTATAAAAATACCAAAGTGATTAAAGAAATGATCGCAAAGAGGATGTCAGAACTTTCCATAAATTCAGGCAACCTCGCCCTTAATGCTACCTTAGGTGCGATACAAACAGATATTGATCGATACTTAGCTTTGCTTTCTCGATATACTTATGATATCAAAGAAAAATTCGAAGAGATAAGCCACGCCTACGAAAGCATAGAAGAGCAGAGTGATTTTGATCCTATCTTTGAAATTTATAACAAAAAATTCCTCCTTCACACCCTTGAACTCTGTAAAGAAGGCTATGAAAAATATAATTATCAAAATACCATAGTTTTGTTTAGGATAAAAGACTCGGTTTTAAGCAAGCTTACAGATACAAAAGACAAAAATATCTTACTTAAAAATATCGCTAAAATTATCAGCAAAAATATAGGCAAAGGCGATATACTTGCACATTATCAAGACGGCATTTTTGTGCTTTTATTACAACACTGCAATATTCAAAACGCTCAAAAAACTATAGAAAAACTGATCGATCGTATTTACAACACGAACTTTTTTATCTCTTCAGTTGAAGTGGATATGAATTTAGAAGTCGTGATGAACTTGATCAAAGATGATTTAAGCATTGATAAATTGCTTGATAAGATGATTAAGATGTTAAACACTACCGGCAAAGATAGCCAAAATTTCGCTGTTTTGGACTAGGATATGCAAAGAAAGATCATCACTTATCCAAGCAAGAGATTGTATCTTAATTCAGAGCCTATATGCAGTTTTAATGAAGATTTACATACTCTGCTTGATGATATGTATGAAACTATGATAGCAGGGCAGGGTGTAGGTTTAGCTGCCATTCAAGTTAATGTACCGGTGCGTGTTTTTTTAGCCAATATACCTGATGAAAATGAAGAGCAAAAAAAGGAAAATTTGCTTGAGATCATTAATCCAGAGCTTGAGTTTATAAATGATGAAAAGATACTTTTTACTGAGGGTTGTTTAAGTATACCGAATTTTTATGAAGAAGTTGAGCGTTATAAAAGCGTGGCTTTGCATTATCAAGATCGCTTTGGTAAAAAGCATAGTCTTGAGGCAAGTGATTTTTTAGCTGTGGTGTTTCAGCATGAATTTGACCATCTTAATGGACATTTGTTTATAGAAAAATTAACTTATTCTCAAAGACAGAAATTTCAAAAAGAGTTTAAAGAAGCTCAAAAACTTGCCAAAAAAGTCAAAAATGAAAAAGCTTAAATGTCTTAATCTCAGTGATGAAATTGATATTATAGAAGTTGAAAGCACTTTTACAAGGGGTTTGCCCGGCTTTTCTATAGTGGGGCTTGCTAACACTGCGATCAAAGAAAGCACTGATCGGATTAAGGCGTGTTTGATGAGTAAAAACTTTGCCTTTCCAGCCCAAAAAATCACCATAAATCTTAGTCCAAGTGGTATCCCTAAGCAAGGCTCGCACTTTGACTTAGCCATTGCTATCTTAATACTTTTACAAAAACAAGAATTTAAAGAATGCTTTGTCTTTGGCGAACTTGGGCTTGATGGTAGTGTAAAAAGCACAAATGAGCTTTTTTCTTTGCTCTTATTTTTAAGCACCAAACTTAAAAAAGCTGAAGTTTTAGTGCCTTTTAGCCTAGCTGCAAAGGCTTCAATGATCCCGAATTTAAAGGTGTATGCAGTAAATAATCTTGATGAAGCCTTAGAATTTTTTACGAGCGAGGAAAAAGAAAAGTTTCTCTACTCAAGCACGCATCCTCTTTTTGCAAAGCCTATATTCATCAAAGAAAAAGCTTATATTCAAAACACAGATTTTGCCTTTGATTTTAAGGATATTAAAGGACAAGAAAATGCTAAATTTGCTTGCCTCATAGCAGCTTTAGGTATGCATAATATACTTTTTGAAGGAAGTCCTGGAAGCGGAAAAAGTATGTGTGCAAAAAGACTGGTTTATATTATGCCGCCTCAAAGCCTAAATGAAATCCTAGCTGCTAATGCTTATGAGAGCTTAAATCATAAAAATTGTGAATTTTCAAGTCAAAGAGCCTTTAGAAATCCGCACCATACAAGCACAAGAGCAAGCATTTTTGGAGGTGGCGCAAGAGGAGCTAAGATAGGAGAAGTCGCACTTGCAAATGGAGGAGTGCTGTTTTTTGATGAATTTCCGCATTTTAATAAAGACATCATAGAAAGCCTAAGAGAGCCTTTAGAGGACAATCAAATCCTTATCTCAAGGGTAAATTCAAAGGTAAGATATGAAACAAAATTCATCTTTGTAGCTGCACAAAATCCTTGTCCTTGCGGGAATTTATTTTCTCACAAACTCAATTGTAAATGCAGCGATCTTGAGATTAAACGCTATAAAAACCGCATTTCAGCAGCGATTTTAGATAGGATAGATTTGTATGTGGCTATGGATGAGGTAAAAAGCGAGGATAAAAGTTCTTTTAGCTCAAAAGAACTAAGCGATAGAGTTTTACAAGGCTTTATCTTTCAAAAACAAAGAGGACAAGCCGAGTTTAACGCCAAGCTTAAAGATGAAGATTTAAAGCATTTTTGCACGCTTTCAAAAGAGGCTTTAAATACCCTTGAACTTGCCATAGCTCGCTTTAAACTCTCTCAAAGAGCTATTAATAAAAGCTTAAAAGTAGCTCGCACCTGTGCTGATTTAAAACAAAGCGAAATTATAGAAAAAGAACATTTACTCGAAGCTTTAAGCTTTAGAATCAAAGCTTAAAAACACATTTTACCAACATAAATTGTTTAATTTGTCAGAACAAAAGAAATAAAAGTAATGAATTTGTAAATTTCAAGCCTTTTTTGTGATATTTTCGCTACAATGCTTTTAAATTTATCAACAAAAAAAGGAAGAAAGTATGCAAGCTTTAAGTCTAAGAACGGCTGATTTTACAGAATCAGTCATACGAAAAATGACACGCATTTGTCTTCAGCACAACGCTATCAATCTTTCTCAAGGTTTTCCAGACTTTGATCCACCTATAGAACTTCAAGAAGCTCTAGCTAAGGTAGCCACCAAAGGACCTCATCAATACGCCATTACAAGCGGAGCGGCAAATTTCAAGCAGGCTTTAGCTAGAAAAGCCTCTCATTTTATGGGGCTTGAAGTCAATGCTGAAGAAAATGTGCTTGTTACTTGTGGTAGCACTGAAGCGATGATAGCAACTATGCTTGCTTTGGTAAATCCGGGTGAAAAAGTGATCGTGTTTTCACCATTTTATGAAAACTATGGAGCTGATGCTATTTTAAGCGGAGCTGAACCTATTTTTGTGCCTTTAAATCCGCCTGAATTTCACTTTGATGAAGATGCACTCGAACAAGCCTTTAAGCAAAAACCAAAGGCGATCATACTTTGCAACCCAAGCAACCCTTGCGGTAAAGTTTTTAGCCTCAAAGAGCTTGAATTTATCGCTGATTTGGCGATCAAGTATGATGTATATGTCATCACTGATGAGGTGTATGAACATATCATTTTTGCTCCTTTTCAGCACCATTATATAGCTACATTGCCAAAGATGTTTGAACGCACTATATCGTGTTCTAGTCTTTCAAAGACTTATTCTATCACTGGTTGGCGACTTGGGTATTTAATCGCTTCAAAGGAGATTGTCCAAAGAGCACATAAGGTGCATGATTTTTTAACCATTGGAGCAGCTGCACCCTTGCAAGAAGCAGCGATCGCGGGATTAAATTTTGATCAAAGCTATTACACAGACTTACAAAACAAATACACACTGATGAAAGATACTTTTTTAAACGGATTAAAAGCCCTAGATATAAAGCATAGCACGCCTCAAGGTGCGTATTTTGTGCTGGTTGATATCAGCGAATTTGGCTATGAAAGCGACACTGAATTTTGCCAAAAGCTGATCGAAAAAGTTGGCGTTGCGGCTGTGCCGGGTTCGAGCTTTTTTAAAGATGGCATAAATACTTACATACGTTTTCATTTTGCCAAAAAACTTGAAACCTTGCACGAAGCCTTAAATCGCCTAGAAAAGATGAAAACTCTTATGCGAAAATAAACCCTAGCTCATCATAAAAATCGATGAGCTAGAAAGCTCACTGCACGCTTGTTTTTAAGTTTTTTCAGGAGCTTTAAACTCTTTAAATTTAAGCCAAGTAATGATCTAAAACCACGGCTATGATAGCGACTAAATACCCCCAGCCAAAATAAAGCATTTTGTGGAATTTGAAAAAAGACACCTTAACCAAAACGATAAAAGCATAATTGAAATGCTTTTCCAAAACCCTATCTTTTTCACTCATCTTTATCAAATTCACTCATCTTTTCAAACAAACTTAATCTTTTTTTAAAAAATTCTCATTTTTTTGTAATTTTTAAAGCTATTTAAG
>NZ_QHLK01000014.1 GCF_006864455.1 Campylobacter sp. MIT 97-5078
TTGTTTGAAAGCTTTCAAAGTGTGATACAAAACTTAACTTTCTAAATCCTTAAACTACCCCTCGTTTAATAATTGATCTGGGGTAGTTTATGTTGGTGGGTGTTTAAGCTATCTTTAAGCTCATTGTATCTCTCTTTTACTTTCAAAACAAATTCAAGCATTATTCAGCAAAGCAAGGCTTAAAGCCATTACACCCATACCCACAAGCAAGCCATACAAGCAGTGATGAGCCTCTCCATATACTCTAGCAGCTGGCAAAAGTTCATCAAAAGAGATATATACCATAATCCCAGCGATGATTGCAAAGGTAAAAGCCAAAGTCAAATCCCCAACGAAAGGTAGCAGCAAAAATACACCAACCAAAGCACCAATTGGTTCAGTAAGTCCTGAAAGTGCCGAGTAGATAAAGGCTTTTTTCTTATCTCCGGTGGCGTGGTAGATTGGCAAGGAAACAGCCATACCTTCTGGGATATTGTGAATAGCAACGGCGATAGCTATGGCTGTGCCAAAAGAAAGATTATCAAGCGAGGAAACAAAAGTCGCAAAGCCTTCTGGAAAATTGTGTATAGCTATGGCTATGGCGGTTAAAATTCCAGTGCGTTTAAGTGCCTTTTGCTTTGAGTTGTGAAGTTTGATATTTGCGTTTGTTTTGTGTTCAACAAGAGAGCGAATTTTAAGCTCATCATACTGCCCTTTTTCATCAAGGTGTAA
The DNA here is from genome assembly GCF_006864455.1 of Campylobacter sp. MIT 97-5078. GTDB lineage: Bacteria > Campylobacterota > Campylobacteria > Campylobacterales > Campylobacteraceae > Campylobacter_D. The sequence goes on from NZ_QHLK01000014.1 coordinate 712, forward strand.
ATTTTCAGGGATAAGTTTATCGACAAAAGCTGATAACACAATACCAAGAAAAAAGCACACTATAGCGATAAACTCACCCAAAAATCCCCCATATACTTGAGAAAAATCCTTAAAGGCTTGAGGCAAAATCTCCATAAAAGAGATATAAATCATCACTCCAGCTGAAAATCCAAGCCCTATAGAAAGGACTTTTAAATTATCTTGTCTTGAAAAAAAGGCGATAATCGCGCCAATAGCCGTCGAAAAACCAGCCAAAGCGGCAAGCAAAAATGCAAACAAAACTTGATTTGAACTTATATCCATAAATAAAAAACCTTAAATAATAAAAATTCTCCTTTAATAAGAATTGTATCATATTAATTTTGAAAAATGATAAATAAAACACAAAAATTTTATAAAAATACCCTTAAATTTAAGCATTTTTTCAGGGGGGGGGGGGTTACAATTTTTTATCTTATTTTTAGGAGGAGAAAATGATCTATGCTTTGGCTATATTTTTCCCTTGGCTTGCTTTGATGATCAAGGGTTTGTGGATACAAGGTATCTTTTGCCTTATCTTACAATGCACCGTGATAGGTTGGCTACCGGCTACTATTTGGGCGTTTATGGCAATTAATCAAAAAATAAACCAAAAACGACACGAAGAAATGATCGATGCAATAAGTAAAAATCAAAATACTCAAGCATAGTGTAAATCCAAGGGGCTTTGCTTCTTAAGCTCCTTAAAAACTCAATTTTACTTTTTTTCTTTAGCCTTTTGAATTGATTTGTATTTTTGCTCTGCTTTTTTTCTAGCTTGTGATAAAACAACGATGATTTTATTTGGCGTTTTTATATGGTGGAGGCGAGGGGGATCGAACCCCTGTCCAAAAACAAAACAACTTAAGCCTCTACATACTTAGCAAAGATGAAAACTTCACTGCACCAAGCTCATCTTCCAAAACTTTTAAGCACAGCTAAGACTCAAATTCATCTCAAGATCGTCAAGCTTGAAACTACGCTATCAAAAGGGTTACTCGCTGTTTTAACTAGATAGTATCATCAAAAAGCAAGGCTCAACTGAACTCACGCAGCTTTAGCGTAAGCAGGAGCAAATTTCGCGTTGTTTGCGTTTAAATTGAGTTGGACTTTTAACGCTTTGTCCAAAGCGGTATGCCACCTAAACCACTCTGCTCCTGTCGAAGCCAAGTCGCCCCCTTACTTGGATATAGAATTTGGCATTTTAACTAAAGTTGGATTAAAAACAGCTAAAACCGCATCATCATTTTCATAGCTCCTGCAATACTTCTCAAACTGATCGCTTAAAAGCAAAAGCCAATCCGTAAATTCATCACTTGCTGGACCAGTAAAATGTTTTGCTTGGTTCATAAGCTCCTCGCAAAACACGCACAAATCAGTAACTTCAACAAGTTCAAGCCTTCTTGATGCCCAAGCTGTGTTGTGTGCGAGGGTTTCAAGTTCGTTAATAGCCTGCTTGTATTTATCTGTATCACTTGCAAGCTTGATGATAAGAGGCTCGAATTGATCGCACATAGCACGAAAAAACTGCAAAAATTTCTCTATATCATCATGCTCAAAATCTTGCTCTAAATTCTGTAATATCCCCATAATTTCCGCTAAGTCTTTTTATTTTTAACCTAATTCTAGCAAATTTTAGCTAAAATTATACCCAATTTATAAACTAAAAGGAGGAAGAAGGAAAATGGATTTAACAAGACCTTACAAAAGGCTTAGAAAAGTATGGCGTCTTATCAAAAATCGCCACAAATTTTGGGAGCTTGAAAACGAACTAGATAGGCTTAAAGCAAGATTTGCTGGTTTTGAGAAAGTCGTACCAATTGGGAATTATGAAAGCCCATATCCTAGCGAAGCTGAATTGCACAGGGGTTATGAATGCTTTTTTGAAGAACAAAAACACATGTATGGCATCGATTTAAATACAACAAATCAACTTGCTTTGCTTGAAAAATTAAAACCACTTGTCAACCAATGTCCATTTCCAAGCTACAAGGAAGAAAAATTTCGTTTTTATTTTAAAAATGATTGGTTTACGGGCGATGCTTATCCCCTTTTTGCTATGCTAAGACACTTTAAACCGCACAAAGTGCTTGAGATTGGGAGTGGTTTTAGCACTAGTGTCATGCTTGATACAAATGAGTATTTTTTAAACAATGGCGTAGAAATTACTTGTATAGAACCACGCCCACAAAGACTTAAGGCACTTTTGAAGGATAGTGATAATATTCAAATTCTAGAGCAAGATCAACAAAATCTACCTTTAGAATTTTTTACGGATTTTTTTGCAAATTCTAACTCTGATAGTATCAATAATAGTGGGGGGGGGGGATGGCTTTTTATTGATTCCTCACACGTTTCGCGCCCTTTTAGCGATGTAAATCGCCAGTTTTTTCAAATTCTACCAAATCTCCCTAAAAACACCATTATCCATCTGCACGACATCGGATATCCATTCGAGTATGGATCTGTTTGGACAATAAATCAACGCCGTGCTTATAATGAAGCCTATATTTTACGTGCCTTTTTAGAATATAACGATCATTTTGAAATTTTGCTATGGCCAAATTATTTGGGTAACTTAGGCAAATATGATGCTAGAGATTCAGGTTCAATTTATCTTAGAAAAATCAAATAAACTCAATAAAATGTGCTAAAATTTCATTTAAAAATTTAGCACATTCACGGAAAAAATTGAACATGGAAAAATTTGAAATTAAAAAATTCATTCCAGACGAAGTTTATGAAAGCTCTTTGCGTCCTTCAAATTTTGAAGGCTATATAGGACAAGAGGCGATTAAAAAAAACTTAAATGTTTTTATTCAAGCGGCTAAAAAAAGAGGTGAAAGCCTTGATCATACTCTCTTTAGCGGACCAGCAGGACTTGGCAAAACCACGCTTGCAAATATCATCGCCAGCGAAATGGGTGCAAGTATCAAAACCACAGCCGCACCTATGATAGAAAAAAGCGGGGATTTAGCAGCGATTTTAACAAATTTAAGTCAGGGCGATGTGCTCTTTATCGATGAAATTCATCGCTTAAGTCCGGCTATTGAAGAAATTTTATACTCTGCTATGGAGGATTTTAGGCTTGATATTATCATAGGAAGCGGACCAGCAGCACAAACCATTAAAATCGACCTGCCTCAATTTACGCTTATTGGGGCTACAACAAGGGCTGGAATGCTTAGCAATCCTTTGCGTGATCGCTTTGGTATGCAGTTTCGTCTTGAGTTTTATAGCGACGAAGAGCTTGCTTTAATCATACAAAAAGCGGCTATTAAGCTTGATAAGGAGTGTGAAAAAGCCGCGTCTTTACAAATCGCAAAACGGAGTCGCTCAACGCCTAGAATAGCCTTGCGTTTGCTTAAAAGAGTAAGGGATTTTGCTGAAGTCAATGATGAAGCAAGCATAAGTGAAGCAAGAGCCGTGCAGGCTTTAAATTCACTTGGGGTAAATGAACTTGGCTTTGACACTATGGATTTAAGGTATTTAGAGCTTTTAACAGCAGCTAAAAGGCGTCCTATAGGGCTTGCTAGCATAGCAGCAGCGTTAAGTGAAGATGAAAATACTATAGAAGATGTGATAGAGCCTTATTTGCTCGCTAATGGCTACATAGAACGCACCGCAAAAGGACGCATAGCTAGCCTTAAAAGCTATGAAATTTTAAAGCTTGGCTATGAGAAGGGTTTGTTTGATTAAGAGTGAGAAAATAATGTCTTAAAGCAAAGAAAACAAATTTTACTCAAAAATTTGGAAAATCTTTATAAGACTTTCCATTGAGCAAGGCTTTATTTTGGCTTTTATATTTACTCCTGCCATAAAGACTCAAGCAAGGCTATAAAGGCGGGTTGTTTTGTGCTTAAGACTTTGAAAGTTCTTAGCATATAGAAAAATTGGCTTTTGTTGAGTTTGTAAATTTCTTTTGCGATTAAAATATCATTTTTTGCTTTTAATGTATCATAGAGTTTTGGTGTGCTTGGAATTTCATTTTTGCGTATTTGAAATTCATCTGCTAATTCTTTAAAATCCCCTGCTTTATCATTATAAAGCTGAAGTTTTAAGGCATTTAGGGCTAATTCTTTATAAAGTGGATTGGCTACAATTTCCTCATCACTTGGTTGAGGGATAGGGATTCTCTCAAGATAAGTTTTATTTACATTTATCTGAATCATTCCACGAGTGATAAAATCTACGACCAGAGAATTAAAGATTCCAAGTGCAAAGAGAATCCTAATATGGCTCACTTTGTAATGCGTGATTTTGCCATTTGCTTGTATATATAATTTTGGCACACTACTCCAAATACTATTCCCCGCACCGCAATTTCTCGGCAGAAGCGAAAAAATTAAGGTGCGTTCATCAGTATCCCTTGCAATAGCACGAAACCCTAAGCGGTAAAACTCTCTATCATAAGCGATAAAGGAATCTTCTGCCTCTTCTTTGCTTACTTTTGGATATAAGGATTGTAAAAGCCTTTCATAGGCTTTATTATCTAGTCCTAAATCCTGCTTTAAACGATAAATTTCTTTGCTTCTTAATCGTTCATCAAAAGCCTTTTTATCTAAAAAATATTGTGATTCTTTAAAACTTGCATTAAATTGGTGAATCATCTTGCCCTCATAGAGTGGATAAAGCCCCCCCCCCCTTAAGAGCATTAGGGGATTCTATAAATAAATCTTTATCTATAGTTGTATCAAGTTCTCGCCGAAAATCAAGCCATTGTAAATCAAGCGGAGCAAAGGCAGCATAGCATTTTTTTAAAATCTCTAAATCTTCTTGACTACGCACTTCTTGGAAAGCAAGTTGATTGGGACTTAGGGTTTTGATATCTTGCAGGGTTGTGGTGATGATGTTGTTTTTATTATACACTTCATCAATAGTTGTTTTATAAAACATTGTTTTTATGGTGTGCTTTGGCTCTGACTTGGCATTGACAATCTGCATTAAAGCAAATTTATAATTATCCGCCACACTACTAAAAAGCCATTTTCTATTTTGAAAGGCATAAAAGTATATTAAGCTTTTATTCTCCAAAATCTCTTTTCTTAATGCGTAGCTCCCTTTCTCAAGCATTAAAGCACTTGGTAGCACATAATTGAGGCTTGCATTGTGTGCTAAAAGGCTTAAATTGCGTTCTACAAGAAAGCGAAATAAATTCCCATCGCCACTGCCACGATTTAGCGGAAAATGAGCTTTGTAATATTCATTTTGTGCTGTGATAAGGGCTTTTGTCTCTTCGTATTGTTTTTTGATATAGCTTTTAGCGAGGAGATTTTCTTGCACTTCCTTTTTGCCACTATTGCTTAAAGTGCGATAATCACTGCGGTATTGTGGAAAAAAATCACTATCGCTAAATTTGATTTTATCCCAAGGTGGATTGCCTACTATGGCTTGAAAGCCTGCAAAACTTGAATTTGCTGTAATCTCTGGAAATTCTATCTCGTAATTAAAAAAGCTCAATTTTTTCGCATACTTTAAGATGATTTCTTGCAGATCTTTGTATTTTATTTCTAAAATTTCATTGATTGAGACTTCGCCGGATTTTAGAATTTGTAATTCTTTTGAATCACAAAAGCTTTTTGCGGTGATGAAATTTAAATACATATTGAGATTGTCTAATTTTGGTTTTATTTGTTCTTTATAAATGCGTTTTGATTCTAAAATATCATTTTGAGTGGTATCAGTGATAGAATCAAGCAAAGCAAAAACAGAGGAAAGTTCGCTAAAAATATCTAAAAAATCACTGACAAAAAGGCTTGATTCTTTCTTTTGATGAGCTTCAAAATACTGCTTAAATTCAGCTATGCTCGTGCCAATAAGTGCATTTCCTTGTTTTATATGATGTTCTATAAAGCTTAGCGGGGTGCCAAAGATAAAGCTATCAATCCAAAGGCTAAGCTTGGTTAGCTCTATGCTAAATGGGTTTAAATCCACTCCAAAAATGACGCGTTTTAAAAGCAGTCGTTTTAAAATATCATTTTCATCAGCTGTGTAGTCTTTTATATATTTGCTGATATTAGCTTCTATGCTTTGTTTTTCGGCTAGAAAAAGCTCTTTTAGCTTTGGAAAAGAGTCAAAATCTTGACTTATGATTTGTGTGATTTGATTTAAGCTTTCAACGAGAAAATGTCCGCTTCCGCAGGCATTATCAAGAATTTTAAAATGCGTTATATTGTCATTTGTTAGCGTGTCTTTTAAGGCATTTTCAACGAGGAATTTGGTGATAGTATCAGGAGTGTAAAAGCTAGCGGTGCTTTTGCGTGAATTGCTTGTGTTTTTAAGATAAATTTGTCCTTTTTGGTAGTTTTGGATGCGTTGTATCTTATAAACTTTTTCTAAATTTTTATAATCATAGCTGTCAAAATAGCCTTCCATACTTTTTGCTGTATTTTTGCCTGATCTTTTATCACTATAAATGACATAGACAAGATTTTCATCTGCTCGCTCAAAAAAGTAAGATAATAGCCCTTCATAAATCGTGCCTAAATGGGCTACATTTAGGGTTTTATAATCTCTTTTAAAAAGTGAGTTTTTGTTGTTATAAAATAAAAACTGGTGTAAGATATATCTTAAATCTTTGTTGTTAAAAATCTTTGGAGTAAGTAAAAGCGGGGCTTTGCTCTCATCAAAAAGTCCGCCATTAAATACGGGCATATCATAGTTTGGCTCGCCTTTGTCATAGATTCTAAAGATTTGATTGAGTTTGACTATACCGCTAAAGCTTTGTTCTTCTTCATCAAGATTGATTAAAAGTGTTTGCAAGCTTAGTTCTTTTTTAAAACAAGAATGCAAGGACAAAAGCTCATCAAATTTGTCCTCAAAATACGCGATGAAAAGCATACGAAAGATAAAATAAAGCGAATTTTCATAGATTTCTTGTAAATTTGCCTGTGGATTTGCCCTAAAAAGCGTGCTACCGACAAACTCAAACAAAGAATCTTTACCCTCAATCCCATAAATGATAGATTGCAAATCATTTTCTAGCTCTATTTTAGCGTTTTCATTATAGCTTAGAGTTTGGTGTATGGTTGTTTTTATTTCTTTGTCAGCTTGATCAATTTGAGCGAAGTTATGGGCTTGAAAGATAAAATAAAAATATTTAAAATCCTTTAAGGCTTGATTTGTGTCGGTGTTTTCTAGTATGGCTTCTAAATTGATTTCATAAAAGACTTTGTTGGCTGTGAGTTTTTCGTTGTTATAAAAACGCCAAATTCGACCATTGGTTAAAAAGCCAAAATTGAGCCTTAGATTGTTTAGATAGCGTAAAAGCTGAAAGTGAGGATTGTCTTTGACTTTGCCATTATCTACTTCTACGCTGTAGGCTTTGGATTCTAAAATCACATCTATAAATTCGTTGCTCGCTGTGCGTTTTTCTTTGTCTATATTTTGATAAGCTTGCTTGGACTCTGGCGTAGTAAAAAGTAAAAAATCCGGCTTTTCTAGCTTGCCTTGAATGATTTTTTCATCTTGACGCACAAAATGCCAACCTAGAATTTCTAAGGTTTTGGCGATAAAATCATCCTCAAATTGATGTTCGTTTTGCTTTTGAAATTTTGCTTTATCATAAAGGGCTTGTATAGAAGAAAAGGCATTTAAAGCGTTTTGCTCTTGTTTGGGGGCTGTAAAATTATAAATTTTAGGAAAATCCACCTCTAGTGTGTAGGCAGTAAAGAGGTTGTTGCGTAGGAATGAAAAAGTATCAATTTGTGGCATTGTTTTTACTCCCTACTTTAAATTCCGCTTCATCAAGCATTTTATATTTTTTAAGCTTATTTTTATTATTATATCTTCATTTAAGATTGTGAAATTCTAGCAAAAAATACTAAATTTTTTTATTATTTTAATATATAATCTACAATTCTTTGAAAAATAAATAAAAAACTCAATCTAACCCTAAAGCAGTTTTTAACGCTAGCGAGCAAATTTCTACTTTTAATACATTTGTGTTATAATACTTTTTTAAATTAAAGGGCAAAACTCATGAATGGAAAGTTTTTTTTCATCGGTTTGATTTTAGTGGTGCTGTGCCTACTTTTGTATTTGTTTAAAAGCTTTTTGATGGTTATAGCTATCGCTTCTTTGATGGCGGTTGCTACTTCAAATATCAATGCTAAATTTTTAAGTCTTTTTCATGGTAAAAAAGTGCTTGCAACAAGCTCGACAACTATGCTTATGCTTTTGCTTTTTTTTGTGCCATTTTTTTATGCGATCACAAAAATGGGTATAGCGTTAAAAGATCTTGATATAAGCCATTTAAACGCAGCTTTGTTGTATTTTAAAAACTACCAGTTTAACTTGCCTGAATCTTTAGCCTTTTTAGAACCAAAGATAAGAGAATTTATCGCTAGTATTGATTTAAATAGCTTTTCAAAAGATATCTTTTCTTATCTTGGAAATTTCACAAAAATTGGGGCAAAATTCCTTACCGATATGGTTTTAATCATCGTTTTTTACTTCTTTGCCAATCTTTATGGCACTCAACTTATCATCTATTTAAAATCCGTCATTCCTATCAATAAAGAAGAATTTAATGAAATTTTAAGCGAAGTAGGTAATGTTATGGCGGTGGTGTTTTACTCAACTGCTGTTATTTCTATATTTGAGGGTATTTTATTTGCCCTTATCATTGCTTTTTTTGGCTATGATGGCGTGCTTTTTGGCATTATCTTTGCTTTTTCTTCACTTATCCCCGCTGTTGGCGGGGCTTTAGTATATGTGCCTTTAAGCTTGTATGAATTTGCTTTAAATGGTTGGCAAAACGCTCTTTGGATATTTTTAGCTTCTATCATCATTATTTCGCTTATTGCCGATACTTTTATCAAGCCTTTAATTATCAAGTGGATCAATGAAAAGCTTGTAAAAACCCCAACGCAGATTAATGAACTTCTCATTTTTTTATCTATGCTTGCTGGAATTTCAAGCTTTGGTTTTTGGGGCATTATACTAGGGCCAGCGATTTTAACTTTTTTCATCTCAACTATAAAAATGTATGTGATTTTAAAGAACAAAAAATTAGTCTAAAACGAAATTTTGCATATCATCGCTTCCATAAAAGCTAAGATAGCTTTCAAGGGCTTTTAAGCCCTCTTCTTTTTTACCTTGCAAATTTTTAGCCCTTGCAAAAATAAGCCATGAATTTGGCTCTTTTGTGTCTATAGAATTCGCCTTTAAAGCCCAAAATATAGCTTTTTCATAGTCTTTATTTTCAAGATGAAAAGAAGCAAGCTTTAAAGCACTTTGCATATTTTCTTTGGTGTAAAATTCAGCTTTTAATTTGGCTGGATTTATGGGATAGGATTTAAGAATGACTTTCTTTTGTGGTGCTAAAGGGGCTAAATTTACAATTTGTTCTTTTGCATTTACCTTTGCTAAAAGTTCTTCTTTTGCGAGTTTAGCCTTTGCAAGCTCTAGTCTTTGAAGCATTTTATTTTTCTCATATAAAGCAATTTTAATCCGCTCTTCTTGCAAATTTTGCTCTTGCAAAAAGAAAAAAATTCCAGCCAAACACCCCACACATAAAGCAAAATATGCAAATCTTAAAGCAAAACATTTGAATTTATAGGTTTTGTATTTTTGCTCGAGTTCTTGAAGCTGATATTGAGTCATAAGCTATCCTAAAATATTGTGATATAAAGCACTAAGCTCAAGCAAACTTTTTTCACTTTTTGGCTTATTTTTATAATGAATTTGCAAGTCTTTAAAACTCAAAATAAGCTTATCAAGGGTTCTTAGATTGTATTTTGCAAGCTTGAAAAGCCATTTTGCATTTGAAATTTTAATCTTAAGTTTGTGCTTAAGTTCAAGATAAGCTTCAAGCTCATTTAAACTTAAATTTGAAAGCTCAAAAATGCTTGAAATTCGGCTTTTAAAATGTTCTTTATGAAAATCATCAAGCATTTTGTGCGTGCTTAAAATAAAGCTTATATTGCCTATATCGCTAAGCACACGTAACTTTTCAAGCACCTTTTTTTCATACATACCAAGCTCATCAAGGGCAATGATAAGACGCTTTTGTTCTTTTAATCTTAAGCAAAACTCTTTAAATTCAAGCTCTTGTTTAAAAATACTTCTGCTTAAAGCTTTTAAAAAAGCATTTTCATCAGTAAAAGGTTCATTAAAAAGTGCGAGTTTATGTTCTTTTTGAAGCTGATGAAGCAAAATGCTTTTCCCGCTACCACTTTTTCCCACAAGTAAGATCAAATTTCGCTTGAGTTTTAAGGCATTTAAAAGCTCATTTAAAACACAAAGTTGTGAATGAAGTGGCACAAAAACTTCACTCATAGCGAATATCCTAAATCTTTAAGGCTTGGTAAGCTTGAGTTTTCAATAATGCGAGGCGTGATGATAAAAACGATTTCGCTTGTTTGTTTGCCTTGATTTTCACTGCGAAACAAAGCCCCTAAAAGAGGGATTGAGGATAAAAAATTTACTGAATTTTCATCGCTTAACTCATCATGGCTAATCAATCCGCCTAAAATAAGTGTTTGGTTATTATCCATTTGCACGACTGTGGAGAGCTTTTTTTGTATGGTATCAGGGGCTATGTTTCGTGGTATGTCTTGTCTGCGGCTATCTTGAGGGTATTTAAAACTGCTTAGACTAGGATTTATCCTTAACATAATTTTATTATCATCTGAAATTTCTGGCAGTATATTCAGCAAAATACCTACAAAAATGGAGTAGTTATTAAACACCTCACTTACAGTTGTGCCACTTTCTGTGCTTTTTGAGCTTTCTTTGACTTGATAATTAATCGTATCGCCTACTGAAATGATGGCTTGCTGGTTGTTTAAGGCAACAAGTTTTGGATTTGAAAGCACTTTTGTTTGTCCATTTTGTGAGAGAAAATTAAGCACTGAACTTAAATTTACATTGGTATTTAAGCCTAAATTTTTCACAAATAAGTTTCCATTTTGATTTGACTGAAAGCCTAAATTTGAGTTTGTGCCGTCTTTGTTTTGGCTGTTAAAATCAAGGCTGAAGTTTTGCCAATTAATCCCGCTTGAATGTGTTTCATTAAGGCTTACTGCGATGATTGAAACATCAATGATGACTTGTTTTTTAAGTCTAGCTCTAAGCATATCGATGTATTTTTTAGCTCGTAAGAGTTGATTTGGTGTGCCTGTGATCGTGATAAGTCCGGTGTTTGCATTGATGATGATAGCTTTATTTTCTTTTTCAAGTTCAAGTAAATTTGAAAGCTGATCTTGTATATCTTGCCAAAAATTAAAACGTTCTAAGCTTTTTACAACATTATCTTCAGTGTTTGTTTCAACGCCACTAAAATCATTTTGTTTTGAACGCGAATCAACAGAAGCCTTAGTTACGCTTTGTCCCTCACGAATGGAAGTGATATAGTTGAGTTTAAAGATTTGGGTTTTAAGGCTTGAAATTTTAAGAATTTTACCATTAAAGTCAAAATGCAAATTCTGCTCTTTAATAAGAGTATGAAAAATCTCATCTAAGCTCATTTGTTTGATATGGATATTTTTTTGTAAAAGGGCGATTTTATCTCTTGCGTTTTCATCAGCAACGATAATGCTAAAAGAGCACTCTAAAGCAAGTTCTTCTAAAATTTCTTCGGTGCTTACTTCTTCAAGCACGCTTAAGTCAAAAAGGCGTTTAGAACACGCATTTAAGTGGTTTTGCAACACTACAAGCAAAAAGAAGCTAGTCAATAAAAACTTTATGGTTAATCCTTTTTAGCTTAAGATAAAACAGCTCTTGTTCTCTTTGCAAAAGCACAGAGTCATTTGAAATTTCAAGCAAACGAGCGTTGTCTAATCTTTCATTTACTTGATACCAAATTCCGTTTATTTTGGCTTTTTGATTAAAAATTGCTTGAAGTTTTAGATTTGTATCAATCTTTATATCTTCATCATAAAAAGGATTTTTAAATTGTGTGATGTCAATGGATTTTTGCAAAGGCACGGCTTGAATAGAAGCTAAAAAAGCTATACCAAAGCAAAAAATCCATTTTTTCAAGCTCAATCCTTGCCGTGATTTTGTCCTAATTCATCACTAAAGTCAGTTGCTGCAAAACGTTTAAGCTGGCGGTATCTTCTTTGTGAATCAGCCTTGTTTTTTGCATATAGTTCAGCTGCATGCTCTGGACTTGATTTTTTAAGCGAATTATAACGCACTTCATTGAGTAAGAAGCTTTCATAAAGATCCCAATCTGGAGCTTTGCTCTCAAGCTTAAGTGGATTTTTACCCTCATTTTGCAAACGTGGATCAAAGGTATATAAAGGCCAATATCCACATTTTGTAGCAAGTTCGCCTTGATCGCCTGAATTCCCAAGCCCACCTTTAATACCATGAGCTATACAAGGCGAATAACAAATCACCAAAGAAGGACCATCATACGCTTCAGCCGCTATTAAGGTTCTGATGAGGTGGTTATAATTAGCGTTTGAATTAACCTGTGCGACAAAAATATAGCCATAAGTCATAGCAATTTGCCCTAAGTCTTTTTTCTGCACTGGTTTTCCAGCAGCAGCAAATTGAGCCACAGCTCCGGTATGCGTTGATTTAGAACTTTGTCCGCCTGTGTTTGAATACACTTCAGTATCAAGCACTAAAATATTGACATTTTCCCCACTAGCTAAAACATGATCAAGCCCACCATAGCCTATATCATACGCCCAACCATCACCGCCAAAAATCCAGTGTGATTTTTTGGTTAAGAAATGCTTAATGTCTAAAATTTCAGCAGCAGCTTTGTTGTCTTTATTTTGCTCTAAGATAGGCACGAGTTTATCGCGAATTTCTAGGGTTTTTGCACTACTATCTTTGTTAGCAATCCACTCTTTAAATAAAGCTGAAAGTGCATTTGGCACGCTTGACATATTTTCATTCATAATCGTTTCTATACGGTGGCGAACAGCTTGAGTAGCTACTTTCATACCAAAACCAAATTCAGCATTATCTTCAAAAAGTGAATTTCCCCAAGCCGGTCCATACCCATTTTTTACGCTTTTTCTATACGGCGTAGAAGGAGCTGATCCGCCATAAATCGAGCTACACCCTGTAGCATTAGCGATAATCATTCTCTCACCAAAAAGTCTTGTTACAAGAGTGATATAAGGTGTTTCGCCACACCCTGGGCAAGCTCCGTGGAATTCAAATAAAGGCTGGGAAAATTGTGCGCCTTTGACATTTTCTTTTGCCATAACTTCATCTTTGTAAGTGATTTTTTTGAATAAATAATCCGCATTTTCTTGCTCGCCAAAGTCAATCTCTTCTTCTAAAGGCACCATAACTAAAGACTTTTCTTTAGAAGGACATTCATGCACACAAAGCTCACAACCGGTGCAGTCAAGTGGAGAAACTTGAATTTTAAATTGCAATTTTTCACCCTTTGTTCCCTTAGCTTCAAGATGATGTTCTTTAACGCCTTGTGGAGCTAAAGAAAGCTCATTATCATTAATCAAAAACGGACGAATAACAGCATGAGGACAAACTGAAGCACATTGATTGCACTGAATGCAGTTTTTTTCTATCCAACGAGGCACCATAACACCTACGCCACGTTTTTCAAATTCAGTTGTTCCGCTTTCAAAGTGTGCGTCTTCGTAACCTAAAAAGGCTGAAACAGGCAGATCATTTCCTCTTGCTCTTTCCATAGGACGAGCGATTTTTTCAACAAATTCTGTGCCTTTATACGCATGCACTTCTTCTTTTACCTCATCTTTGAGATTTACCCAAGCTGGATCAACATTGACTTTTATAAGTCCATCAGCACCCACATCAATCGCTTTATAATTCATCTCAACGATAACATCGCCTTTTTTACCATAAGTTTTATAAGCAAGCTCTTTCATATATTTTTGAGCTTGTTCAAAAGGAATGATATTAGTAAGTTTAAAGAAAGCTGATTGCATAATAGTGTTTGTGCGATTTCCTAAGCCCATATCGCGTGCAAGTTTGGTAGCGTTGATGATATAGAAGTTGATTTTTTTCTCGGCAAGAATTTTTTTGACTTTATTTGGGATATGTTCTATGGTTTCTTTTTCACTCCAAATAGAATTAAGCAAGAAAGTTCCATTTTCTCTAATGCCCTCAAGCACTTCATAAGTCTCAAGATACGCAGCCACTGAACAAGCCACAAAGTGAGGTGTTGTCACAAGATAGGTTGAACGAATAGGCTTTTTAGAAAATCTTAAATGGCTTCTTGTATAGCCACCTGATTTTTTACTATCGTATGCAAAATAGGCTTGTGCGTAAAAATCTGTATTATCACCGATGATTTTAATGGAGTTTTTGTTTGCTCCGACGGTTCCATCTGCTCCAAGTCCATAAAAAAGGCATTCTGTAGTGCTATCATTGCTTAAAGAGATATTATCTTTTATCTCAAGTGAAGTATGAGTTACATCATCAACTATGCCGACTGTGAAGTTGTTTTTTGGCTCTTTTTGGTTTAAATTCTCAAATACAGCAAACATTTGAGCAGGATTAACATCTTTTGAGCTTAAACCATATCTTCCACCTACGATTAAAGGAGTGTTTTCTTGATCATAAAAAGCTGTGCGTACATCAAGATAAAGTGGCTCTCCAAGAGATCCCGGTTCTTTTGTGCGATCTAAAACAGCGATTTTTTTCACTGATTTTGGCATAACATTAAAGAAGTATTTTAGGCTAAATGGGCGGTAAAGATAGACTTTTAAAAGCCCTACTTTTTCGCCTTTTTTGTTGAGATAATCCACAACTTGCTCTAAAGTTTGAGTAACAGAACCCATAGCGATAACTATCCTTTCAGCATCAGGTACACCATAATACACAAAAGGTTTATACTCTCTACCGGTAATCTTTGAAAACTCAACCATATACTCATTTACAACATCAGGCAAGGCATCATAAAAGCGGTTTGATAATTCTCTAGTTTGAAAGTAAATATCATCGTTTTGTGCTGTTCCTCTTGTCTTTGGATTTTCAGGTGTAAGACAGGAGTTTTTAAATTCACGAACAGCGTCCTTATCAAGCAAGCGATCAAAATCAGCATAATCCATAAGCTCGATTTTTTGAATTTCATGGCTTGTTCTAAAGCCGTCAAAAAAGTGCATAAAAGGCACACGACCTTTGATGGCTGCAAGATGAGCTAAGCCTGCTAAATCCATAGCTTCTTGCACAGAATGCGAACAAAGCATAGCAAAGCCGGTTTGTCTAGCCGCATATACATCTTGATGATCCCCAAAGATAGACAAGGCTTGAGAAGCAATTGATCTTGCTGCGATATGGATCACGCAAGGTAGGAGTTGTCCAGCGATTTTATACATATTTGGAATTTTAAGTAAAAGCCCTTGAGAGGCTGTAAAAGTAGTCGTTAAAGCTCCAGCTTGAAGCGAACCATGCACAGTTCCAGCAGCTCCTGCTTCACTTTGCATTTCCACAACCCTAACAGCTGTTCCAAAAAGGTTCTTTTTTCCAGCTGCTGCCCAAGCATCCACATGATCAGCCATAGGTGAACTTGGCGTGATAGGATAAATCCCAGCAACTTCAGTAAAAGCATAAGAGGCATACGCGACTGCTTCGTTGCCGTCCATAGTTTTCATTTTCTTAGCCATAATGAATTCCTTTCTTTATTTATATTTTTGTTAGGGTTGTTTTTGTGTTATGTCATTTATGCCATTTAGGATACTATTTATTTTCTTAAAAGCTAATTAAACCATTTTGATAATCAAGACTGTGACAATGTTTTGAGCGGAATTTACACATTTAAGCGATACTATCCGAGGAGATTGTATCGCTTAAAAAGTAAATCAAAGAACAAATACCATTTAAAAAATATTTTAAAAATATTAAATGGTATTTGTAAATTTATAACAAAACTTTTATGAAACTATTTTAACTAAAAGATTTTTTCATATCAATCACATAGCGAAATTTAGCCTTGCCACTTGTAAGATTATCATAGGCTTCATCTATCTTATCTGCTGTGATGATTTCGGTTTCTGGATAAATTTTATGCTTGAGGGAAAAATCAAGCATTTCTTGAGTTTCTTTCATACCCCCGATTAAAGAACCATACACTTTTTTACCAGCCTTAAACACAAGTGTATCTATGTTGATTTGTGGCATTGCTTCAGCTGGTGGTAAGCCTACTATTGCAAGTTCACCGCCGTATTTTAAAAGATCGATATACTCACTTACTTTATAAGCTGTTGGTATAGTTGAGATGATAAAATCAAAACGCTCTTTTACCTCACTTGGTTTGGTTGAGGTATAAAGAGCTTTTGTACCCATTTTCAAGGCTTCTTCTTTTTTCTTATCATTTCTTGCAAAGACATAAACTTCTGCACCCATTTTTACAGCGTATTTTACCGCCATAGAGCCAAGCCCACCAAAGCCAGCTACGCCGACTTTATCCCCAGCTTTGATTTGGCTAAATTTCAAAGGTGAATACGTCGTAATGCCAGCACATAACAAAGGAGCTACTTTTTCAAGTGGAGCATCACTTGGCACACATACTGCAAAATGCTCATGAACGACTATGTTGTTACTATATCCTCCATAAGTTGGTTCATTATCATGAAAGCTATCTATACAATCATAAGTAAAAGTTGCCTTGCCATTCATACAAAATTGCTCTTGACTTTTTTTGCAAGCTTCGCATTCTCCACAAGAATTCACCATACAACCAACACCAGCATAATCACCCACCTTAAATTTACTCACTTTTGAGCCTACAGCGATAACTCTACCAGCGATTTCATGACCCGGAATCATAGGATAAATTCCCTCATGCCATTCGCTTTTTGCACTATGCACATCGCTATGACAAATGCCTGCAAAAAGGATTTCGATTAAAATATCTTTTTCTCCAAGCGCATGACGCGAAAAATCATAAGGTTTAAATTGAGCATTTTTATCAGCCACAGCAAAACCTTTTGCTGAAATTCGCTTGCCACTAAGAGCTTCACTAATGTAATTTTGCATTTTTTCTCCTTCTAAATTTATTAATAATGATGAAATTATACAACCAGATACTTAATGTCTGTCAAGAGCAAATTTTAAAAAATGAAAGATAAAAAAAGAGAAGTAAAAAGCTTAATTAAAGATATTAAAAATCTAAAATTTTGGTATTAATCTTTCTCTTTTTCAAAAAATGATTATAGAAGAAGTAGAGGAAGCATTAAAAATAAAAAATAAAACACTTGATAAAAAAACTATACAAAAGTAAGGCTAAATTTTATAAAGCCTTACTTTGAGTTTTTAAAGATTTACAGCACTGAGAGTTTGGTATTTGTTCATATAAATTTGAGCTTCTATCTTTCTCATCGTATCAAGAGCAACTTGAACAACGATAAGCACAGAAGTGCCACCAAAATAAAATGGCACACCCAAGAACTTCACCAAAAGCCAAGGTAAAGTTGTAATTAAGCCAAGATAAATTGAGCCTGAAAGCGTAAGCCTTGAAGCGACTTCATTTAAGTAGTTTGAAGTGCCTTCGCCTGGTCGAATTCCTGGTATAAAGCCACCTTGTTTTTTGAGATTTTCAGCTATATCCTTAGCATTAAAAACTATGCTTGCATAAAAATACGCAAAGAAAATCACAAACAAGAAAGTAAGCAAATGAAACAAGTAGCCTTGTGGATTAAGATAATCATTAAGTATTCTTATGTATTCATTTGTGCTAGCTTGCAAAATGGTTGTTGGAAATGTCAAAATCGCACCAGCAAAAATAGGCGGTATAACCCCGCTTAAATTCACTTTAATAGGGATATAATTCATAATGCGTTTGTTTTGATTTTGCATAACAACTTTTCTTGAGTAAGAAATAGGTATGCGTCTTTCTCCAAGTTCAACATAAATGATCACCCAAATAGTCAGTAAAATGATAACAAGTATAATCACTGCTACAAGTATATTCATCTCGCCTGTATTAATTAATCCTACTGAACTGCTGATGGCTGAAGGTATGCTTGAAACTATACCAGCAAAGATGATGAGCGAAATTCCATTTCCCACGCCTCTTTGAGTGATTTGCTCGCCAAGCCACATTAAAAGCATAGTTCCAGCTAACATAGAAACAGCTGAAAGTGCGATGAAGGTGTTCATATCCTCGATCATAATCGCACTTTTGCCACCTGTTCCACTTAAGCTTTGAAGTCCTATGCTTACACCTATGCTTTGCACTAAAGTTATAGCTATGGTTGCGTAGCGAATAATTTGCATATATTTTTGCATACCATCGCGTTCTTTTTTCATCTTGCCTATATTAGGAAAGGTTGCGGCTAAAAGCTCCATGATAATAGAAGCTGTAATGTAAGGCATAATGCCAAGTGAGATGATAGAAAATCGTTCAGCCGCCCCACCGCTAAACATATTAAAAAGCCCAAGCGCATTTTGGCTGTTTTGGTTAAAAAACTCAGCAATCACTTCAGCATTTACCCCCGGAACTGGCACAAAGGCTAGAACGCGGTAAGCAAATAAAAAAGCAAGCGTGATGAGAATTTTATTGATTAAACTTTTACTCATTCTTTGCTTCCGCTTACGCTGATTTTTTCATCTTTGATTTTGCCTGCAAGAGTTTTAGCTGATTTGCCGATGAGTTTAATCTTTTCAACTGACTTTGCAAATTTATGCACGCCTTTAATGCTCTCAAAGCTGATTTCGCTAAGTTCTGCGATAGCTTTTATCTTTTCAACATTAATCACATAAGGCTTTTGTATCTTTGAGGTAAAACCTACCTTTGGTAAACGTCTTTGTAAAGGTTGTTGTCCGCCTTCAAATCCTCTTTTTTCATTATAACCTTTTCTTGCGGTTTGCCCTTTGCCACCCTTGGTTGCTGTTTTTCCGTGTCCGCTACCTTGTCCGCGTCCTATTCTTTTGATCTTTCGTGTTGATCCGGCTGCTTTTGTTAAATTCATTTCTTATCCTTTAAGCATAGTAAGTGCTTTAATCGTCGCACGAACGACATTGGCTGAATTGTTTGATCCTAAGGACTTTGTTAAGATGTCCTTAATACCTGCTAGTTCAACTATAGGACGCGTTGAGCCACCCGCGATAACACCTGTTCCCTCGCTAGCTGGTTTGAGTAAAATTCTACTTGAATTGTATTTTACTTCCACATCATGAGCTATGGTTGAACCCTTGGTTTTTACTTCAACTATATTTTTAAAAGCATCATCAACTCCCTTACGAATCGCATCTGGAACTTCTTTTGCCTTGCCATAACCAACGCCTACAAGTCCTTTTTTATTGCCGACAACTACAAGAGCAGTAAAGCGAAATCGACGCCCGCCTTTAACGACTTTGGTTACTCTGCCTATATCAACGATGATTTCTTCGAATTCTTCTTTATTATACTTTTGCATTTAAACTCCTTTATAGCTTTATGCCATTTTCTCTTAAGGCATTTGCTAGTTCAGCGATAACGCCATGATACACAAAGCCATTTCTATCAAATACACCATTTTCAAGCTTTTTAGCCTTTAAAGCTTTTGCAAATTCAGCGCCTACTTTTTTAGCACCTTCTTTGTTGGCTTTTACCCCAAGTTTGCGTCCATCAACAGCAGCTAAAGTTACAGCTTTAACATCATCAATAGCTTGCACATATAAGGTGCGATTTGATTTAAATACTGAAATTCTAGGCAAGGTTTGTGTGCCTGAAATTTTAGCTCTAATGCGTTTTTTTCTTTTGATTCTAAGACTTAATTTTCTTTTTAATACATTTGCTCTCATCTTACGCCCTTATTTCTTAGAAGTTTTTCCGGCTTTGCGGATTATGCGTTCATCAGCATATTTTACACCCTTACCCTTGTAAGGCTCTGGTGGTCTAAACTCACGAATTTGAGCAGCAACTTGTCCTACGATTTGTTTATCACTTCCTTTGATGATGATATTATTTTTATCAACAGTAATTTCAATACCTTCTGGTATAGCATAGTTGATAGGGTGAGAAAAACCAAGTGCAAGTTCAAGCACCTTGCCTTTTAAAGCTGCTTTATAGCCAACGCCGTTGATTTCTAAGGTTTTGCTAAAGCCCTCATTTAAGCCGATGACGACATTATTTGCTAAGGCTCTATAAGTTCCCCAATAAGCCCTGCTTTGTCTATCTTCGCCCTTAGGAGCAAAAACTATGGTATTATCTTTAAGCTCAACAAGCACATTTGCTTTTGTGTCAAGCTCTTTACTTAAATTTCCTTTTTTAAACTTGAGTATATTTCCCTCAAGTTTTACTTCCACTCCGTTTGGAATGGCGATTGGTTGTTTGCCTATACGAGACATATTTTTTCCTTTTATTTGTCTAAGGTAAGAATTTACCAAATGCCATAAAAGCTAAGCGAGTTTTTCACCAAATGGTGCATAAAACCTCGCCACCTACGCCGATTTTATAAGCTTCATCATTAGCTAAAACGCCCTTGCTTGTGCTTACAACTATGGTTCCATATCCATTTTTAAAACGTTTGATCTCATCTTTGCCCTTATATACACGACGACCCGGCTTTGAAACCCTTTTGATCTCATTGATCACGCTTGAGCCTCTTTCATCGTATTTAAGCACAACTGAGATGAATTTTTTCTTATCTTCTTCAATAATGCTAAAACTTTCTATATAACCCTTTGCTTGAAAAATTCCTACCAAGGCTTCAATCACCTTTGAGTGAAGTAATTTAGTGCTTTCAAGCTTTCTCATACTTGCATTTCTGATACGAGTGAGTGAATCTGAAATTATATCATTGATCATTATTTGTCCTTACCAACTTGATTTTTTAAGTCCGGGAATCAAACCTTCATTTGCCATTTTTCTAAGGCAAACTCTACAAATTCCAAAGTCTCTATATACTGAATGCGGACGCCCACAAATTTGACATCTTGTATAAGCTCTTACGCTAAATTTTGCTTTTCTAGCTGCTTTTGCTATCATTGATTTTTTAGCCATTTACTCTCCCTTTTGCGAAAGGCACACCAAACAATTCTAAAAGCTTTTGCGCCTCAATATCTTTTTGTGCTGTTGTAACTATACTAATATTCATGCCGTGTGTGCGTAGGATTTTATCATATTCTACTTCTGGGAACATAAGCTGTTCATCAAGCCCAAAATTATAATTTCCCCTTCCATCAAAACCATCTCTGCTTAAGCCTCTAAAGTCTTTTACTCTAGGTAAAGCTATAGAGACGAGCTTGTCTAAAAAGGCAAACATATTATCTTTTCTTAACGTTACCATAACGCCTACTGGGAAGCCTTCACGCACCTTAAAACCAGCCACTGATTTTCTTGCTTTAGTAATCAAAGCTTTTTGTCCAGCGATCAAAGAGATAGTATCAGCGATATTTTGCAAAACCTTTTGATCCTTTGCTAGTTCGCCAGCACCTACACTGATAACGATTTTTTCAAGGGCTGGGATAAGCATAGGGTTTTTAATGTTAAATTCTTTTACTAAAGCTGGCTTAATTTGTTCTTTGTATCTGTTTTTAAGTCTCATTTTAAACCTTTGCTACATTAGAAATATGTATTGGCATTTCTTTGTTGATAAAACCACCATTTGGGATTTTATCACTTGGTTTTACAGCTTTTTTAGCAAGCTTACAACCTTCAACCAAAACTTGATTTTTTTTAGGATATACAGCTAAAACTTTGCCTGTTTTACCCTTATCATCACCAGCAATGATCTTAACTTCATCGTTTTTCTTAATCTTAAGCTTCATTATAAAACCTCCGGTGCTAAAGAAACAATTTTCATAAAATTTGCATATCTTACTTCTCTACCAACCGGTCCAAAGATACGCGTTCCTATCGGTTCTCTTTTATTGTCTAAAATCACCGCAGCATTTTCATCAAAGCGGATAAGTGAGCCATTTTCTCTATGAATTTCTTTTTTGGTGCGAACAATAACTGCTTTTACCACTTGTCCTTTTTTTACTTTACCATTTGGCAAAGCCTTTTTTACTGATGCAACGATAACATCACCTATGGTAGCATAGCGTCTTTTACTACCGCCTAAAACCTTTATACACATTAGCTCTTTTGCACCGCTGTTATCAGCAACGGCTAGCCTTGTAAAACTTTGTATCATTACTCAACTCCTGTTGCTAATATAGATTTTAAACGAAAAGCTTTTCTTTTTGAAAGTGGGCGACATTCTACAGCTACTATAGTATCGCCTACCTTAGCTTCGTTTTTCTCATCGTGTATGAGGTATTTTTTAAAGCGTTTAACGATTTTTCTATACCTTGGATGAACCACTTTTCTTTCAACCAAGACACTTGCGGTTTTATCACCACTGATTTGGACAATAACGCCTTGAATTTCTCTTTTAAATGCCATAATCTTATCCTTTTAAAGCGTTGATTGCAGTGCTTATTCTAGCAATGTCTTTTCTGATCTGTCCTATGAGCTTAGGATTAGTAAGCTGCATAGTTCTAAGCCTTTGTTTTTCAGTAAACAAAAGCAACTTTTGCTCTTTAAGCATAGTGTTTAGTTCTTCTTTAGTTTTATCTTTAAGCTCAATATATTTCATTTTGGCTCTCTCTTGTAACGAATTTGGTTTTGAAAGGAAGTTTATGCATGGCCAAGGTTAAAGCTTGTCTTGCCATAGCCTCATCAACTCCAGCCATTTCATAAATAATTCTACCCGGTTTGATATTCATTACCCATTCTTCAATCCCAGCTTTACCTTTACCCATACGAGTTTGTAAAGGTTTTTTAGTCAGTGGTTTATCTGGAAAAACGCGTATCCAAGTTTTGCCTTGTCTTTTTACAAAACGAGTAAGAGCGATACGAGCTGCTTCTATTTGACGTGAATTAATGCGTCCAGCCTCAACAGCCTTTAAAGCAAAATCTCCAAAAGTAAGCTCAGTGCCACGACTTGCATAGCCGCGGTTTCTGCCCTTCATTTGCTTTTTATATTTTGTTCTTTTTGGTAGTAACATTATTTACTCCTTCTTGTGCGTCTTGGCTTTTTAGTTTCAGCTGTTGCTTCCTCACTTTTATCAGCCTGAACGCCTTTTTGTAAAATTTCGCCTTTAAAAATCCATACCTTAACGCCTATATTTCCATAAGTCGTCCTTGCTTCAGCAAAACCATAATCAATCTTTGCTCTTAAGGTATGAAGTGGCACACGCCCTTCAAGATACCATTCAGTTCTTGCCATTTCAGCTCCACCTAAACGTCCTGAAACGCTGACTTTTATACCTTTAGCACCAGCTTTTTGAGCCCCTTGTATAACTTTTTTCATAGCTCTTCTAAAAGCTATTCTTTTTTCAAGTTGAGTGGCTACGCTTTCAGCGGCAAGTTGAGCTGAAGCACCTGCCTTTCTTTCTTCTTTAATGTTGATATTTACATCTTTGTGGATTAAGTCTTGAAGCTCTTTGCGAAGATTATCAACATCGCTTCCCTTTTTGCCGATGATGATGCCCGGTCTTGCTGCCACAACGGTTACACGAAGCTTTTTTGCTGTTCTTTCAACAAGAATTTGAGAAATTCCAGCATAATAAAGCTTTCTTTTCAAAAAGGCTCTTATTTTGTAATCCTCGCCTATATTTTCGACAAAGTTTGCTTTGGTTGGAAACCATCTTGACTCCCAATTTCTGTTAATACCTAGTCTTAAACCAATCGGATTTACTTTTTGTCCCATTTAATCTTCCTTCTTTGCTGTGGCTTTTTTCGCTGGTGCTTTGTTTGCTTTTGGCTTAACTGTGGCTGAAGTTTTAGTCTTTGGCGCTGTTTTTTTAGCCTCTGTTTTTTGAGTTTCTTTTTCAACTTGTTTAGCAACCTCTACCAAGATATGAGAAGTAGGCTTTCTAATGCGACTTGCACTACCTCTTGCTCTTGGTCTAAATCTTTTAAGCACAGAGCCAGCATCTACTCTACACGAGCTTACTATGACTTCATTAGCTTCAAAATTTCCATTTGCAACTGCTGTTTTAATCGCATTTGCTATGTATTTTGCACCTTTATTTGGAGTAAATTGGAGGCTTGCTAATGCAAGTTCAGCATTCATACCTTGCACTTCTTTAGCGATAAGTCTTGCCTTAGTAGGCGATAATCTGATATATTTAATCAATGCTTTGCTCATCATCAACCTCACTTACCGATTTTCTTTTGCACAGAGCCTTTATGCCCTTTAAATGTGCGTGTTGGTGCAAACTCACCAAGCTTATAGCCTATGTGATTTTCAGTGATATACACTGGAATGAAGCTCTTGCCATTATGGACATTAAAGGTTAATCCTATCATATCCGGTATTATAGTTGAACGTCTGCTCCATGTTTTTATAGGCTTATTATCATTTGCTTTCTTTGCTGCGATGACTTTTTTCATTACATGATCATCGACAAAAGGACCTTTTTTCAGTGATCTAGCCATCTTATTTTCCTTTTCTTCTTGAGATTATAAGCTTATCGCTTGCTTTTTTACGACGTGTTTTTGCACCTTTAGTTGGTTTGCCCCAAGGTGTAACTGGGTGGCGACCTGAATTTTTCTTACCTTCACCACCACCGTGTGGGTGATCAACTGGGTTCATTGCCGAACCTCTTGTTTGAGGGCGAATTCCTCTGTGGCGATTGCGTCCGGCTTTACCTATAGTGATATTTGCCCAGTCTTCATTGCCAACCTCACCAATGCTAGCCATACATTCAGCTAAAACTTGACGCATTTCTCCGCTCGCTAAACGTAAGATAACATATTTTTCTTCCTTACCCATGAGTTGAGCATAAGCTCCAGCACTGCGTATTATTTGTCCGCCTTTGCCCGGCTTAAGTTCTACATTATGCACTATGGTTCCAACTGGTATATTTTTAAGCTTCATAGCATTGCCCGGCTTTATATCAAGTCCGCTTTCAGCTGCTGCTATAATATCGCCTACTTTTAAGCCTCTTGGTTGAAGTATATAACGTTTATCGCCATCCTTATAAGAGATAAGTGCTATACGACAAGTTCTGTATGGATCGTATTCTATAGCTTCTACCTTGCCTTCAACGCCAAATTTACGACGTTTAAAATCGATGATTCTATAAAGTTTTTTCGCACCTGCTTCTTTATGGCGACTTGTAATGCGTCCATAGCTGTTGCGTCCAGCATGGGTAGAAAGTTTTACAAGTAAAGATCGCACGCTTGGTTTTGCTGTGATATCTTCAGAGCTTAAGTCAGTGATATAACGTCTGCTTGGAGTGTATGGTTTATAAGTTTTAATCGCCATCTTAAGCCTCCTTACTTTCTAAGCTTACCCCTTCAGGAAGCTTTACATAAAATTTCTTATAATCATTTCTTTGTCCTATACGTCCTCTAAAACGTTTGACTTTGCCATTCATTCTTAAAGAATTGATCTTTTCAGCACTCACGCCAAAATACTCTTTAAGCACTGCATTAAGGCTATTTTTTGTCATCTTAGGACTTGTTTGGATCACCACCACACCTCGTTCTTGTAAATTTAAGCTTTTTTCAGTGTAGAGTATGCTTTTTATATCTGTAATATCTGCCATTTTACGCCTCTTTCGTGAGTGTTTTTAAAGCTTGCTCTTCTATGATCACTGTTTTAAATACAGCGATTAAGTAAGCATTGACTTCGCTAAGATCAACCACATAAGAATGTGCTAAATTTCTAAATGCTAAAAAAGTTTTTTCATCAACGAAATCTTTGACTATAAGCACATCTTTAAGATTAAGCTTTTTGATGATAGCTTGAGCATCTTTGCTTTTGCCACTTTCTACAATCAAGCTTGGTACTGCAAATAAAGCACCTTTTTCAGCCTTTTCAGCCAAAGCTCTTTCTAGGGCTAATCTTTTTTGCTTTTTATTCACTTTTTGGAAGTAATTTTTGTTATTTGTAGGACCAAAGGCTACGCCACCGCCTACCCAAACATTTGTTCGTGTTGAACCAGCTCTAGCTCCGCCTCTTCCTTTTTGTCTCCAAGGCTTTTTACCCCCACCGCTTACTTCACTTCTATTTTTAGTGTGAGCGTTGTTTGCTCTTAAGCTTGCAAGATATGATTTTGCATACAAATAAAGATTATGCGGATTGATTTGTGCATAGCTTTGAGGCAAATCAAGCTCACTTGCTTTTTCAAATTTATCATTTAAAACTATTACTTTACTCATTTGGCTATCCTTATTCTACCCATTGCACCATTATATCCTGGAACTGCTCCTTTAAGCACAAGGATTTTGTTTTCAGCATCATATGAAATGAGTTCATTTTTAACAGTGATTTTTTCATTGCCATAATGTCCAGCCATTTTCATACCCGGTTGCACGCGACCTGGCCACTCTCTATTACCAATAGAACCATGTCTTCTGTGAAATCTTGAACCATGACTTGCCGGACCGCCTGAAAAGCCGTGTCTTTTAATCACGCCACTATAGCCTCTACCTTTTGAATTAAAACTAACCTTTAAAATTTTAGCTTCTTTTAATGGGCTTTCATCGATGTCTCCAGCTTCAGTATTGGCTACTTCTAGGCTTGCAAAGCGGTTAAATTCAGTTGAAAGATTGTATTTTTTTTGTTGTCCAGTTATGCTTTTGTTTTTTGCTTTGCCTTTTGCAAAAGCGACTAATGCCTTGCCATTTTCTACCTCGCATACTTTAGTATTAACTAATTTAAGTAGGGTTACAGCTATACTTGGATTAGAAATGGTTCTACTCATACCTATTTTTTCTACGATATATTCCATCTTTTATCCTTTTACTTGCCCATAGCCCTAACTTCGACATTGACCTCTGGGGCTAAGTCAAGTTTGGTTAAAGAATCCACCGTATCAGGTGTAGCTGCTACTATATCAAGTATTCTTGCGTGAATTCTAAGCTCGAATTGTTCTCTTGAATCTTTGTTGATATGTGGAGATTTCAAAACGGTGTAACGTTTGATTTTTGTTGGCATTGGCACAGGACCACGAATGTCCGCACCAGTCCTTTTAACAGCCTCAACTATGGCTGCAACTGTTCGATCAAGAACCCGGTGATCATAAGCTTTAAGCTTAAGCCTAATCCTTTCCATAATTTTCCTTTACAAAGAACTTGTTAGCACAGAGCTAACGAAAATAAAAAGGTGATTGTATAAAAACTTCATTGTTTTGTCAAGCTTTTAGCCTTAAATTTTAAAGTTTTTTTCCTTTTAAAAAGGATAAAAATGCAAATTTAAGAGTTTAAAATTTTAAAAATCTTTAAAAGCAAAATAATTCTTTCATGGGTATGTCTAAGCTTTTGCAGATTTTGTAGATATGTTCTAGGTTGAAGTGTTTGCCATAGCGATTGCTTTCGCAACGATATCAATGGGGGGGGGGGATTATGAATTTGACTTTTTGAGTTTAGATAATGTTTTGCTTTTTAGCCACACTGCTAAAGCTCAAGATCAAAAACTAAGTTTAGAGCTTCACTCAAAACAAAAATTTGCTAAAATCCTCATCTTTACACAAACAACAAAACCTTTCAAACTTTCAAATTTAAAGCTTTTAGCACGCAAATATAACGGACTTTTTGTCAGTATAACTGATGATGGTTTGGGTTGTAGACTGATGAATTTAATCGTAACTATGTATCTAGCTCATATCAGCGGACTTAAATTTGGTTTTGCGTGGAAAAGCGAGCTTAATGCTTGTGGCACTAATGATCTAAGAGCAAATGTAAAACAATATGGTTTTGATATACTTTTGCCTCAAATTCAAAATGAAGAATATATCTTTGATGATGAGTTTATCAAAACGCATTCTTATATTAGTGTCATTCAAAGACAAACAAAGCATCTTGCAAGAGGCATTAGTCTTGACAAAATTCAAAATGAGCTTCCATTTTCAGGGGCTTTTGGCTACAGCTACCAAGATAGTGGTATGCATATTAGCGGAGTGGATAAAGACTATCTTAAGGAGCTACCAAAATTCTACGCAAAAATTCAATTTAGCAAGTATATCAACTCTATCATCAAACAAGCAAAAAACCTAACAAAACACCTAGAAAAGATAAAAGTTCATAATCTTATGCAAGTCCATTCTTATATGTATTTGTATTTTTTAGCACGTGCAAGATTAGCACGTGTAGATGAGCTTGAAAAAATCGTTTCAAGAGCTTTAAAACTTGATAATGAAAGCTTATTTTACAAAATTGCCTTTTTAGATATCTTGCTTTCAAAAAAGCAATACTCGCAAGCTGAAATGTGGCTAGAAAGCTTTTTAAAGATAATGAAGAAGCATTTTTTAGCTACCTTTTCAAAGGGGCTTTATATACTCGCTTTAAGGAAGTTAAATGCAATATTTTAAATACCAATACAGCACAAGGAATTCATAAATTTAAAAACCTACAAAAACCCATTTTTAAAGTAAAAACAAAAGAAAGACTTGATAAAACAAAATCGGTGCTGTAAAAAGAGTGGAAAATATGCTCAGTTACAGGCTTGGAAAGGCTTATCTTGAAACTCAATTTTTTCACTTTTTCAAGCCTTAAGAAAAACAAGGGTTGAGTTTAAGGTTTAT
The DNA here is from genome assembly GCF_006864455.1 of Campylobacter sp. MIT 97-5078. Lineage (GTDB taxonomy): Bacteria > Campylobacterota > Campylobacteria > Campylobacterales > Campylobacteraceae > Campylobacter_D. Next base: position 29,134 of record NZ_QHLK01000014.1, read on the forward strand.
CAAAATATACTTGAAGAACTTAAGGTTCAAAATTTACTTATGTTTGAATATGCGGATTTTTTAGAAGCAAATGAACTCAAAAAGGGCTTAGAATTTCAAATAGGCGAGCTCAAAAAAAGGCTGATAAATCGCCCTTTAAGCTTGGCTATATAAGGCTTGGTTTTGAAATTTCAAAGCTCAAAAAAACAATAGATCAAATTTAAGTCTTGATCAAGGCTAAAGTTTGCACGACTTGTTTTAAAAGCTCTAAATTTTCAGGATCAAGCACATACCAAAGCTTTGCTTTTTCAAAGGGTTTGGCTTTTTCATTCCCACAAAGCAAGCTTTCAAGCTCTTTGTGTGCTTTGACAAACAGCATATCATCACACAGCAAAAAGCAAGGCTTGGCTTCGCGCCTTTTATCAAGTATATAAAAACAATACTCGCCAAACATTTTTCTTGTTTTAAAATCAAAACCACTTTCGCAGTTTTGCAAGCATTCTAAAACAAAGTCTTTAAATTCCACACTACTTGCCATTTAGTCTTTCCCTTTTAACATAATTTTAAAAATCAACAAATTCGAAACTTGAATTACAAATTCAAAAGAATCAAGAAAGCTTATATTAATATTTATCTTTATATTATTTTTATTTTTAGTTATTATAATAAAAAATGAAAATTTTTTAAATAAAAAGTTAAAGTAAAATGTGCTAGATTTGCTCTCTTAAGACTTAAAGGAAGGATAAATGCAAACTGATTTGACAGATTACATAGGATTTTTAGCGACAGATTTGCGTGATGAGCTATCAGCAACTTTTGATGAGAAGGTGATTTGCGAATAGCGATAAAATCAAGCTTGATTTGCAAGCTTTTTGGAATGAAAACTAAAAAATGTTAAATTAAAGTCAAGATTTTACAAATTTTTAGTAAAATCTTGCAATTTTAAAATAAAAAGGCAAGTTAAATGAAAAATCTCATCATCGTAGAGTCCCCAGCAAAAGCTAGAACTATAGGTAATTTCTTAGGCAAAGATTATGAAGTTATCGCTTCAAAAGGGCATATTAGGGACTTACCAAAAAGTAGTTTTGGTATTAAAATCGATGATGATAGCTTCATCCCAGAATACCGCATCTCAAAAGATCATAGCGAGCTAGTAAAAGAGCTTAAAACAAAGGCAAAAAAAGCCAAGCAAGTTTATCTTGCAACTGATGAGGATAGAGAGGGCGAAGCTATAGCCTATCATATCGCTAAGGCTATTGACAAAGATGAAAACTCCTTACCTCGCATAGTCTTTCACGAGATCACTCAAAGTGCGATTGAACATGCTTTAAACAATCCAAGAAAACTTGATATGAACTCAGTTAATGCCCAGCAAGCAAGACGTTTGCTCGATCGCATAGTAGGCTATAAACTTAGCCCCTTACTTGGACAAAAAATTCAAAAAGGGCTTTCAGCTGGCAGGGTGCAAAGTGCTGCGCTTAAGATTATCGTTGATAGAGAAAGAGAGATTAGAGCCTTTGTGCCACTTGAGTATTTTAGCATAGATATGATTTTTGCTAAAGATTTAGAAGCTGAACTTGTTGAATTTGATAAAAAAAAGATAGAAAGACTCACACTTACTAATAAAGACAGAGCCAAACTCATTTTAGAAACCTGTAAAAAGGCTGAATTTAAGGTTGTAAATATAGAAAGTAAGGAGAGAAAACTTCCAGCTCCACCGCCTTTTATGACCTCAACCCTACAACAAAGTGCAAGTAATACACTTGGCTTTAATCCTAAAAAAACCATGATGATCGCTCAAAAGCTCTATGAGGGCGTAAAAACACATAAAGGCGTGATGGGTGTGATCACTTATATGAGAACAGATAGCTTAAATTTAGCCAAAGAAGCTGTGCAAAGTGCGAGGGACTTTATAGAAAAAAACTATTCAAAGGCTTATTTGCCCGCTAAGCCTTTAGTGTATGCAACAAAGTCAAAAGGTGCTCAAGAAGCCCATGAAGCCATACGTCCTACGAATTTAAGCTTTACCCCACAAATTGCTACAAATTTTCTTGAAAAAGATGAACTAAGACTTTATACTTTGATTTATAACCGCTTTTTAGCGTGTCAAATGAATCCTGCTATATCATCAAGTCAAAGTGTTTTTGTAAGCGGCGATAAGGCTGTGTTTAAGATCAGCGGACGTAAAATCCTTTTTGACGGATATTATAAAGTTTATGGGGATATGGATAAGGATAAAATTTTACCAGAATTAAAAATAGGACAAGGGCTAAAAACTCAAAAAATTGACATTAGCTCTCATCTTACTGAAGCTCCGCCTCGTTATTCTGAAGCTGGACTTGTAAAAAAGCTTGAAAGTCTAGGTATAGGACGCCCCTCAACTTATGCACCAACCATTTCTATACTTACAAGTCGTGATTATGTAAAGATAGATAAAAAACAACTTGTGCCAAGTGAAGTTGCTTTTAGTGTGGTTGAGGTTTTAGAAAAACATTTTGGCGACATAGTTGATGCTGAATTTACCTCAAAGCTTGAAAATACCCTTGATGAAATAGCTGAAAAAAAAGCAGACTGGCAGGAAACTTTAAAAGAGTTTTACTATCCTTTTATGCGGAAAGTAGAAGAGGGTAAAATAAAAATTGCTAGTCAAAAAACCCTTATTAAGCTTGGTGAAACTTGTCCTCAATGTGGTGGCGAACTTGCTATTCGTAAGGGTAGATATGGCGAGTTTATAGCGTGTTTGAATTTTCCAAAATGCAAATACTCAAGAAATTTAGAAAACAAAGAGCAAGCTCAAAGCCTACAAAAAAAGACTAATGGCACAGGCATAATTTGCCCTGAATGTCAAAAAGGAGAGATTGTTGAACGTTTTAGCAAGAGGGGTAAATTTTATGGTTGTAGTGAATACCCAAAATGCAAATTTGTCAGTAATTACAAGCCAAGCGATGAAAAATGCGAGGAATGCGGCTCTTATATGATTATCAAAGAGCTTAAAAAAGGCACTTTTTTAGAATGCCCTAAATGTAAAATCAAAAAGCAAATTTAAGCTTTTTGGCTACACCTTAACAAAACTAAAAAGCTTTTTAGTTTTTAACTTCATAAAATATAAAACACTTCATTTTATCTGCTATTTTGCCTATAATGGATAAAACAAAGCTGACGCAAATTTTTTAGTGAGTATTTAAGCATATTCTATCTTATCTTTTTGCCCAGCCTCGCTAAAGCCTTTTAAACGCAACAAACAACTATCACAAGCCCCGCAAGCCTTATCTTGTCTTTCATAACAGCTCCAAGTTAGCTCTAAAGGCACTTTTTCTTTTAAAGCAAGCTTGACTATATCAGCTTTTTTAAGATGCACTAAGGGAGTTTTTATCTGCGTTTTTAGTTTTGTAGCTCTGCCTTCATTGATAAAAGCTTCAGCCTTTTTGATAAAACTTTCAGTGCAATCAGCATAACCGCTACTATCTTCTTCAACCACACCTATAAAAATCGCCTCACATTCGTGCTTTTCAGCAATTGCTGCAGCTATACTTAAAAAAATGCCATTCCTAAAAGGCACATAAGTATTTGGCGTTTCATTTACACCAAATTCATTTTTAGGTATCTCAAGGCTAGTATCAGTAAGCGAATTTGCCCCTATGATCTTGATAAAATCAGTATTTAAAATATAGCGATTATTTAAATTTATGCCCAAGTTCTCGCAAATAGCCTCAAAACAAGCCCTTTCTTTTTCCTGTGTCCTTTGAGCATAGTCAAAATGTAAGGCTACAAGCTCAAAGCCCTCTTTTTTCGCCAGATACGCACAAGTTGTGCTATCCATACCCCCACTGATGATACATAAAGCTTTTTTCACAATTTTCCTTGAAATTTGATATAATAAAGGCTATTTTATCAAAAGGAATTCAATGATACTTTGCCAAGAGGATGTGGATTGTAATTTTTTGCAAATTTTAGCTGATGAGCTAAGCCTTAAAGATATAGAACTTCTTTTAGTAGATAATGAGGCGATGAAAAAGATCAATTTAGAGCAAAGAGGCATAGATAAAAGCACTGATGTGTTATCTTTTCCGCTTTTAGATGAGTTTGATTTAAATTTACCACTTGGAAGTATAGTTATTAACACAGAGCTAGCCGAACAAAAAGCTAGAGAACTAGGACACAGCAAGCAAGAAGAGCTAGCTTTGCTTTTTTTGCACGGATTTTTGCACCTTCTTGGCTATGATCACGAAAATGACGAAGGACAAATGAGAGCAAAAGAAGAAGAACTCATTTTGAAATTTAAACTCCCAAAAAGCCTTATCATCAGAACTGAAGGCTAAATTTAATATTTGCTTTAAGATATTTATATCGCTTTTACTTCCTGCAAATTCCTATTTTGCTTTAAACTTCCTTTTTTAAACGTCCAAAAGATCACAGCTAAAGCTACAAAAAAGGAACAAAGTTCAGCCAAAGGATAGCTAAAAAATATGCCCTTTATGTCAAAAAAGCTTGGTAAAATAAGAAAAAATATACATACAAAAACCAAAGTATAAGATATAGTAACGATAAATGAACTTAAAGGCTTTTGCACGCTTTGAAAAAAGCTTGCCACGCTCATATTAAAGCCAAGCAAAATAAAACCTAGAAAATAAATCCGCATCGCCTCTATACACCCAGCTAGAAAATCCTCATCAATGTCACCAAATTCATTTTTTTGTAAAAACAATACCACTAAATGCTCGCTAAAAAGATAAGATAAAACATACATCAAACTTCCAAGCACAAGGCTAAACGCACAGCCAAAACGAAGTATCTTAACAAGCCTTGCATACACATTTGCGCCGTAATTAAAGCTTGCTATAGGCTGGATAGCCTGTGAAGCTGAGAGTAAGGCTGTAAATAAAATTATGCCAGAATACATCACAACGCTATAGGTTGCAATGGCTCTATCTCCACCTAAAAAACCTAAGATATGATTAGCTATGAGCATAACAACACTTGCACTCAATTCTGCACTAGCTTGAGCTATGCCATTTTGTGCGGATTTAAAAAGTGTAAAAAATTTAAAGGCTTTGATAAAATAAATTTGTCCCTTTTTTGAGATAAAATGCCAAAATAAGATCAAAAAACCTATAAAATGCCCTAAAATTGTCGCTAAAGCTGAACCAAAAAGCCCCCATTCAAAAACAAAAATGAAAAAATAATTCATCACGACATTGCTTAAAGATCCACTAATCATAGCTACCATAGCTAAAACAGGACGTTTATCATTCATCACAAAAATATCAAGCAATGGGTGTAAAACGATGACAAAAGAGCCAAGAAAAATGACTTCAAGATATTCAGCAGCTAAAGGAGCGATAGTTTGACTTGCACCAAGAAAGATCACAATTTCATCACAAAAGATAAAAAACACAAAGCCCAAAAGCAAGCTACTTAGTAAAGCAAAATAAAATACTGAACTAAAGATAAGCCTTGCTTTTTCAGGTTCATTTTTACCAAGATAATAAGAACTTAAACTTGCTGCACCTATGCTAAATAAAAGCTCATACGCGATCAACACAGGAAAAACAGGCCATGCTATACCAACAGCGGCAAGAGCATCATTACCAAGCTTTTGCCCTACAAAAATGCCATCTATGGTAGAATAAGTTGAAAGTGCAAGCATAGCACAAAGAGAGGGGATAAAATACCTAAAATAAAGCTTAGCTATGCTGTGTTTTTCAAGATCGATTGCCTGCATGGTCTTGTCCTTTTGAAAGCGAAATTATAGCTAAAAAGGGTAAGCAAGACAAATTAATCATTGATTTATCGCTTGAAAAAAGGAGGAAAACAAAAACATTCAAGCAGCTCATTTTTAGTCATTGTAAGCTAGAGTGAGCAAAATGGTTTAAAAGATAAAATACAAAAAAGAAAGAGGACAATTTTGATAAAAAATTTAATTTTTGTAAAGCTTAAAAAAGTAAGATTTGAAATTTATACACCAACAAATTTGCTTGACTTAGTTCTTACCATCACAAAATTTAAATGAATTACCACAAGCTGTCATAAATAAATCAAAGACACAAAATCCATTGTTTGCTTTTGTGTCTTGATCTTGTTTTAATCTTTGAGATTATACACGACAGGGATTTGAATTCGCACATTTTTTTCGTATTGTGGGAAGTTTTTAGCAGCTCTAGCGATCACTTTAAGTGCATTTGAGTCTAAAATTTCATGTCCCGAGCTTTTAACTACCCTTACTTTATCAAGGGTTTGATTATATAGCCAAACAAATTCAAGCAAAACTTCACCACTTAAACGCATTTTGCGTGCTTGTCTTGGATAAGCCCTTCTTGCTGCCTCATCAATGGCTTTTTTAATCTCTCTTAAAAAAGGATTGTCATCTTTGCCAAAAGCAAGTGTGCCAATCTGGGTTAAAGCATTGTTATTAATTTGAGCTCCCCCTGCTGGAGCTGAAGCTTGAGTAAGTTCTTCTTGAGGTTTTTCTTTTATGCTTTTTCTAGCATATTTGTGAATTTCTCGCTTTTTTTGCTCTTTTTTATGTTCTTTCTTGCGTTCTTTTGGTTTGTCTTCTTCTGGTGCGGGTTGGGCATTAGCTTCGCCGACTTGATCAGTTTGTCCTTGTGCGATGAATTGACTCATCACCAAAGTAACGCTATCATCGCCCTTAATCTCGCTTTTAAAAGGATCGCTTAGGACAGCGAAAAGAAAAAGTGGCAAAAATATCAGACAAGTTAAAACAAAGGCTTGTTTTTGCGTGCTTTTCATCTTGTTTGCTTTTCTGTAATGATTTGAAAATTCTCGTGTTCTATGCCCTTAAGCAGATCAATGATCTGTATAAAGCTCTCAAATTTAGCGTTTTTATCGGCTTTAAGTTCGACAAGAGTTTTTTTATCAAGTTTATTAAGTTCTTGTTTTAGGCTTTCTAAACTAATGGGCTTATCATCAAGATAAAATAAATTTTTTTCATCAATAGTAATGAGAAATTTCTCTTTATTATCATTTGTGGAAGTGGCAAATTCAGACTTTGGAAGCTCAACTTTGATCTGTCCGTGAGCGATAAAGGTTGAAATACTTAAAACAATAGCGAGCAAAACAAGCATAATGTCTATGAAAGGCACTATGTTTAAACCCTCGTTTTTAGGTACTTTAATCATTTTTTGCGTCTTTATTTTGATAGCGTGAGCTTAAAATTGAAATTTTACGAAGCAAAGCATTATACGCCATCAAAGAAGGAATAGCCACTAAAAGCCCTAAAGCTGTAGCTTTTAAGGCTAAAGAAAGTCCTACGACTATGGATTTTACATCAATATTACCTGAAAATCCCATATCATAAAACACTATCATAATCCCGACAACCGTTCCTAAAAGTCCTACATAAGGCGCATTTGAATAAATGATATATAAGGTTGTTAAATTTTCACTCAAAGCATTATCAAATTCTTGATGATTTTGATATTCGTTCATATTAATCTTTCTAAAAAAAAGCAGTCGTTCGATCACGCACCAAAGTGCTAAAAAAGCCATTATTCCAAGAATTCCTAAGATAATCCAATCCATATAAGCCTTTAAAAATTCCATAAAATATACCTTTTTACTTTTCAATATTTTAAAAAATATTATTAATAATTATATAGTAAGAAAACTAAATTTTGATTTAAACAATCAAAAATAAATTTCATTGCTTTTTAATGATACATTTTATTATATCTTAGGTTATAATTATGTTTTTATTTTTTTAAAAAAAGGTGATATTTTGCAAATTGTAGAGTATTTTTTAAGCATACAAGGCGAAGGTAAATTTGCTGGGAATTTAGCTTTATTCGTGCGTTTTGCGGGCTGTAATTTTAACTGCTTTGGTTTTGGAGTAGAAAAACAAATACAAGATAAAATCCTTGTGGGCTGTGATACCTTACGTGCTGTTTGGACAAAAGAATTTAAAAACTCTTATCAAAACTTAAGTGCTAAAGAGCTTTTAGATAAAATTTCAAAACTTACTCAAGATAAAAAGCCTATCATCGTTATCACAGGAGGCGAGCCTCTGCTCCATCATCAAAGTGCTGAATTTATCAATTTTATCAAGGCTTTGCTTGAGAGTGGTTTTGAGGTGCATTTTGAGACGAATGCGAGCATTTTTATTGATTTTGAAAAATTTCCACTCTATAAAAACTGCATTTTTGCTATGGGCGTAAAGTTAAGCAATAGTGGCTTAAGTGAAAAAGAAAGACTTCGTTTTGATGCTATAAAAGCGATCATTTTCAATGCTAAGATGAGTTTTTATAAATTTGTTTTAGATGAAAAGATGATCGTTTCAAACAAGGCTTGCGAGGAGATAGAATACATACTTCAAAAAGCCAAAGCTGAAGTTTTTTGTATGCCTATGGGGCATAATGAGCTCCAACTTCAAACTAATGCTTTAAAAATTGCTGAATTTTGCATAAAAAATGGCTATAATTATTCAGATAGAATTCACATCAGGCTTTGGGGAGAAAAAGAAGGCGTATGATTATACGAAAATTATTTGAGTTTGAAAACGCACATATAGTTAGATTTTGCACTTCAAAGCGGTGTAAAACAAGCATTCATGGACATTCTTATAAGGTAGAAGTTTTGCTTGAAAGCAAATTTTTAGATAATGCTGGCATGGTGTATGATTTTGGGCTTTTAAAACAAGAAATTCGCCAGATCATTGATAGCTTTGATCATGCCATCACGCTTTTTAAAAATGATGATGAGCAGTATTTAAAGGATATGAAGAAGCATTCTAAACGTTGGGTGAGCTTGGGTGTAAATGCAAGTGCGGAGAATTTTTGTCGCGTATTTTTTGTGCTGATTGATACCTTGCTTTCAAAAACAAAAATGCAAAATGGCGAAAAAGGCGTAAATTTACAAAGTATCATCGTGCATGAAACACGAAGCAGTTATGCACAAGGCTTTAAAGAAGATGCTTACAGCAAGTATTTATCACCTATAAAGCTTGATGAGATCGAGTTTTCAAAAGAAATTCAAAGTGATTGGGACGATGAGCTTTTTTTTGAAAAACTCAAAGGTGAGTATGAATTTATCAACAAAAAGGAGCTTTGATGAAAAGTTATAAACAGCTTTGGATTTTATTGTTACTCTGTTTTTTTATCGCTTGTGGCGAAGATAAAAGCGAAAAAATCACGCCAAAGTTCAATGATACAAACATACTTATCGAGCAAGATGATGAAAAAAGCGAAGTGAATGATACCAATGTGCCTTTGCCGGTGCAAGATGATCTAAGCTTTGAGCTTGAAAGTAAAAAATTAAAAAGCGGAGCAGGGTATGCAAATTTATGATCTCGTGCTTGCTTTTCATATATATAGCCTTTATGCGAGTGGGTTTTTGATGGTTTTTTATTTGGTTTTAACGCAAAGTAGCTTTAGGACAGAGTTTTATTTTATAAGACGCATTCGGCTTTTTTTACCGGTGTATTATCTTTTTTTAAGTATAGTTTTTTTTACCGGCTCTTTGCTTTTAGCTTTAAAAAGCTTTGAATTGAGTTTTTTTCGCGGCTTAATGCTTGCTAGCTGGTGTCTCATTGTCGCTTTGAATATCTTTCAATTTAACCGCTTTAAAAAAGCAAGGCAAAGGAGACGCTATCAAGGTTTTAGGGCGTGGAGTTTTTTTATCTTGCTTATCACGCTTTTTTTGCTAGCTTTGCCATATTTATATCAGCGATATTATGCAGTTTTTATATCATGAAAAAGCCGGCGAAGCTTGCATTTGTTTAGAAAATGAAGCCTTTTTGCACCTTAAAGCAAGAAGAGTGAAACAAAATGAAAGCCTAAAACTTAGGAATTTAAACGATATTTTTTTATATGAGTATGAGCTTTGCCAACTTAATAAAAAGCACATCTTGCTTGAGCTGAAAAAAAGTGAAGAAAAGCCGGGATTTTCAAGTGATATAAGGCTTGCTTTAGGTATGATTGATACAGGCGTGCTTGAGAAAACCCTGCCCATTTTAAACGAACTTGGCTTAGAAGAGCTTCTGCTTGTGTATGCTGACTTTTCCCAACGCAATTTTAAACTTGATTTAGGGCGTTTGAGGCGAATTTTAATTGCTTCTTGCGAGCAGTGCGGGCGAGCAAATTTAATGAAAATTTCAGTTTTTAAGAGCAGCGATGAGTTTAAAAAAGCTTATCCTGAAGCTGTTTTGCTTGATTTTGAAGGAGAAGAGTTAAAAAGCTTTAGCGATTATAAAAAAGAAATTTTTTTCATTGGTGCAGAAGGGGGATTTTCTCAGCGAGAAAGAGAGCTTTTTGCAAAAAAAGTAAAATTCATACACCCTTATATCCTCAAAAGCCAAAGTGCTGCTATAAGCGTGGTTGCGAATTTAAGTTTAGGTTAAATTTTATAGATAAAGATACCTTGTCTTAAAGCTTTTCAAAAATAAGTTTAAATTTTTATAAAATTAAAGGCTTTTTAAGATTTTAGTTTAAATTTATTTTATTTTGGGTATAATCTGCGTTTATTTTCAAAATATTTTTAAAGGCATGATAATGAAAAAAGATATACACCCAGAATTTATAGAATGCAAAGTAACTTGTGCATGTGGAAACAGCTTTACAACAAAGTCAAACAAGGCTGAAATCCGCGTTGATATTTGTTCAAACTGCCATCCTTTCTTTACCGGTAGTGAAAAAATCGTCGATGCTGCAGGTCGCGTAGAGAAATTCAAGAAAAAATACGCTATGCAATAAGCCTTTTTATGCTCTATTTTATCCCCACGCCCATAGGCAACTTAGCTGATATTTCTTATCGGGCGATAGAGCTTTTAAAAACTTGTAAAATAGTGCTTTGTGAAGATACAAGGGTTTGTAAATCCTTGCTTCATTTGCTAAGCCAAAAATTTAAGCTTTGTTTTGAAAGTAAAGAATTCATCTCCTTTCATAGCCACAACGAAAAAGAAGTGCTTGCTTCTTTAAATACTGATTTTTTTAAACAAGACATTGTTTTTATGAGTGATGCAGGTATGCCCTGCGTGAGTGATCCGGGCAGTATTTTGGTTGATTTTGCTTTGAAAAATAATATAGCTTATGAGGTTTTACCCGGAGCAAATGCTGCTATCACTGCATTTGTAGCAAGTGGTTTTGAGGCAAAAGAATTTATTTTTATGGGTTTTTTAAGCGGTAAAGGCAAGCAACGACAAAACGAGCTTGAAAATTTGCTTTTAAATCCTTTTGTAAGTATAGTTTATGAAGCTCCAACTCGTATTTTAGCTTTACTTGAAAGCTTAGTTTTACTTGATCCACAAAGAATAATCTTTATCATCAAAGAGATCAGCAAAAAATTTGAAAAAAAATTTAAAGCCCCAGCACAAGAACTTTTAAACATACTTCAAAATGAAAATTTAAATGGCGAATGGGTGCTAGTTATCGATGCTAACAAAGAAACAAATTTTGCCAGAGGCACTTTAAGTCAAAGTGATATCTTAGCTCTTGATATTTCCTTAAAAGAAAAAAGCAAACTTTTAGCAAAAATCACTCAAAAAAATGCAAAAGAGCTTTATAACAAACTGCTTTTAAGTCAAAATAAGGTAGAATGAGCGATGATAATTTACGGAAAACAAATCTTTTTCTATGTTCTTGCAAGGCATAAAGAGCAGATTGAAGAGCTTTTTTTAGCCAAAGAATGCGACAAAGTAAGTTTTGCAAAAATCGCCCAAAGTGGTGTGAAGATTAAAAAGCTTGATTTTAAAGCCGCACAAGCTTTGGCAAAAGGTGGCAATCATCAAGGTTTTTTGATGAGGGTGAAAGACTTTGTTTTTACGCCTTTTCATGAGCTTAAAAAAGATGATTTTATCATTATGCTTTATGGTGTTAGTGATGTTGGAAATATAGGCTCTATCGCAAGAACGGCTTATGTTTTTGGCGTGAAAAGCTTGCTTATAGTTGGCTCAAGTGTAGGTATTGAAGGCATTATCCGCACAAGTGCAGGTGCAGCGATGGATATGAAAATAACGCTGGTGCAAGATGGTTTGAGTGCCTTAAATGAGCTTAAGCAGCTTGGTTTTTATCTTTACGCAAGTGATAAAAATGGCAAGGACATTTGTTCGCTTAAAACAAAAGATAAAAAGGTTTTGATTATGGGAAGTGAGGGTTTTGGTTTGACTCAAAAAGTCATAAAAAAATGCGATGAAAGTGTAGGTATAAAAATGAAAAGTGAATTTGACAGCCTCAATGTGAGTGCTGCTTTTGCAATACTTTGTGATAGGATGGTAAATGAATAAGCTAGAAAATTTAAACCTCAAAGAGGTCTCTCAAAGAACACAGATAGAAATGGCTTTTTTAGAAGCTTTGATTGAAAAAGACTTCAAAAAGTTGAGTCGCTTTAATGTCAAAGGCTTTCTAAAAATCTTAAGTCGTGAATATGATCTTGATTTCACTCTTTTTCTTGAAGAATACAATGCTTTTTTAAACGAAAGTAAGACAAATGAAGACCATGTGCTCTCTCAACAAATTGGCGTTCCACCAAAACTTGATGCCTATTCACACAAATCATCAAGCTTTTGGATATGGTTTTTAATTCTTATCATCATCATCGCACTTGGCTGGTTTATCTATCAATACGACTGGTTTAAATTTGGCACAAGTAGCGAGCAAATTACGCAAAACTCAAGTTCTTCTGTGGTGCAAATTATCGATGAAGCACAAAATAATGTCAAAAACACAGATAGCAAAGAAGTAAGCTCAAATGAAAATGAAAGCGAACAAAATACAAGTGAAGAAAACACTGAAGTAAAAAGCCAGGCAAATGAGCAAGAAAAAAATGAACAAAATACAAGTTCAAATAATGAAATTTCAAGTATCAACTTACAAAATACCGCCCAAACTCAGCCTATTATCAATGAAAATTTAAGCCCAAAAGAAGCGATTTTTAGCACTTCTGGTAAGGTTTGGGTTGGTTTTATCGATCTTGACTCAAATTCAAAAAGTGCTGTAGTCGCAGAAAATAATTTTTCAGTTGATCTTAATAAAAACCAACTCCTTTTAATCGGAGCAACCGCACTAACGCTTATTGATGATGAGGGTAAAGAGCAAAAATTTCCAGCTGGCAGTTCAAAACGCTTTTTGGTGCAAAATGGCAAGATCAAAAGTATCTCTTTGGCTGAATTTATGAGTTATAACAGGGGTAAAGAATGGTAAGGTTGTTTGCAAAAGTTTTGATTTTAGGTGTGCTACTTGGCACAAAGGTATTTGCTATAAGTAGCTTAGAGCTTGCTCAAAATATCATAGCAAATCCAAATTTAGAAGAAAAGTTGAAACTTTTGTTTGAAGGCAGAGATTATACTGATGAAAATGGTTATGCAAATTTAAGTGAAATTTCAAGGATACTCAAAACAAATTCCTTGCTTAGTCTTACTTTAGCCAGTTCACAAAGCCTTGAGTTAAGCTTTAAGAGCAAGGCTTCAAATATTTTATTTTTAAAGGTTATTAATGATGCTTTAAATCAAGCCGGTTTTGTGTATTTTACTCCTATACAGCTTGATTTAAGCACTGATCTTAGCACTTATAAACTTCGCATTGAATCAAGATATATCCTTGATCCGGGTAGTTTTTATACACTTTTAAAACAAAATTTCGTTTTTATCGAAAATGTTCGAAAAACAGGAGCATATAGCTATGAATATAGCCTTGATTTTTCAAGAGCCAAATTAAGCACAAATACAAATGTTATGCTTAATCAAAGCACGAAATTAGGACGCCCTTTAAAAGATTATATAATCGATCTTAAAGGAGCAAGCACGATAAGTCTTAAAGCAAGTCCTGCTGATGCTTGGTTTCCTAAGATCATCTTTGTAGATAAAGATCTAAAGCTCATCGAAAATTTAGAAAGTCAAGAAAAAAATAACAATTTTTCAAGCTCCATACCTTCGAATGCTGTTTATGCGATTGTTGGAGATTCTTATAATTTGGATAATATACGTAGAGGACTTGAAATTTATCTTTCAAAATAAAGGAGAAGACTATGTTTGAAGAAATTCGCTTTAACACCATAGAAAGGCTACCAAATTATGTTTTTGCAGAAGTAAATGCTATCAAGATGGCAGCACGTAGAGCCGGAGAAGACATCATAGATTTTTCTATGGGTAATCCAGACGGCAAAACTCCACAACATATCATCGATAAACTCTGTGAAAGTGCAAATAAAGACAAAACTTCTGGCTATTCAGTTTCAGCTGGAATTTACAAGCTTCGCCTTGCAATTTGTAATTGGTATAAAAGAAAATACAGCGTTGAGCTTGATCCAGAAACTGAAGCAGTAGCGACTATGGGCAGTAAAGAAGGCTTTGTGAATTTAGCAAGAGCTATCATAAATCCCGGCGATGTAGCCATAGTGCCTGATCCAGCTTATCCTATACACACTCAAGCCTTTATCATTGCTGGGGGCAATGTAGCTAAAATGCCTCTTCATTATAATGAGCAATTTGAACTTGATGAAAATAAATTTTTCGCTAGCCTTGAAACAGCTTTGAAAGAAAGCATACCGCGTGCAAAATATCTTGTAGTGAATTTCCCGCACAATCCTACCACCATAACAGCTGAAAAAAGCTTTTATGAAAGACTTGTGGCTGTGGCAAAAAAAGAACGTTTTTATATCATCTCGGACATTGCTTATGCTGAACTTGCTTTTGGGGATTATAAAACCCCTTCTATCTTTGAAGTTGAGGGTGCTAAGGATGTGGCTGTTGAGGCTTATACACTTTCAAAAACTTACAATATGGCTGGCTGGCGTGTAGGTTTTGTCGTGGGTAATAAACGCCTTATAGCTGCACTTAAAAAGATCAAATCTTGGTTTGATTATGGTATGTATACACCTATACAAGTAGCAGCAACTATAGCACTTGATGGGGATCAAGCTTGTATAGAGGAGATTAAAAATACCTATATAAAAAGACTTGATGTTTTAATCGATGCCTTTGAAAATGCAGGTTGGAGCTTAAAAAAATCTCGTGCAAGTATGTTTGTGTGGGCAAAACTTCCACAAAGTAAGACTCATCTTAAAAGTTTAGAGTTTTCAAAGCAACTTTTACAAAATGCTGGCGTGGCGGTAAGTCCTGGGATTGGTTTTGGAGAAGCTGGCGATGAGTATGTGCGTATAGCCTTAATAGAAAATGAAAACAGAATTCGTCAAGCTGCAAGAAATATCAAAAAATACCTCAAAAGTGAATAAGGTATGAATGTAGCGATCTTAGGCTATGGCACGGTTGGATCAGCAGTTTGTGAAGCTTTAATACAAAATAAAGAGCTTATCAAAGCAAGGTGTGGGAAAGAATTAAAGCCTGTTGTAGCTTTAGCTATAACGCCAAAGCCAAATGCTTTGGTGCCTGTAGTGCAAGATATAGAAGAGATCATAAAACGAGAAGATATAGATATCTTTGTGGAGCTTATGGGCGGAGTAAATAAGCCTTTTGCCATTATCTCAAAGCTTTTAAAACAAGGAAAAGCTGTTGTCAGTGCAAACAAAGCTATGCTTGCTTATCATCGCTATGAGCTTGAAGAGTTTGCCAAGAATGCCTTTTTTGGCTATGAAGCTAGCGTTGCAGGAGGAATTCCTATCATCAAAATTCTCAAAGAAGGCTTAAGCGCAAACCAAATTTTAGGTATAGAAGGCATTTTAAATGGCACAAGTAATTTCATCTTAAGCTCTATGAATGAAAAAAACTGCAGTTTTGATGAAGCCTTAAAACAAGCCCAAAATTTAGGTTATGCTGAGGCTGATCCTAGCTTTGATATAAAAGGCATTGACGCAGCCCATAAACTTTTAATCCTAGCAAGTCTTGCTTATGGACTTAGGCACAAACCAGAAGATATTTTAATACAAGGCATTCATGAAATTTCAAGTGAAGATATGTATTTTGCAAGGGAATTTGACTTTACGATCAAACTTCTTGGCATAGCTAGAGCACAAAATGGCAAGGTTGAGCTTAGGGTGCATCCTGCCATGCTTGATAAAAACAGGCTTTTAGCTAAGGTAAATGGAGTGATGAATGCTATTAATATCAAGGGCGATATGCTTGAAGATAGCCTTTATTATGGTGCTGGAGCTGGTGGAAAGGCAACGGCTAGTGCGGTGATTTCTGATTTGATGGATTGTGCAAGGGCTAGATCAAAAACTTCAATGTTAGGCTTTGAGCGTCAAATTCCTTATACTCTTGTGTCTCAAGATGAAATTTACACTAAATACTATCTTCGCCTTAAAGTTGAAGATAAAATCGGTGTTTTATCAAAAATCACCCAACTTATGAGTGAAAATCAAATTTCAATTGACAGCTTTTTGCAAAAACCAAAGTCAAAAGTGGATCACAGCACACTTTTTTTCACCACACATCATACTTATGAAAAAAGCATTCAAACCCTTTTAAACACACTTGAAAAACAAGATTTTATCAAAGCCAAGCCTTTTATGATGAGAATTCAAAGCTAAATGGGGCTTAAAGAGTATTTAAGCGGAATTGTAGGCGAGGATAGGGCTTGTGCTTATCTTAAAAAACAAGGTTTTGTTATATTGCAACGCAATTTTCACTCCAAATTTGGCGAACTTGACATCATCGCTAAAAAGGATGAAATTTTGCACTTCATTGAGGTAAAAAGCACACAAAGAAACTATGAAGTTGCATACAGACTTGATCAAAAAAAGTATGAAAAACTGCTGAAAGCTATTGATTATTATTTCTTACAGCAAGGTTTTATGAGCGATTTTCAAATCGACTTGCTTTGTGTAAAACCAAACACTATAGATTTTAGAGAAAATATAAGTTTTTAAGGAAAAATTTTACTTTTTTAGCCTACAATAACACAAAATTTTTTAGGAGAAAACAAATGGGAAAATACATTGAACTTAATTCAAGCAATTTTGAAGAAGCTAAAAGCGGTGTAGCTTTAGTTGATTTTTGGGCACCTTGGTGCGGACCTTGTAAAATGCTTTCGCCAGTCATCGATCAACTTGCTGAAGACTTTGAAGGTAAAGCTAAAATTTGCAAAGTCAATACAGACGAGGAACGCGAACTTTCAGAACAATTTGATGTTCGCTCTATACCAACACTTATTTTCTTAAAAGATGGACAAGTCGTTGATCAGCTTATCGGTGCTCAATCAAAACAAGCAATCACTGATAAACTCAACTCTTTACTTTAATAAAAGCCACTTTTTTTGTGGCTTTACTTTCTTAAGTCTTTTTTATTTTTATATCTTTGTATTTTTTTTCAAATAATAATTTTTATTAACAAATATTAAGAAAAAATTTACTATTATATTATCAAAAAAACAAGGAGAAAATAATGTTAGATTTAGCGATTATTGGTGGAGGACCAGCTGGATTAAGTGCTGGACTTTATGCGACAAGGGGTGGGCTTAAAAATGTGATTATGTTTGAAAAGGGTATGCCCGGCGGACAAATTACCTCAAGTTCTGAGATAGAAAACTATCCCGGTGTTGCTCAAGTAATGGATGGTATGTCGTTTATGGAGCCTTGGAATGAACAATGTATGCGTTTTGGCTTAAAACATGAAATGATAGCTGTAGAACAAATTAGCAAAAACGCTGATAACACCTTTACGATTAAGCTTGAAGGCGGAAAAAGCGAGCAGGCAAAAGCAGTCATCGTTTGCACTGGATCAGCTCCTAAAAAAGCTGGTTTTAAGGGTGAAGCTGAGTTTTTTGGCAAAGGTGTAAGCACTTGTGCTACTTGCGATGGCTTTTTTTACAAAGGTAAAGAAGTAGCTGTTTTGGGTGGTGGAGATACCGCACTTGAAGAGGCGTTATACCTTGCAAATATTTGTTCTAAGGTATATCTAATCCACAGAAGAGCTGAATTTAGAGCTGCTCCAAACACCACTGAAAAAGTTAAACAAAATGCAAAAATTGAGCTTATCACTGAGGCAAGTATAGATGAAGTGTATGGAGATCAAAAAGGCGTTTGTGGCGTAAAAGTCAAGCTTAAAGATGGTTCTATAAGGGATTTAAATGTGCCCGGAATTTTTACCTTTGTAGGCTTAGATGTGAGAAATGAAATTTTAAAACAGGATAATGGAAGCTTTTTATGCGATATGTGCGATGGCGGACAAGTTAAAGTCAATCTTAAAATGCAAACAAATATAGCCGGACTTTTTGCGTCTGGAGATTTAAGACAAGACGCACCAAAACAAGTTATCTGTGCTGCAGGCGATGGAGCTGTAGCTGCACTTTCGGCTTTAGCTTATATAGAAAGCTTACACTAAGTTTTAAGCCCTAAATCAAGGGCTTAAAGTTTTTTCATTATTTCAAAAATACTTTTTTAAAGACTTAAACTCCTTCAAATTTTATTACTTTTTAATCAAAAAAAGGCTAGAATTTGAGCTTTAAAAGGATAAATGATGACAAGTATAGGCATTTATGGTGCAAAAGGACGCATGGGTAAGCAAATTCTTTTTTGCTTAGAAGATGAAAAGGACTTCAAAGCTACACAATTTGATAAAGGCGATGAGCTTAAAGCTTTTTTTGATGAAGCTGAAGTTATCATCGACTTTTCAACACCACAAGCCTGTTTAGCCCTCCTTTCATATGCTAAAAATAACCCCAAACCCTTAGTTATCGGCACAACCGGACTTAATGAAACAAGCTTTGCCTTGATGAGAGAACTTAGCCTTACAATGCCTGTATTTTATGCAAGCAATATGAGCCTTGGCGTAGCCGTGCTTAATCATCTTGCCCAAAAGGCTGCTCTTATGTTAAAAGGCTTTGATATAGAACTTGTTGAAATGCACCACCGCCATAAAAAAGACGCTCCAAGTGGCACGGCTATGACTTTAGCTCAAGGGCTTGCAAATGCCAGAAATTTAGACTTAAACAAGGTGCGAATAAGTGGTAGAGACGGGCTTATAGGAGAGCGAAAAGCTGATGAGATCGGTGTGATGAGTTTAAGAGGCGGGGATATAGTTGGTAAGCATACCATAGGCTTTTATGAGGAAGGCGAGTTTTTAGAGCTTAGCCATGTGGCTACTTCAAGAGCGACATTTGCAAAAGGAGCGATTAAAATCGCAAAATGGCTTGTGATTCAAAAAAATGGCTTTTATTCGATCAATGATTTTTTAGGAATTTAAGATGTGTGCTGTTGTGGGCGTGATTAATTCAAAACAAGCAAGTTTATACGCGTATTATGCTCTTTTTGCTATGCAGCATCGTGGGCAAGAAGCAAGTGGTATTAGTGTAAGTGATGGCAAAAATTTGCAAACCTTAAAAGGAAAAGGCGAGGTTAATACTATCTTTAATGAAACTAATATAGCCTCGCTTCAAGGTGAGCTTGCAATCGGACACAACCGCTATTCTACTGCTGGAAGTGCTTCTTTAGCTGATGCTCAGCCCATAGTAGCAAGCTGTATGCTAGGAGAAGTTGCACTTGCACACAATGGCAATCTTGTGAATAAAGACGAAGTAAGGACAAGGCTTATCAATGAAGGGGCGATTTTTCGCTCAAATATGGATACTGAAAATGTGATTCATCTTATAGCAAGAAGTAAAAAGCCAAATTTAAAAGAGCGATTCATAGAAAGCTTAAAAGACTGCATAGGGGCGTATTGCTTTGTATTAGCGAGTAAAGGCAAGCTTTTTGTGGTAAGGGATCGTTTTGGCGTGCGTCCTTTAAGCCTTGCAAAGCTTAAAGATGGAGGCTATATAGTTGCAAGTGAAAGCTGTGCTTTTGACTTGATAGAAGCTGAATTTATAAGAGATGTAAAGCCGGGCGAAATGCTTATCTTTACGCTTGGAAAAGATGAATTTGAAAGCATAGAACTTTTTAAAGCTGAGCCTAGAATTTGTGCTTTTGAGTATATTTATTTTGCACGTCCTGATAGTATAGTCGAGGGAAAAAGCGTATATGAAATGCGTAAAAAAATGGGTGAAATTCTAGCGGATAAATTTAAGCACAAAGTTGATTTTGTTGTGCCTGTGCCAGATAGTGGGGTAAGTGCGGCTTTAGGTTTTGCAAGTCGTTTAAAAATCCCCCTTGAAATGGCTATAGTAAGAAATCACTATGTAGGACGCACTTTCATAGAACCAACTCAAGAGCTAAGGAATCTTAGAGTCAAACTCAAGCTTAATCCCATGCATAAAGTCCTTGAAGGCAAAGAAATTGTTGTGGTTGATGATAGCATAGTGCGTGGCACAACTTCTAAAAAGATCATTTCTTTACTTAGAAATGCTGGGGCAAAAACTATTCATTTTGCGGTTGCTTGCCCTGAGATTAAATTTCCTGATCTTTACGGCATAGATACCCCAACCTTTGAAGAACTTATCAGTGCGAACAAAAGTGTTGATGAAGTGCGTGAATATATAGGTGCTGATACTTTAAGTTTTTTAAGCATAGATGAACTCAAACAAAGTTTAGGCACACAAAGGCAATACTCTCTCGTCAGTTTTGATGGGGATTATTTTATTAAAAGTTAATTAAAACTTAAAATTTATTTAATAATAAGCTAATTTTAAGTTTTAATTAAGTTATTTTTGATATAAATGCGTTTGAAAAACTTAAAGGAAAAATTATGAAAAATAGTATTATCGCAAAACTTTCGTTGATCGTTGCTTTGATTTTCGCTGTTATTATGATCGCAAATGCGATTTATAACTATAAAAAGACTTCTGAAGAAGTAACTTCTTTAAATTCAAGTATCCAAAATTTAGCTCTTAACGCATCTTATACTACAATTAATATTACAATGAATACAGAAGCAATCCAACACTTAAAAGTTGCGAGTGAAGCAATTCTTAAAACTAATGATGTAGGTGAACAAAGAAAAGTTTTAAAAACTGTTGCGGATTTGATTAAATACCCAAGTTTTATTGTGGCGTATGAAGATAGCGGAAATGTTTTACTTGAAGAATATGGAGTTGAAAATCCAAACATATATACTCATGATCAACTTGATATAGATATAAGACAACGTCCTTGGTATAAAGAAACTAAAGAGAAAAAACAAAGTATAGTAACATCTGTTTATACTTCTGCAACTGGCACAAATAAAGGCAAACAACTTGCAACAATAACTTATCCTTTGATAAAAGACGATGTTTTTATAGGTGTTATCGCAGCTGATGTGTATGTAAGTGATTTTCAAGAAAGATTTAAAAACTTTGAAAGACCAGAATTGCCAAGCCTTGATATCTATATCACAGATAATAGCGGACGCATTTTTTCACACAAAAACCCTGAAATCGTCGCTCATCAAGAATTATACTCACAAGAAATCGCTCTTCAAGAACATTTAAAAAGTGCAAAAGAAGGCTCTTTCTCATACATAGATACACAAGGTAGAGATAGAGTAGGCTTTTATAGGCAGTTTCCTTTTGGCTGGACTATGGTTGCAAGTGCTTTATATAGTGATTATACCGATGCTGTAATCAAAAACACTATTACTAGCCTTGTTATCACTTTGATAATGCTTATACTTGGTATAGTTGTTTTAGTATATATCATCAAGAAATTCATCTCCCCAGTGCAAGAGATACAAAAACTACTCTTGCACTTTTTCCAATACCTCAATCACGAAAGTAAAACTCCACCAAAAATGGTGCAACTACGATCAAAAGACGAGCTTGGACAAATGGGAATGGCAATCAATGAAAATATAACCAAAATTCAAAGAACTCTCGAGCAAGACAAACTTGCCGTCCAACAAGCTGTTCAAACCGTGCATATAGTAGAAGAAGGTGATCTAACAGCAAGGATCACAGCAAGTCCTAAAAACCCTCAACTCATTGAACTTCAAAATGTATTAAATCGCTTACTTGATGTCTTACAACACAGAGTAGGATCAAATATGAATACCATTCGTGATGTTTTT
>NZ_QHLK01000015.1 GCF_006864455.1 Campylobacter sp. MIT 97-5078
GGGGAAAGTAGCTTGTTGCGGACTTTGTTATTTTACTGCTTTTACTTACTTTTAAATTTTTATTTGTTTGAGTTATTTCTTATTTCTTTTTATATTTTTACTTGTTGTTTTTGCTTTAAGGTTTTCGTTTGGTTGTGCCTAAGATAAGCCTTAAGCTAAAGTTCAACTTAGACAAAAACTAATTTTTGTAAGGAATTTGTGTTATAATGCTTGAAACTTCGCAAAAAGGACAAGTTATGCAGGCAAAAGATTTACTCTTAGAGCTTTTGAAATTTAAATCAATTACTCCAAATGATGATGGAGCTTTAAATTATATAGCCTTAGAGCTTGATGAATTTGAGGCTTTTTTTATAGAAAAAGAGGGTGTGAGAAATCTTTTGCTGACTAAAAAATTCAAAGATGAGGGCGAGCATTTAGCCTTTGGCGGGCATATTGATGTAGTGCCGCCAGGGAAGGGTTGGAGTAGCGAGCCTTTTGGGCCGACTGAAAAAGATGGTTTTATCATCGCCAGAGGCGCACAAGATATGAAAAGTGGGCTTGCGGCTTTTATCTATGCGGCTAAACATTCGGATTTTAAAGGTTCAAGGCTAAGTCTTATCATTACAAGTGATGAAGAGGGCGAGGCAAAATACGGCACTAAAGAAGTGCTTCAATTTATGCAAGAAAAGCAAATTTTGCCTGATTTTGCGGTGGTTGCTGAACCAAGTTGCGAGCTTAAATTTGGCGATAGTCTTAAGATAGGAAGAAGAGGTTCGATAAATGGCACGCTTCTTATCAAAGGCAAGCAAGGACATGCTGCTTATCCTGAAAAGTGTATTAATCCCGTGCATGAGTTTGCTGGAGTGCTTAAATCCTTAGCTGGCTTTGATCTTGATCCCGGTGATGAAGTTTTTGCTCCTTCAAAGATTGTGATAACAGACATTAGAGGTGGCATAGAAGTATGCAATGTAACCCCAAGTGAGCTTAAGATTATGTTTAATGTTAGAAATTCAAATCAAAGTAACATAGAGGATATAAAAGCCTATATAGAGGAGCTTTGCAAGGGACTAAATTATGAGCTTAGCTTAAAATTAAGCTCAAAGCCTTTTTTAACTGATAAAGACAGCAAAATCGTCCAAAAGCTTAATCGCAGCATACAAAAGATCACTGCAGTTGTCCCAAGCTTAAATACCAAAGGTGGCACAAGCGATGCGAGATTTTTTGCTGAATTTGGAGTAAAGGTCGTTGAATTTGGGGTAAGAAATGATAGCATTCATGCTATTGATGAAAAAGTGAGTTTAGAGGATTTTGAAAAGCTTTGCCTTGTTTTTAAGGATTTGGTGGAGAATTTTAACTAGGAAAAGTTATGGATATATTTAAAAAATATACAAGTAAAATTCAAGCGATTTTTGAAGCAAAAAATTATAATGAACATACCTTTAGAACTTGTTTTGAAAATTTGCTTAATGAATTAAAACCCAAAGAAATTAAAATCATTCATGAACCAAAAAGTGAAAAAGGACAAGGCTCTATAAGGCCTGATTTTAAAACCTATAAGCTTATAGATAAAGAAAAAGAACTGAGTTATAATCATCTTGTCGGTTTTATAGAATGTAAAAATTTAGATGTGGATTTAAATTTACATTTAAAAGGAAAGCAGCTTAGCAAATACTTGCAAATTTCACCCAATATCATCTTTACAAACTACAAACGTTTTATACTTTTTTCTTTTGAAAAAGTGGTTTTTGATATTGATTTACTCGATAATAAGCTTAATTTAAAAGAAGAAAATATAAGTGTATTTAAAAATCTTCTTAAAGCTTATTTTGATGATGATAGCACCACTATTAAATCAAAGCAAGAATTAGTAAAAGTTTTAAGTATGCAAAGTTTTTATTTAAGCAATGCTTTAAAAATTTCTTTTGATGAAAGTGATGTCAATTCTTCTTTTAGAAGTTTTTTTGAAAGGACAAAAGACACTTTTGAAAGTATAGAAAAAATAGCTTTAGCAGATGAAGAATTTTGCGACATTTTAGCCCAAGCTACAGTGTATGGAATTTTTGTTTCTTATATAGAAAATGATGATTATGATTTAGAAAAAATTCCTATAGAAAATTTCATCTCATTTTTACCAAGCACTTTTAGAACCTTAAGCGAATTTGTGTATTTTGCTGTGCCTTCTTTCTCACTTCCACAAGATATTAGATATACTTTAGAAAACATCAAAAAAACTCTATCTTTGATAGACAAAATAGCACTTTGTAAAATTTTAAATCAAGATTTAGAAAGCATAAGCATATATTTGTATGAAGATTTTTTAAAGGCTTATGATGATTTAAGAGCGACGCAAAAACGCAAAGAAGGCGGGGTTTTTTATACTCCAAAAAGTGTTGTAGATATGATAGTTTCAAGCTTAGACGAGCTTTTAAAAAGCAAATTTAACAAAAACAAAGGTTTTAATGATCAAGGTGTAAAAGTGCTTGACTTTGCTACGGGCACAGGAAGCTTTTTAGCCAGTGTTTTTGAAAAAATCATTTCCAAAGAAAGCGAAGTCTTTAAAAATGAAACGATAAAAAATAAATTTTTAAAAGATATTTATGGTTTTGAACTTTCTTTCGTGCCTTATATCGTCGCAAGGTTAAAATTAGGACAAATTTTAAGAAAAAATGGTTTTAAGGATTTTAGCGAAGCTGATTTTCAAATTTTTCTTAATAATACTTTGGATTTAGAAAAAAACGCGAATTTTGATATGTTTATGCCTTTGGTGAATTTAGATGCAGAGTGGAAAAAAGCAAGAGATGTTAAGCATAGTCAAGATTTACTTGTCATTTTAGGCAATCCTCCCTATAATGCAAAAAGCAAAAACAAAGGCAAAGATATACTAGAGCTTTTAAAAATTTACAAACAAGGCTTAAATGACAAAAATATACAACCTTTAAATGATGATTATATTAAATTTATGCGTTTTGCACAGTGGAAATTGCTAGAGCAAAACAAAAAAGATTTATTTGAAGAAAAAAAAGGACTTTTAGGTTTTATCACAAATAACTCTTTTATAAATGGAAAAACTCATAGAAAAATGAGAGAAAGCTTGTATAAAAGTTTTGATGAAATTTATATACTGAATTTACACGGGAGCGATAAAGACGCTAAGAATGATGAAAATGTTTTTGATATAAAAGTAGGTGTTTGTATAAGTTTGTTTGTAAAGTATAAAGATAAAGCAAGCGGTGGTGCAAAGCTCTTTTACTATTCTACAAGTGATAATAATATCTTTTCAAGAAAAGAAAAATTTGCTCTTTTGGATGATGTAAGACAAAAGGGTTTAAATGCGATCAAATGGGAAGAATTGAGCTTAGATGAGCCTTATTTTTGGTTTATCAAAAGAGAATTTAAAAATAAAGAATATGAAAATTTTTGGGCGTTAGCAAGCGATAAGGCAGAGGATAAAAAGTCTATATTTTTAAATTATAGTAGTGGAATTCAAACTGAAAAAGATAATATAGCCATACAGCTAAATAAGCAAAGTATGGAAAATGTTTTAAAGGATTTTAAAAATTTAACAAAAGAAGAAAATGTAAAAAAATATAATTTAGATAATTCTATAATTTTGAATACTTTAACTCAATATGAAAATAATACAGGTTTTATTAGTAAAATACATTATAGACCTTTTGACATTCAATGGACTTTTTATTCAGAGAAACAAGGATTTTTAGGACGCCCTAGATATAAAACCATGCAACATTTTTTAGATAAGGAAAATTTAGGACTTTGTTTTATAGAATCATCAATTCATGATTATTTTTCTCATTCAATTGTTTGTAGCAATATAACGGATGGAAATTTTTTTGGATTTAGAAGTTTTACAGCCCCACTCTATCTTTATGTTAATAATGAAAAAATTCCAAATTTCACAAGCGAATTTCTAGCCTACAAAGAAAATCACAAGATCTTAAAAGACAAAAGTCCTGAGGAAATTTTGTATTTTATCTATGCAAATTTATACAATCCAAGATATAGAGAAAAATACCTAGAGTATTTAAAAACAGGCTTTGCTAGGATTAATTTCGAAGTAGAACAAAAGACTTTTGATGATTTTGCTACTTTAGGTAAAAAACTTGTAGAACTTCACTTGTTTAAAAGAGATTTGAAAGATGAGATTGATTTTATCTTTTTAAAAGAAGATAAAAAGGCAAATTTTAAGATCAAAAAATACCAAGAAAAAGATCGCTTCGTAGAAAATACAATCATCTTAAATGAGGATCTAGCTATAAGTGCTATAAGTGCTGAAATTTGGCAATTTACTATAGGAGGCTATCAGGTTATAAAACAATGGCTTAAATACCGCAATGATTATGAGTGTTCTAAAGAGGAGTTAGAGCATTTACTAAAAATGTGTAAAGTGATAAAAGAAACGATAAGAATTCAAAAGGAATTATATGATTATTAACGGAGAAAAACTTGAATTTAAAGAATTGAAATTTACAGATTTTTTAAAGCAAAAAGGTTTTAAAATAGAATTCATTGCCTTAGAATTAAACGGAGAAATCATACCTAAGAGCGAGTTTGATAATTTGATTTTAAAAGAAAATGATAAGGCTGAAATTGTAAGCTTTGTAGGGGGTGGTTGATGCAAGTAAAATTCAATGGTAAAGAGCTTGATACGCAGTTTAAAACGAGTTTGGAATTTTTTAAAAATGTCAGCAAAAATGAAAATGATGTGTGGATCATTAATGGTTTTGCGACTAAAGAAAATATCGCTTTAAAAGAAAATGACGAGCTTTTTTGCATAGAAAAATGCGTAATGCCTCCAAAAGAGGCTTTAGAAGCCATGATGAGTGCAAGGCATACCCCAAAGGTGTATGAGAAGCTTAAAAATTCAAGTGTAGCAGTGTGTGGGCTTGGTGGGCTTGGCTCGCATATTGCTATAAATTTAGCAAGAAGCGGAGTGGGGCATTTAAAGCTTATTGATTTTGATGTGATTGAGCCTAGTAATCTTAATCGCCAAGCTTACCGCGTGAGTGATTTGGGTAAATTGAAAACCCAAGCTTTAAAAGAGCAAATTAACGAGATCAACCCTTATATCAGCGTTGAAATTTGCACTTTAAAAATAGATGAAAATAATTTAAAGTCTTTATTTAAAGATATAGATATAGTTTGTGAAGCCTTTGATAGTGCCGCAGCAAAAGCCATGTTAGCACAGAATTTTCATAAATTCTACCCAAGCACAAGCTTAATCTGTGCGTCTGGCTTGGCTGGATATGGAAATTCAAATGCCATACAAACAAAAAAAATCGCTCAAAATTTTTATATGTGCGGGGATTTAGTTAGTGAGGCAAAGCCTGGAAATGGACTTATGGCACCGCGTGTAAATATTTGCGCGGGACATCAGGCTAATTTAGTGCTTGAATTGCTTGTAAAAAATGAAAACAAAAGTTAAAAAATATGGAGTGAATTTAGGCTATATTAAAGTGCTTGTTTTTTATAATCCAAAGCTTTTTTTGCGTTTTACAATAAAGCAAAAAATACTCATTAAAAGCAAATTTCACACAAAATAAGACTTTACTTTTGCAATTTAAAGAAAAATTTATATTTTTTAGTTATAATCAAGTTTATTTAAATATCAACGCAGGAGGAAAATATGAAAGCATATCATACACACAAACAAGTTCAATTCACTCTCACCCTGCCTGCCCTGTTACAACTTTCTCTGTAATCTTTCATTTTTTTATTTTTAAGCCTATGTTTTAAGTCTTTTTTCTAAGACTTTTTAAATTTTTATCAAATTTTTGGAGTTTTTTATGAGTTTTAAACATTATCAAAGAAATTATTTTATGCCCCCAAGCCCAAGCTATGAGTGGTGTAAGAAAGAATTTATCACAAAAGCACCTATTTGGTGTAGTGTGGATTTAAGAGATGGTAATCAAGCCTTGATTACGCCTATGAGTATAGAAGAAAAGCTTGAGTTTTTCAAGCTTTTGGTTGAGATCGGCTTTAAGCAGATCGAAGTTGGTTTTCCAGCGGCAAGTTCACTTGAATTTGACTTTGTCCGCACGCTTATAGAGCAGGATTTAATCCCAGATGATGTTAGCATTCAAATTCTTACTCAAGCAAGAGAACATATCATCAAAAAAAGCTTTGAAGCCTTGAAAGGCTGTAAAAATGCCATAGTTCATTTTTATAATTCAACCTCTTATGCTCAAAGACAGCAGGTTTTTAAAAAAAGCAAAGATGAGATCAAGAAAATCGCCCTTGAGGGAGCAAAGCTCATCAAAGAGCTTGCTAGGGATACTGAAGGGAATTTTTGTTTTGAGTATTCGCCAGAAAGCTTTACAGGAACAGAGATTGATTACGCTCTTGAGGTGTGTGATGCCATTATAGATGAGTTTAAGCCAAGCAAGGATAAAAAGCTTATTATCAACCTTCCAGCAACAGTTGAGCTTTCTTTGCCTCATGTGTATGCCTCGCAAATTGAGTATCTTTCAAAACATTTTAAACAAAGAGAGGAAGTCATCATTTCTTTACATCCGCACAATGACAGGGGTTGTGCTATAGCTGCAGCTGAACTTGGACTACTAGCCGGTGCAGATAGGGTTGAAGGCACGCTTTTTGGTAATGGAGAACGCACTGGAAATGTTGATATTATCACGCTTGCGATGAATTTATACACGCATGGAATTGATCCTCGGCTTGATTTTAGTGATTTACCGCGTATTTGTGAGCTATATGAAAAAGTGAGTAAAATGCGTGTGTATGAAAGACAACCTTATTCTGGTAAGCTTGTTTTTGCAGCCTTTTCAGGCTCTCATCAAGATGCCATTGCTAAAGGTATGGCTTATCATGAAGAACAAAGGCTTGAAACTTGGAGCGTGCCATATCTGCCTTTAAATCCAAAGCATGTTGGCAGGGTATATGAAAGCGATGTGATACGCATTAATTCTCAAAGTGGAAAAGGCGGTATCGCTTATATCTTAAATTCGCGTTTTGGGGCAAATTTACCAAGCCATTTAAGAGAAGAATTTTCATACTATATCAAAGAAAAATCCGTGCAAATGCAAAAAGAGCTTAGTGCTGATGAGATAGTGGCTATCTTTGAAAGCGATTTTGTCAATGTAAAAGCTCCTTTAGAGCTTTTAAGATTTTCTTTTGAAGAAACTGAAAACCTAAAAGTAAGCTTAAGTGTAAAATTTCAAGGCAAAACGCACGAGCTTAAAGGTTTGGGAAATGGCAGGCTTGATGCAGTATCAAAGGCTTTAAAAAGCATTTTAGACTTTGATTTTGATGTGCTTGATTATAGCGAGCATGCTCTTTCTCAAGGCTCAAGCTCAAAGGCTATTGCTTATGTTTTAATACAAAGCGAGCAAAAAAACTGCTTTGGAGCTGGCATTGATACAGACATCATCGCCGCTTCAATCCTAGCTTTAATCACAGCGATAAATAGAACGATCATAAAGGATAGAAAATGAAAAATATGACTATGACTCAAAAAATTTTAGCCAATGGAGCAGGGAAAGACTTCGTAAATGCTGGAGAACTTATTATGGCACAGCTTGATATGGTTTTGGGAAATGATATTACTACTCCAGTAGCCATTAACGCTTTTAATAAGGCTAAATTTAGTAAGGTTTTTGATAAAAGTAAAATTTCTTTAGTAATGGATCATTTCGCACCAAACAAAGACATAAAGGCTGCTACTCAAAGCCAGCAATGTCGCTTTTTTGCTAATGACTTTGATATAGAGCATTATTATGATGTTGGAAATATGGGCGTTGAACACGCACTTTTACCCGAACAAGGCATAGTAACTATAGGCGATCTTATCATAGGAGCTGATTCGCATACTTGCACTTATGGGGCTTTAGGAGCTTTTAGCACAGGGGTTGGCTCAACTGATATGGGCGTGGCTATGGCAACAGGTAAGGCTTGGTTTAAAGTGCCTCAAGCTATGAAATTTAATATCAAAGGCAAGCTTCGCCCACATATCAGTGGCAAAGATGTAATCTTGCATATCATCGGTAAGATAGGTGTTGATGGGGCTTTGTATAAGAGTATGGAATTTATGGGCGAAGGACTTAAAAATTTAAGCATAGATGATAGGCTTTGCATAGCTAATATGGCTATAGAAGCAGGGGCAAAAAATGGTATTTTTGCGGTTGATGATATCACGCTTGAGTATGCTAAGGGAAGAAGTGAGAAAAAACCAAGAATTTTTGTGGCTGATGAAGATGCGTATTATGAGCAAGTTTTTGACATTAATTTAGATGAGATCGATCATACTGTGGCTTTTCCGCACTTACCAGAAAATGCACGCACTAAAGATGAGTGGGGTGAGATTAAGATAGATCAAGTTGTCATTGGCTCTTGCACGAATGGGAGATTAAGTGATATGGCAGTAGCAGCTGAAATTTTAAAAGGCAAAAAAATCGCTAAAAACACTCGCTGTATAGTTATCCCTGCTACTCAAAATATTTATTTAGAATGTATTACAAAGGGCTATTTAAAAACCTTTATCGAGGCAGGTTGCGTGGTATCAACTCCAACTTGTGGTCCTTGTCTTGGCGGACATATGGGAATTTTAGCAGCAAATGAAAAATGCGTTTCAACCACAAATCGCAATTTTGTTGGCAGAATGGGGCATGAAACTTCGCAAGTTTTTTTAGCTTCGCCTGAAGTTGCTGCAGCAAGTGCTATTAGCGGAATTTTAAGCACACCAGAGCAAGTTTTATAAGGAGAAAAGATGAAAGCACACGGAAAAGTTCATAGATATGGCGATAATGTCGATACAGATGTCATTATCCCAGCCCGCTATCTTAACACAACGGATAATAAAGAGCTAGCAAGTCATTGCATGGAGGATATAGATAAGGAATTTGTGAAAAAAGTAAAGCAAGGCGATATTATGGTAGGAGGCTTTAATTTTGGCTGTGGCTCAAGTAGAGAGCATGCACCTATAGCCATAAAAGCAAGTGGAATTAGCTGTATTATAGCAAAGTCTTTTGCACGTATTTTTTATAGAAATGCTATTAATATAGGACTTGCTATCATAGAAAGCGAAGAAATTGCTTCAAATATTAATGCTAATGATGAAGTTGAAATAGACTTTGAAAAAGGCGAGATTAAAAATTTAAGCACAAACAAAAGCTTTAAAACCCAGCCTTTTCCGCCATTTATACAAGAGATTATCAATGCAAATGGCTATGTCAATTTTGTGGCTCATAAAAAGGAAAATTGATGAAAATAGCAGTGATAAAAGGTGATGGCATAGGCATTGAGATCATTAATGAAGCCTTAAAGGTGCTTAAGAAAATCGCTCAAATTTACAAACACAATTTCGAATTTGAAGAAGTATTAATGGGTGGGGCTGCTATTGATGAGTGTGGAAAGGCTTTACCTGAAGAGACTTTAAGGGTATGCAAGCAAAGTAAAGCCGTGCTTTTTGGGGCTATAGGCGGAGCAAAATGGGATAATGAACCAGCTTACAACCGCCCAGAAGCTGGACTTTTAGCCTTAAGAAAAGGCTTAAATTTATACGCAAACTTACGCCCAGCAAGCGTGATGAAAGAATTAAGTAACTCAAGTCCTTTAAAGGTTGAGATTTTAGATAAGGGCATTGATTTTATCATTGTTAGAGAGCTTATAGGTGGGATTTATTTTGGCAAGCATGAGCGTTTTGAAAAAGAAGGGCAACTTTGGGCGAAAGATGAACTTGAATACTCACAAAGCCAGATTAAACAAATCGCAAAAATCGGCTTTGAATTAGCCTTAAAACGTAAAAAAAAACTTACTTGTGTAGATAAAGCTAATGTGCTTGAAAGCTCTCGTTTATGGCGAGAAGTGGTGCAAGATGTGGCTAATTCATATCCTGAAGTCAATTTAAGCTTTATGTATGTGGATAATGCAGCCATGCAACTTTGCAAAAATCCAAATGAATTTGATGTGATTTTAACTGAAAATATGTTTGGCGATATTTTAAGCGATGAGGCTAGCGTTTTAAGCGGAACTTTAGGTGTTTTACCTTCAGCTTCTTTAAGTGATAAAAATTTTGGACTTTATGAGCCAATCCATGGTTCAGCTCCTGATATAGCAGGGCTTAATCTAGCCAATCCTATAGGCACCATTTTAAGTGCAGCCTTAATGCTTGAACTTAGTTTAAATTTACAAAATGAAGCCGAAGCGATACGAAAAGCCGTGCAAAAAACCTTAGAACAAGGCTATAGAACAGCTGACATTTATACAAATGAAGGCATTAAAATCACTTGCTCTGAGATGGGCGAGAGGATTTGTGAGAATTTAGTTTAGATTTTACTTGCTATACAAAAAGTTACATTTGTAACATTTTTTCAAAAAAAGTTGTTTTTAAACTTTTGTTAGTGTTTTTTAAGCTTTTAAGCTTTAAAATGAAAATAAAAGACCCAAACAAAGATTAAACAAATGAGAAAGTTAAAAGTTGCAAGCATACAAATGAAAAGCAAGCCTTATGAAGTTAAAACAAATGTCAAGCTTGCTTTAAAACTTGCTCAAAAAGGTGTTGATAAGGGTGCAAAACTCATCGTTTTTCCAGAGCTTTTTGATAGTGGATATTGTGTTAATGATAAGGACTTTAAGCTTGCTCTTGATTTTTCAAATCCACACTCACATTTTACTTTTAAAGCCTTAAGCGAATTTGCAAAAAAGACCAAAACTTTTCTCATCGCCTGCACGCTTGAAAAAGAAAACAATCAAATTTTTGATACAGCTTTTGTGCTTTCAGCTGAAGGCAAACTTTTGGGAAAATATCGCAAAATTTATCTTTGGGGCGAAGAAAAAGAACGTTTTGAAAAGGGTAAAGAGTATGAAGTATTTGAACTGGATTTTAAAAAATTTAAAGTAAAAATTGGCTTGCAAATTTGTTATGAGCTTGGTTTTAGTGAGGGGGCAAGGATTTTGGCTTTAAGTGGGGCTGAAATTCTAGCTTATCCAAGTGCTTTTGGCAAGGCAAGAACTTATGCGTGGGAGCTTGCTTTAAGAGCAAGAGCCTTAGAAAATGCTTGCTATGTTATCGCCTCAAATCATAGCTCTTTTGAGACTCATTACTCAAGCAAAGAAAAGCTTGAATTTGCTGGTAAATCACGTATTATCAATCCTCAAGCTAAGGTTTTAAAGCAGGCTAAGAATAAAAATGAATGTATAGTGCAAGTCCTTGATCTGGACTTTATCAGAGTTCAAAGAGAAAATATCCCGTATTTAAAGGATATTAACTTAGAGCTTACAAGTGCTTATTTAACAAAACTCAAACCACTTTAAAGGAGTAAAAATGGCAAAAGAAATTTTGGTAGCTTATGGCGTAGATATTGACGCAGTTGCAGGTTGGCTTGGAAGTTATGGGGGCGAGGATAGCCCAGATGATATTTCAAGAGGACTTTTTGCAGGAGAAGTTGGCGTGCCAAGACTTTTAAAGCTTTTTAAAAGACATAATATCCCAGCTACTTGGTTTGCACCGGGGCATTCTATAGAAACTTTTCCAGAGCAAATGAAAATGATCGTTGATGCAGGACATGAAATAGGTGCACATGGTTATTCGCATGAAAATCCAATAGCCATGAGTGCTAAGCAAGAAGAAGATGTTTTGCTTAAAAGTATAGAGCTTATTAAGGATTTAACCGGCAAAAAGCCAACTGGTTATGTTGCACCGTGGTGGGAGTTTTCAAATATCACAAATGAACTTTTGCTTAAACACGGCATAAAATACGATCATTCTTTAATGCATAATGATTTTACGCCTTATTATGTAAGGGTAGGTGATAGTTGGAGTAAGATTGATTATAGTGCAGAGGCTAAGGACTGGATGAAGCCTTTGATAAGAGGCAGGGAAACTGATTTGGTTGAAATTCCAGCTAATTGGTATTTAGATGATTTACCGCCGATGATGTTTATCAAAAAATCCCCAAATAGCTTCGGTTTTGTCTCTCCAAGAGATATAGGGCAAATGTGGATTGATCAATTTGACTGGGTATATAGAGAAATGGATTATGCGGTGTTTGCTATGACTATACACCCTGATGTAAGTGGGCGTCCTCAGGTTTTAATGATGCATGAAAAAATTATCTCTCATATCAATAGCCATGAAGGCGTGCGTTGGGTGAATTTTAATGAAATTGCTGATGATTTCTTAAAAAGAAGTCCGCGTAAAAAATAAGGCGAGCTAGTAATGTGTATTTTATGTGGCGAACTCATAAGCTCTTTTCACTGGAGTGATGTAAGCTTTAAAGAAGAAAAAGCAAACATAAGTGCTGGTGAAAACCAAAAAGAAAGGCAAAGATCAAGACTTAAGAGGGCTAAGCTTTTAGGGCTTGTCCTTGCCTTTTATGGTTTAAGTATCAAAGAGTGGCAAAACTCTAAATTTATACTCAGCGATAAGAAAGGCAAAAGCCTTATAGTAAATGATCTTGGGGATTTATGGCTTAAGGCTGAAGAGCTTAGCTCAAAACCCATTGATATTTTTGACTTAAATTTTATCAATTTTTTAAAACAAAACCATGGCTAAAATTCCTATCATCTTAATTACAGGTTTTTTAGGAAGTGGCAAAACAAGCTTTTTAAATGAACTTTTAACGCATTATGATGATGAGGGCTTGGCTGTGATTGTAAATGAATTAGGACAAATCGCCCTTGATCAACGCATCTTAAAGCCAAGCATAGCCTATAAAGATGAGCAAATGCTGGTGCTAAATTCAGGTTGCGTGTGCTGCAATAAGAGGCTTGATCTTATCAAAGGCTTAAAAGAACTCCTTGATAGCTATGATTTAAAACAAAAGCCTTTAAAAAAAGTTATTATAGAAACTACAGGCTTAGCCAATGTTGCCCCAATAGCTTTTACCTTACTTAGCGATGCTTTTTTAAGCAATCATTTCATCTTGCAAAATACCCTTGTGTGCGTTGATACACTTAATGCTCATTTGCACTTGCAAAATCAAGAAGCCAAAGATCAAATCATCTTAGCTGATAGTATAATGCTGACAAAAACCGATCTTAAAAAAGCAGATAAAAGCTTAATGCAAGAGCTTCAAATTTTAAATCCAAGTGCAAGTATCTTTGATAAACAAGATTTCAATCATCAAGATATATTTTCTTTAGATAAAAAGGCTAAATTTCAAAACTTTAGCCCTATAAAAACGCATGAGGAAGATTTTGAAAGTTTAGCTTTAGAATTTGATTATAGTGTAAATTGGAGTGCTTTTGGCATATGGTTGAGTATGCTTTTGCACCGCTATGGAACGCAGGTGTTAAGAGTAAAGGGTATTATTGATATAGGAGAAGATTTTTTAGTAAATATCAACGCTGTTTTGCATATCATACATACACCAACGCATATTAAAAAAGATGAACAAACTTGCTCAAAGCTCGTTTTTATCACAAGAAAACTTGAAAGTCAAAAGATTAAACAATCCTTACAGAGTTTTGAAACTCTCTTAAAAAATAAAGATAAAATTTAAGTTTTTTCTTCATTTAAACCCTTTCTCACATTTTTTTAAGCTTGAATGCTATAAAATTGACAAAAAACAAGGACTATACTTTGCATACATTAAAACTTGGAAAATTTGAGTTTAATTCCCGCTTTATACTTGGTTCTGGTAAATTTAACCTTGAGCTCATTGAAGCTGCAATTAAGCAGGCAAATGCTGAGATCATCACCCTTGCTTTAAGACGTGCTTACACAGGTAAGCTTGAAAATATACTTGATTATATCCCTAAAAACATCACCATTTTACCAAATACAAGCGGAGCAAGGACGGCTGAAGAAGCCTTAAAAATCGCCAAGCTAGCAAGAGAGTTGTGTGGGGCTGAAATGATTAAAATAGAAGTGATACGAGATAGTAAGTATCTTTTGCCAGATAATTATGAAAGCACAAAGGCTGTTGAACTGCTTGCAAAAGAAGGTTTTACGCCTCTGCCTTATATGTATCCAGACCTTTATACAGCAAGGGCTATGCGTGATGCTGGAGCAGCTGCTATTATGCCACTTGGCGCACCTATAGGCACAAATAAGGGCTTAAAAACTAAGGATTTTATTCAAATTTTACTTGATGAGATTGATTTACCTATCATCGTTGATGCAGGACTTGGTAGCCCAGCACAAGCTTGTGAGGCTATGCAAATGGGCGTAAGTGCAGTGATGATTAATACAGCTATAGCAATGTCTTCAAATATTCCTCAAATGGCAAGAGCTTTTAGGCTGGCTATAGAAGCTGGCAGGGAAGGTTTTTTAGCTGGTATAGCCCAACAAAGTGAGCTTGCTAGGGCTTCATCTCCACTTACTGGTTTTTTAAAGGATTAAAAGATGGGTAAAAAAAGTGTGTTTGAGTATGAAAGTAATATGGAAGAAATTCATTCTAATGTGCTTCAAAATGTTTTAGCTGAAGTAAGTTCTTATCAAAAGCAAAATTATACTCAAGCTGAAGTTTTAAAAGCTTTGCGAAGTGAAAATTTAAGCATAGAAGGCTTGAAAGCCTTGCTTAGCCCAGTAGCAAGTGAGTTTTTAGAAGAGCTTGCTTTTAAGGCAAGAATGCTTACAAAAAGACATTTTGGAAATTCTATCACTCTTTTTACTCCGCTTTATTTGAGTAATTATTGTGAAAGCAAATGCGTGTATTGTGGCTTTCAAAAGGGTAATGCCATTGCTAGATCAAAACTAAGCGAAATTGAAATAAGAGCTGAAATGAAAGCCATTGCTGATACAGGCTTACAAGAAGTGCTCTTGCTTACTGGAGAGGGAAGAGAACATGCAAGTGTGGAGTATATTGCAAGAGCCTGTAAGATCGCTAAGGAGTATTTTAAAGTCGTTGGGGTAGAAGTATATGTGATGAATGTTGATGAATACGAGCTTTTGCATAAAAATGGCTGTGAATTTGTTACCATTTATCAAGAAACTTATAATGCGAATAAGTATGAAAAAATTCATATCTTTGGTGAAAAACGCGTCTTTCCTTACCGCTTTAATGGACAAGAAAGGGCTTTAAAAGCTGGTATGAGAGGGGTTGGCTTTGGGGCTTTACTTGGTATAGATGAGTTTGAAAAAGATGCCCTTGCCACAGCTTTACATGCTTATTTTTTGCAAAAAGCCTATCCTCATACTGAACTTTCACTTTCTGCACCAAGATTGCGTCCGATTTTAGGCAATCGCAAAATTAGCCCAAAAGATGTTACCGAAGCAAGATTTTTGCAGGTTTTGTGTGCGTATAGGATTTTTTTACCCTTTGCAAATATAGTTGTTTCAACGCGAGAAAGAGCCGAGTTTAGGGATAAGATCATTGATATAGTAGCGACTAAAATTTCAGCTGGGGTTTCAGTAGGCATAGGCGAGCATTCAGGCGAAAAAAAAGGTGATGAGCAGTTTGAAATTTCAGATCATAGAAGCGTGGATGAAATTTTAACTATGCTTAAAAGCTCTAATTTACAAGCTGTGATGAGTGATAGTATCTATGTGGGCTAAAAAAATCATTGCTATTACTGAAAGCAAGCTTTGTGAAGAGGACTTTTTAAAGCGGATTGAAAAACTTGCAAAAGTAAAAATTGATGCTTTGATTTTAAGGGAAAAAGGACTTGGCGAAGCAAAGTATTATGATTTGGCTAAAGAGGTATTGCAACTTTGTGCAAAGCACAAAACAACTTGCATTTTGCATTATTTTGATAGAGTGGCTTTAAAGCTTAATCACAGGTATTTTCACTGCCCTTTAGATATCTTAAAGGCTGAACCTAGACTTGTAAAATATTTTCATCTTATTGGCACTTCAGTGCATAGTGAAGAAGAGCTTTTTTTGGCTGAATATTTCAAGTGCAATTATGCTATAGCCGGACATATCTTTGAAAGTTCTTGTAAAAAAGATTTAGCACCAAAAGGATTAAGCTTTTTAAATAAGTTATGTAAAAATGCTAAAATTCCTATTTATGCTGTAGGAGGTATAAATTTAAAGACTCTAGTCCAGCTCAAAGAAAGCCCAGTTTCAGGCGTTTGCTTACGATCAAGTTTAATGCAAGAAAAAAATGTAAAAGAATATATTACAAATTTAAGAGCAATTTTAGCTTGAAATGAAGCTTTTTGAGCTCAAAATTTGTGCTTAATCTGTCAAGAAAATGAGTAAAAACGAAAGCAAAAATCTCAAAGAATGTGAATTTGTATCATTTTAAACATTTCATTAATAATTTTTTATATAATTGCAGATGAAAATTACGACAAAGGATTGAAAATGGTTGTTAGAGTAGAAAATCCAAATGATAGAACCGCTTATCTTGAGTTAAGCCGAGATGATATAGAGCTTTTGCTTGAAGAATTTGTGCTTCATTATGAGGATTTAGACCAATTTATTGCTGCCTTTGATTTGCTTGAAGTGACTTCGAAAATGAATGATGATCTCAGTGAGTAAAGTAAAAATCTATGAAACCCCTTAAAACCTTGATCTTTCAAGGTTTTTTTAAAAAATCTATCAACAAACTCTAATTTTGATAATTTTTATCTAAAATTAAGCTAATAAATATTACACTTTTATCAAATATGCAAACAATTACAATGGTATTAAAAGCATTATTTTGGATATTTTAAGGAAGGTTAATGCTAAAGATAAGATTATTTTTCGCTTTTTTGTTTTTGAGTGTGAGTTTTAGTTTTGCTCGTGTTGATGATTATATAGCTGAGGTTGAGATCATTAAAGGGCTTTTAAATGAAAGCTTAACACTTTATAAAGATGGCAAGGCAAATGAAGCAAAGAAAAAGGTTGAGGACGCTTATTTTCAGCATTTTGAAAATATGGAAGGTGCTATAGGACGCAACATAGGACGCAAGGCTATTACTATGGAGCGTAAATTTTCTAATTTGCGTCGTATGTATAAAGATGAGGCAAATGTAGATCATATCAATGCCCTTATAGAAGGACTTATTTTTGATCTTGATGAGGTTGCACCTGTCATTCAAACAGGCTTTAGACTTGAAGCAGAAAAAACTCAAGATGGCTTAAGCGATGAAGAAATTGCAAAATCTTCACTTGAAGAAAATGCAAAAAGACAGGCTGAAGCTGATGCTTTATTTGCCTCTATGTTTGGCGAAACAGCACCAAGCGATGAAAACTTAGCTAGCACAAGCTTAAATTCTCAAAATGCAAACAAGATAGATAATGAAAATAATTCAAATAATTTAAATTCTCAAAATGATGCAGATGTCATAACACAGCTTCAAAGCGCTTCAGCTCTTGAGCCTAAGTTGCAATTCCTGCTTGATACTATCTCAGGTAAATTTAACCAAGCTGCAAGTAGTTTTAAAAATAAAAAATTCCAAGAGGCTAAGGATTATCTAAATAGTGCTTTATTTGATGAGTATAGAAACTCAAAAGTAGAAATTGCTATAAGCAATCACACTACAGCTGGACTTGATAGAAAAATTCAAGCCGCCATTCGCTCGCTCATCACCAAGATCAACGAACAAAACATAGATGAAAAAACCCTAAGAAACGAACTTGAAAATATAGAGGACTTGCTTTTTGATGCTTTTTTACAAATTCCAAAGGAGCAGTTTGCAAAGATACAAGTGCAAGGCTTTAATGAAGAGCAAATGAATGCTAGAGATTATTCAAAAGTTGCTGATGATATACGCATAGCCTTAGATGATATACTTGATGATTATCAAGGTTTTTCAAGCTCAAGTATAGATGCCTTGCAAAATGCCTATTTAGATACCTTTGAAGCAAGTGGTATGGAAAGTAAAGTTGGTGCTGTTGATAGTAATTTAAAGCTCAAGATAGAAAGCCTTTTTTCTCAAGGTGTAGCCTTAATCAAATCAAGTGCTGATAAAACAGCCTTAAAAGCTAATTTTGACGCCTTAAACGCTGAACTTAGTAAGGCTGTTGATCTGGTGCAAACAAGCACGCCGTATTCGATTTTCATTTGGGCTTTTAGTATTATTATAAGAGAGGGCTTAGAAGCCTTAATCATCGTTGTGGCTATAGTATCATATCTTATTCAAAGTGGCAATAAAAACCGCTTAAATATAGTCTATTCAGCCCTTTTAGCAGGAATTGTTTTAAGTTTTATCACCGCCTTTTTTGTTTCTTGGATTTTTAAAGAAAACTCAGGGCAAAGCAGAGAGCTTATAGAAGGCATTACCATGCTTATAGCTGTAGTCTTGCTCTTTTATGTAGGCTTTTGGTTGCTTTCTAATGCACACAATCAAAAATGGGCAAATTATATCAAAGGACAAGCTCTAGAAGCCATTTCAAATAATTCGGCTAAAACACTTTGGCTTACTGTCTTTTTAGCCGTGTATAGAGAAGGGGCTGAAACCGTGCTTTTTTATCAAGCCTTGTTCTTTGATGCAAAGACAAGCACTGATTATTCAGCTATTTTTATAGGGCTTGGTGTGGGCTTAGCCTTGTTAGTTGTGCTTTATTTCTTACTTAAGGCTGGAGCGATTAAAATTCCAGTGAAGCAGTTCTTTTATATAGTATCTTATATCATTTTTTATATGGTTTTTGTCTTTACAGGCAAGGGTATTGGCGAGCTTATCGAGGGCAAACTTATCACACCTTCGCTCTTGCCAATCAATTTTGAGCCTGTTTTGTGGCTTGGAGTGTATCCATACTACGAAACGCTTATTCCTCAGTTTATAGTTTTAATCTTGCTCATTTTGGGCATTGTTATAACACAAAAATTCACTAAAAAAGGAGTTAGATAATGTTTAAAAAAACATTATTAAGTATCGCAGCAGCAGCTGTGTTTGCAAGTAGCACATTTGGTGCAGAGGTGCCAATTGGCGATCCACATGAGATTAATGGTATGGAAATAGCTGCTGTATATCTTCAGCCTATAGAAATGGAACCAAGGGGTATAGATTTAGCGGCTAGTTTAGCTGATATTCACCTTGAAGCTGATATTCATGCTATTAAAGGTAACAAAAATGGCTTTCCAGAAGGTTTTTGGATACCATATCTTAGCATAGCTTATGAGCTTAAAAACCTTGACACAGGCGGGGTAAAAAGAGGAACTTTTATGCCTATGGTGGCTGATGATGGTCCTCATTATGGTGCAAATATTGCTATGGAAAAGGATAAAAGTGGTAAATTTGGTCCAGGAAATTATGAAGTTACTTATGTGATCACTAATCCAGAAAAACAAGGCTTTGGTCGTCATACAGACGCTGAAACAGGTGTTGGCAAGTGGTTTGAACCATTTAAGGTAAGCTATAAATTCAAATACACAGGCACTCCTAAATGAGTGTAAAGCCTCTATAATAGAGGCTTTTATATTTCATTTAAACCTCTTTTCGAGCAAGTTAGACTAGAATTTACAGGCTTGAAAATGCCGAGTTTGTTTTTGTTTCAAGCAAGGGTTTAAATTTAAGTATAAAAAAAGGTTTTCATTTGAGTATATATTTTTTTCACGCTTTTGCCGTGCTTTTACCATTGTTTTGTATAGCAAGCCTTGCGAGTGTGCGTATTAAAAGATTTGGCTTTGTTTTTTTGTGGGTTTTTCTTGCTTTTATGTTTGCGTATTTTGCTTTTTATATCGCAAGTGCTTATGCAAGAACTCAGGGCTTAGCTTTTTTTGCCTATATTTTGCTTTTTAGCACGCTTATACTTTTTATTTTAAGCTTTTTTAAAAAAGAGCTTTTGTCTTTAAGGCTTATTTTTATCTTTTTTACTGCTTTTGCTTTTGGTGTAAGATATTATGTTTTAAGTCAGGATTTTCCTATATTTACAAGCTCCTTGCTTGATAGTGAGGCTATAAAATCCTTAGCCTTTATCATTTTAGCCTTAGTTTTAGCTTTAATTTTTTTCTTTTTTTTAAGATGGCAGTTTAAATTTAATCAAAGTCTAAGTTTTATCTTTTTTGCCTTTGTTTTAGGCTGTGAGCTTAATACTGCTCTTGCAAATATATTCCACACAGCAATGAGGCAAGATTTGATTTATACTTATTCGCCTTTGCTTTCTTATGTGGCAAAAAGTGTGTATTATGCACAATTTTTTGTGTATATGTATTTGATTTTTTTACTTGTTTTAGCATTTTTACTTTTAAGATTTAAGGTTTTCGAACTTAAAAAAGAGCATTTATTTGATATGCGTTATAGACAAATCAAGGCTTTAAATACAAAGCTAAATGCCTATTTTGGGGTAAGTTTTGCAAGCTTTATCCTTGCTTTTGGTATGATTTTGTATTTTCATGTTATTTACTTGCGTCCTGTAAGTATAGATGCGGCAACACAAGTTGTTCCAAATGAAAATGCCGAGTTTATCTTTGATATGGCTTTATTAAGGGACAATAAACTGCACCGCTTTGCGTATATTAGTAGCGAGGGTAAGGTTATACGCTTTTTTTTGATTAACAAAAGAGAAGATAGGGACGCTCCAGTAGCTGTTTTTGATGCTTGTGCGATTTGCGGGGATATGGGCTATGTGCAAAGGGGCAATGAACTTATTTGTATCAGTTGTAATGTGAGAATTTTTCTGCCTAGTGTAGGTAAGGAGGGTGGGTGCAATCCCATACCACTAGCGTATAAATTTGATGGAGAAAAGATAAGTATAAAGCTTGAAGATGTGA
The DNA here is from genome assembly GCF_006864455.1 of Campylobacter sp. MIT 97-5078. Taxonomy (GTDB): domain Bacteria; phylum Campylobacterota; class Campylobacteria; order Campylobacterales; family Campylobacteraceae; genus Campylobacter_D. Next base: position 20,542 of record NZ_QHLK01000015.1, read on the forward strand.
TTAAGGGTTCAAAATTCTTTACTGAGGTAAAAGAACTTGAGGTGCAAGATCCAGTTTCTAAAACTAAGCTTATCAATCTTAAGGCAAGGTATTTTTATATTTATGCGGGGCTGACTTATTATTTTGATAGTGAAGAAAATTATGAGGCGTTTAAAAATGATCCCGAAAAATACCTCGATCATAATCTTAGTGCCGTATTTAAAACTCAAGGATAAAGCATGCTTTTAAAAATGATAAAAAATTCTATCTTTAAAAATAAAACCCAAAAAATTCTTGTTTTTCTAAGTTGCTTTTTAGCGAGTTTATTGCTTGCAAGTATGCTTAATATCACGCTTAGTATAGGCAATGAGCTAAGCAAAGAATTAAGAAGTTATGGTGCAAATATCATCATTTTACCAAAGGGAGCAAGTTTGAGCGTAGATATTGGCGATAAGGTTCTTGAGCCTTTAAAAGATAAAAGCTATCTTGAAGAATCAAAGCTTCATACCATAAAAGAAATTTTTTGGCGAAACAATATCACAGCTTTTGCACCTTTTTTAGAAGGCAAGGTAATGATGAATGATAAGCAAGTAAGCATACTAGGTACTTATTTTGATAAAAAACTCAATATCGCTGACGAGGATGATTTTCACACCGGCATAAAAGAACTTTATCCTTTACTTAAGATTGATGGGCGATATGCAAATGATGATAGCTTAGATGAAGTTATTTTAGGTGATGAGTTTGCAAGCAAAAATGCTTTGAACTTGAATGATGAACTTATGCTTAATGATCAAAAAGTTAAAGTTGTAGGCATAGTGCATAATTTTGATAAAAATGCCAATAAAATCATCACTTCTCTAGCCCTAACTCAAAAACTCTTGCATAAAGAAGGCTTGTTTTTTAAAGCCGAAGTTTCAGCTTTAACCATACCTGAAAATGATTTGGCTCAAAAAGCAAGACGTTTAGGAGCTAACTCACTTGATAGTGTTGAGTTTGATATGTGGTTTTGCACAGCTTATGTTGGCTCTATCGCTTATCAGATCGAAGAAGACTTTCAAGGCGCAAGTGCCAAGGCTCAAACTGCCATTTCAGATGCTGAAAATTTAATCGTTACAAAAATTCAAACTCTTATGATCGCCACAGCCTTAATCTCTCTTATCATCTCCTCTATAGCTATCGCTTCTTTGATGAGTTCTGAACTTCACGCGAGAAAGAAAGAAATAGGACTTTTAAGGGTTTTAGGAGCAAGCGTGGGACAAATTTATCTTATCTTTGCTGGTGAAAACTTATGTGTTGGGCTTATTGCAGCTTTTTTTGGTTTTGTTTTTGGGGTGGCTTTAAGCGAACTTATTGCTTTGAATATCTTTGCTTATTTTATCCCTATTTATTTTATCATTTTACCGCTTTGTGTGGTTTTTGCTGGCTTAGCCGTGCTTTTAGCGTGCTTGTTAGCATTAAGAAGCATAAGCGAACAAAGCGAGGTGCAGGTGCTTTATGGTAAATGAGTTTGCATTAAAACAGCTTTTTAAAAGCCTTATTTTTTCATATCAACGTGTTTTTATTATGGTTTTAGCTATCTTTCTTGCCGTTTGTGTGAGCGTGGCTTTTTTAAATATTTATTTTGACATTGATACTAAGCTTTCTAAAGAATTAAAAGCTTATGGGGCAAATCTTACTATCTTAGCTGTCAAAGAAGATGAGCTTATTAGCAATGAAAGCTATAAAAAGCTCGCAAAAGAGCTTAAAATCACGCCTTATCTTTATACTTTTTTAAACGCTCAAGGACAAGATATTCTTGTTTTAGGCACTGATTTTAAGGCTTTAAAGCTAAGTAAGCCTTTTATTGAAGCAAGATTTGGAAGCTTTTCTTTAAGTAGTTTTGATCAAAGTTCGGCTTTTTTAGGCATAGATTTAGCTGCAAGGCTCATTAGCGGTAACAAGCAAGCAAAGCTTGAGGACTTAATAGGTTCAGAACTTGAGCTTTTCAATCCTTTAAATTCAAAAAGCACAAAACTTAAAATCAAAGGTATTATTCACAGCTCTGATGAGCTTGATAGTCTTGTGATTGCTGATTTGGCTGTGGTGCAAAACTTAAGTGGGTATTTTGGCATACATTACGCTCAGGCTTTAGTTGATGGAGATTTTAAACAAGTAAGTGAAAAAGCTTTGCAGTTGAGTAATGATGAATTATTTGCAAAGCCCATTTCATCTATATCCTTAAGCGAGGGTTTGGTGCTTGATAAGCTTAAAGCCTTAATGTTTTTAATTGTGCTTGTGGTTTTAATCATCGCTTCAACAAGCGTAAATACTACACTTAGCTCTATCATCTTTTCAAGAAAAAAAGAAATTGCCCTGCATTTAGCCTTAGGTGGCTCAAAAAAAGATATTATCAAACTTTTTGCTTTAGAATGCCTTGTTTTGACATTGGTTGCTTGTATTTTTGGAGTGATTTTTGGCTATATTTTAGCCAATATTTTTGGTTATTTGATATTTAATGCTAGCATTGATTTTCGCTTTAAAGCAGCTTTTTTTGCCGTGTGTATAGCTTTTGTTTTTGTCTTTTTTGCGACGTATTTTCCTATCAAAAAAGCATTAAAGATCAATATTTGTGAGAATTTGAAAGGTGAATAAATGAAAGAAATTATTAAAGTAGAACATTTATCTAAGAATTTTGGCGAGTTAAAAGCCTTGCAAGATATAAATTTTAGCCTAAAAACAGGGCAGTGGTTGAGTATAATGGGACCTTCAGGAAGCGGTAAATCCACGCTTTTAAACATACTTTCCTTGCTAGATAAACCAAGTCTTGGGCATTATCTTTTAGATGGCATAAGCACAGATGAACTTGATGAAGAAGCAAAAATAAAAATTCGCCGCGAAAAAATAGGACTGATTTTCCAGCAATTTCATCTTATCCCTTATCTTAACGCTCTTGAAAATGTCATGCTTGCACAATACTATCACTCAAGCATAGAACAAAGCGATGCTAAGGTTGTGCTTGAAAAAGTAGGTTTAGCACACCGCCTTACGCATTTACCAAGTCAGCTTAGCGGAGGCGAGCAGCAAAGACTTTGCATAGCAAGGGCTTTGATTAATAATCCAGAACTTTTGCTTGCTGATGAGCCAACTGGAAATTTAGATGAAGCAAACGAACAAATCGTGCTTGAGCTTTTGCAAGAACTTAAAAAAGAAGGCAAAAGTATAGTTTTAATCACGCACAATGAATCCCTAGCAAAACAAGCTGATGAGATGATTATCCTTGCACATGGAGTGATGAAATGAGAACTTTTAAATTTATCTTTAGCCTTATTTTAAGCCTCGTATTTTTAGCGTGTGAGGGCGAAAAAAGAGCCGAGCTAGGCAAAGAAGCACCGCCTATTTTGGCTAAAAATTTACAAGGAGAAGCTGTAAAGTTAAGTGATTTTGATCAAAGGCTTAAAATCATAGTTTTTTTTGAAAATGGTTGTGCAGCGTGCATTAAAGAACTTCCCTTGCTTGATGAATTTGTAGAAAACAATCAAGATAAAATCGTAGTTCTAGCCATAAACTCAGTCGATGAAAAAGAAGTCATTAATTCAATCAAAGAGCGATTTAAACTTGAACATATAATGCTTTTAAAAGATGATTTAGACATTTCTTGGCAAAGATATGCTGTTTTTGCTCTGCCAACAACTTTTATCATTAAAGATGGTATAGTGCAAGAAAAAATCATAGGAGATAAGCCATGGCAAAGTTTGCAAGAAAAGCTTTTGTCTTTGCTTTAGCCTTGTTCTTTAGTGCTTGCTTTGAAAATCAATTTAAAGCCTTAAATTCAAACAAAATGTATGAGTTTAGCTTTGATGGCTTTGAAAAAAGGCTTGATTTTAAGCAAAAACAGCCTTTTGCTTTGGTATTTTTTACAAAAGATTGTGGAGTATGTAAAGAACAAATTGTGATTTTAAAAGAGCTAAGAAAGCTTCACGATTTTGATTTTTTAACCATTTTAGGCGATGCTAGAGATGAAAAAGACGCTTTGGTGTGGGCAAATGAAAAAGGGCTTGATTTTACGCTTTTTTATGAAAGAAAGGCAAGTGAGTTTTTTTCTAAGATTGTAGGCGGAATATATGGCGTGCCTGTGATTGTATTCTATAACAAAGAAGGCTTTAAAACAAAAGAATTTATAGGCTTAACTCCTCAAAACCTTCTTGCTAAAGAACTCATTAAGCTTTTATAAAAGCGTTTTAAGCAAAATGTGTTAGAATTGAGCAAAAAGGTATAAAAGATGATAAAAACACTTGCTGAATGGAGCAAACAAGAGCTTTTAATGTTGGCTTTACCTCACGAAAAAACTGATTGGAAGCCGTATTTAGATGAGATCTTGCAAGGCTATAAAGACTTTATAAAAGCTGTGAGTGCGTATCAAAAAATTTTACTTATCGCTCCAAATGAGGCTGATTTTAAGCCTTTTAAAGACTTTAAAAATTGTGATTTTTTTCAGTGTGATATGAATGATACTTGGATAAGAGATTATGGTGCTATTGATATTTATGAGAATGAAAGGCTGGTTAGTCTTGATTTTACCTTTAATGCTTGGGGCAATAAATTTCAAAGCCAGCTTGATAATGAGCTTAATTCTAAACTTTTTAAGCAGTATTTTAAGAGCGAGCTAAGAACAATTGAACTTATTTTAGAGGGTGGAAGTATTGATTTTAATGGACAAGGTGTTATGCTCACAACAAAAGCTTGCCTTTTAAATGAAAATAGAAATTCTCATCTTAATCAAAGCGAGCTTGAAGCAAAGCTCAAGCAAATTTTTAATCTCAAAAAAATCATCTGGCTAGAAAATGGCTTCATAAAAGGCGATGATACAGATTCACACATCGATACTTTAGCACGTTTTATCGATGAAGAAACTATAGCACATTGTATTTGTGAAGATGAAGAAGATGAGCATTTTTTGCCCCTTTTAAAGATGAAAGAAGAGCTTGAAAAAACGGGCTTTAAGCTTGTTGAACTGCCTTTGCCAAAGCCTTTGTATTATGAAGGAAGAAGACTTGGGGCAAATTATGCAAATTTTGTATTTATCAATGATGCGTTGATACTGCCAAGTTATGCTGATGAAAACGATGAGCTTGTCAAGACAAGACTTCAAAAAGCCTTACCTCAAAGAAATATTATCAGTGTTGATGCAAGGGTATTTTTAAGACAAAATGGCTCGCTTCATTGTGCTTGTCAAAACCGCTTTTTAGGGCAAAGATAAGGAAAGATAAAAAGCTTTGATTTATGTCTTGTTGTATCTTTTAAGCAAAGAACAAAGCAAACTTGATATAATACTTTACTTATAAAGAGGATAAGAGATGAAAATAGCACTCATTCAGCACAAATTTCAAGGTAGCAAAGAAGTTATGCTTGAGCATAGCACAAAGGCTATCAAAGAAGTAGCAAAGCAAGGAGCAAGGCTTGTTTGCTTAAGTGAGCTTCATCAAAGTGAATATTTTTGTCAAAGTGAAGATGTGAATAAATTTGACTTGGCTGAGGAGTATGAAAAAGACTTAGTATTTTGGAGTAAAGTTGCGTGTGAAAATGAGGTGGTATTGCTCACCTCTTTGTTTGAAAAACGAAGTGCTGGGTTGTATCACAACACGGCTGTAGTGTTTGAAAAAAATGGCTCTATAGCTGGTAAATACCGCAAAATGCACATACCTGATGATCCGCAATTTTATGAAAAATTTTATTTCACACCCGGAGATCTTGGCTTTGAACCTATAAATACAAGCGTAGGTAGGCTTGGAATACTGATTTGCTGGGATCAGTGGTTTCCTGAAGCTGCACGGATCATGGCTTTGAAAGGGGCACAAATTCTCATCTATCCTACCGCTATAGGCTCTTTTGATCAGGATAGTGAGCAAGAAAGACAAAGACAGCTTGAAGCATGGCTTGGCGTGCAAAAAGGACATGCGATCGCTAATGGCTTGCCTGTAGTGGCGGTTAATCGCGTTGGTTTTGAAAAAGATCAAAGCAATAAAGCTAATGGCATAAGGTTTTGGGGAAATTCCTTTGTCTATGGTCCGCAAGGTGAGGAGCTTTTTAGAGCTGATGATAAAGAGTTTTGTAAGGTTTTAGAACTTGATTTTAAACAAAGTGAAAATGTTCGGAGGTGGTGGCCCTTTTTGCGTGATAGGCGAATCGAGTTTTTTGGGGATTTGCAAAAACGTTTTATAGATGAATTTAAGTAAAAATGTGGCATACTAAAACCTTTTAAGGAGAATAAAATGATAAATGTTGCATTTTGGTGTATCGTGCTTGTGTTTTTGTTTATCGTATTTTTGCTTGTCAATCGCTATGAAAGAAAGAACAAACTTTTTAAAAGTCATATTCAGGCGATGAAGGCTGATATTGAGGAACTTAAGCAAATTGTTGAAAAAAATCGCTTGCTGATCGAAAAAAATAGAAGCAATATCGAAATGATTTCTAAGAGACAAGAGGACTAAAAAGTCCAAGAAATCCACGAAAAAAGCACATTGCCGTTGTTTTTAACGCCCGGCACATAAGCAAATTGAAAGTCGAGTTTTTTATAGCTTAAACTTGCACTTTGTAAAGGTAAGGGTATTGGTATATACCAGTATTCCTTTCTTTGAGTAAGCCCCACAATATAACCAAGTGAGAATTTCACTGCATCATCATTCAGATGATAGTATTTGATATAGCCAAACATCGTTTGAAGATGATAATTTGAGTCATTAAAAATAATACCAAAAAGTCCATAATTTATCTTTTCTTCGCTAACCCACTGAGCAAAACCCAGTCCTAAAGGCTTTTCGTTGTATCTGCTAAGGTGTTCATCATCATAAAACCAACGATTATGCCAAGTGTTAATAGGGATAATCAAAGCGGGTTTTCCTTCATCTTTGGCTTTGATAAATTCTTTTTTGAGCGTTGTTAAAAAGTATTCTTCAGCAAAAATAGAAGATAAAAGCAACACAAAAAGAAAAATTTTTCTCATTATTTATGCCTTAAAAATTTCTTTGAATAAAAATAAGAACTTAAAAGCAAGATCACGCCTACACTAAAGAAAAGCAATATTTTAAATATGCCAGTATTTGAGCTTATGTCGATAAAAAAGAGTTTTATTATACTTATGGCAAACAACAATAAAGCATAAATTCGTAAAATAGGACTTCTAAAGGCTAGAAAGAGTAAGATCACACCCACAAATACAAAAGTAAAGCTGTAGGTATAGTTTTCAAAAGTGCTTATACTTTTGTCAAAAAACGCCCTAGCAAGACAAAGACTTCCAAAGCCTAGATTTTCATTAAAATACCAAAAGCTAAAGCGGATCAAAGCAACGAGACTTAAAAGAGTAAAAACAAAAACCAGGACATCAAAAATTAAACTTGCTTTTTGCGTGATTTTATAAAATGCCAAGAGCTTGTTTTTAAGCTTAAAAAAGTAAAAGCTTGGTAAAACAAAACTCAAAATAATCATCATTAAAAGTTCAAAAGCTTGAGGATAGTCTTCTTTATAAAAATGCGTGTAAAGTCTTGAAAATAGGGCATTATCAAAGATCAACACTAAGCTTAGATCATACACTGCTTTTGCCCCAAAACACGCAAAAATGATATAAAACAATGTATTTTTATTATAAGCATAAAGGCATAGCAGGCTTAAAAACATAAATGCAGTAAAGCTTAAGCAGTATTTTATATACTCAAAAGAACTAAAAAAGGTTAAAATCAAGGCTTGTATAAATAAAATGCTAAAAAACAAACAAGAACTTGCCAGCAAAATAAAGTTTATTTTATTTATTTTTTTTGCTTTATATAAAAACCCTAAACTCACACCAGTGCCAAGAGCAAAGCATAAACAAAGTAGCATATCAACGCTTTTTGAAGGTATGAAAAGAGCTAAAATAAGTTCATAAAGGTCGTTGTTAAGATGAGGAAAAACGCAAAGCAGGGCAAGAACTAAAATGCTTGCAATGCTTAAATGAACTTGTAAATTTGAATTTTTAAGAGCTAAAAGTTCAAATTTTGTCTCACAATATAACAAGCCAGCAAACAATACCCATTCAAAGGCAAGTACATAAGCAAGATATGAAGGATTAAGCAACTCATAAGCTATATGAAAGAAAGCAATGAAAAAGAGCCAGATACTACCATAAAAGCTTAATTTTTCTTTAAATTTAAGACTTAAAAAACCTGTTAAAAGGCTTAAAACAAGTGCGAACAAAGGTATGATAAAAAAATGCTTCAACTTCATTTTTAAGCACAAAAGAAGATAGATAAAATGTGCTCACAATGCCTATAAGAAAGCGTATAAAAAAGATTTGTTTAAAGCAAAGCACGCAAATATGTGGTGCGTAATAAAGAAGTTATCATCGTTGATGAATTTACAGGTCGTTTAAGTGAAGGCAGACGATTTAGTGATGGGCTTCACCAGGCTTTGGAA
>NZ_QHLK01000016.1 GCF_006864455.1 Campylobacter sp. MIT 97-5078
TTAAATCATAATTATCAGGATTACCTGTAAGACCTAATTCTTTCATCAAAGCTTCTTTCATCATCTTTTCTAATTCCTCAAGCATTTTTTTTAAATCAACTACAATAGCACTAAAAGAAGGTATAGCAAAGATAGATTTTCTACCAGTGAAAATATTTTTTTTAGTTCCCATTATATCTTTAAAATAACTAAGATTTTTTCAGGCGAAGCTGTATCACTAAAATATATTCTGCCGTCCATATCTTTGTCATTTTCTAGCGTTTTGTTTAATTCTTCTTCTATGGAATTTGATACAGCAGAATCAACACCTGCTGAATCATTAGCGTTTACAAAAGCTGTAGCTTTTGCGTAATTTATAAAATTGTATGCAGAAACATTATTGCCCGTTTGAATAGCACCATTTCCAAAAAAGGTAGTGGTGTTATATTTTTCATCTAAGCTTAATGAACCATCATTGTTTGAATCTGCTTTGGCATATCCTCTTTTATAGGCAATATCATTAAACCAAGAACTAACAAATTCTTCTGCTTTGCCTTGTAACACTACATTACCATTGTCATCTTTTTTAACGCCTTGGCTTCCAAATACTTCTTGTAATCTTTGTAAATTCTCATCGCTTAAGCCGACATTGACATAAGCTCCTTTTAATCCTTCTCTAAAATAAACATTATTTATATAACTAGATTTATCAGCATCTTTAGTTTTAATGTCGCTAATATTTGTAGTATTTTCTGCGTTATTTGTAGGCAAATCCAACTTATACGCAGAATATACAAGATTTTGTGCAACGGAATTTATATTATAATTCAAGCCATTGCTAAACATAATTTACACCTTTAAAATAATACTTTATTTCTGTTTTCTGCCTTTTATTATATAAAGATCGGCAGAAAATTAAAAAAGTTTATACCTTAGATTATCTTAAAGAGGCGGTTTATAATTTTGCATAAAAGCATTTGAAAGCATTGCTTGCTTGCTTCTTTGATTTTAAATTACTTCTCACATAAAACTTGGCGTATCATTTGAAAAGAGGATTAAATCCCCATTTTTTGTGTGTGTGGCTAGGCTTTGCACGAGTTCATTTTTGTCTTTTAGCACCAGTTTTTCTATCTTCAAACAAGCATTTAAAAGAGTAGCATTGCTTTCGCCTATGATGATGACAAAGTCAAAGCATTCATTGATTATGCTTGCAAGGGCTTCATTTTGTGCTCTGCTTACTTCTATAATGCCAGGTGTTACAAGCACTTTGCGTCCTTTATAGCTTTTGCAAAGCTCATAGCTTTGTTTCATGCCCTCAAAATTGCCATTAAAGCCATCATCAATAATAAATTTTGGTTCTTTGGTGATGATTTGTAAGCGGTGCTCTACACTTTGCAGGGCTTGCACTTTGGTTTTTAGCCTTTCTAGGCTTAGTCCTAAGAATTTTGCAACAAAAATGCAAGCACAAAGATTTTGTGCGTTAAATTCGCCAAGTAAATTCGTTTGAAAGTCTTGTTTTGTATCATCAAACTTTAAGCTAAACTCAAGCCCTTCAAGGCTGGCTTTTGCACTGCTTAGTTTAGTATCATAAATAACTTGTGTTTCATTTTCTTGCATGAGGGTTGAGGAGTGTAAAAAAGCTTTTTTAAGACGTTTTGATTGCAAGGCTTCAAGTTTGGTTGCACGGATATTTTCCTTGCTTTTAAAATACTCTAAATGAGCCTGCCCTATCTCTCCCACTATGCAAATTTGAGGATTTAAAAGCTGGGTAAGTTCTAGTATATCGCCTTTTTGCCTTGCTCCTGCTTCGGCTATGTAAATTTGCGTGTTTGGGTTTAAATTCTCGTTGATGTCTTTAACTACGCCTAACAAGGTATTGACACTTCTTGGGGTAGCGTGCGTTAAAAAATCATCTTTTAAAAGCTCATATAAGAATTTTTTCATACTTGTTTTGCCATAACTTGCGGTGATTAAGATGATAGTAAGCTGATCAAGTTTTGCGAGTTTGTTTTGAGCAAGTTTGATGAATTTGCGTTTTTGATACAGATCAAAATATTTTAAAGCCACTAAAGCACATACTAAGGCAAGTAAATTTGCTCTAAATTCAAACACATAAGAACTCAAGCTAAATATCAGGCTAAGGCTTACTAGCAAGCTTAAGAAAACCTTAACTTTGCTAGTAAAAACTAGCTTTTTATCAAGTTTTTTATACCAAAAGATAAAAAAAAGCAAAAATACTGCAGCAAAAATGATAAAAAACTGCGGCACGAGTATATATACAAACCAAGGCACAATGATAAAATATATATGCCAAAAAGGACGTGCAAAGTGAAAAAATACGCGTGAAAGCTTATAAGAATACCACTGCAAAGCAAGGATAAGATAAAAACCAGTGAATAAATTTAAAATAAAAGCTGATATAGTTTCACTGAGTAAAAAAAGATCAATCATTATTGCTCCAAGTTTTTATGAATGATTTTGGCGATAAGTTCAGCATTTTTTAGGAAGAAAAAATGATCACCTTTAAGAGGATAAAATTCATTTTCTTTGACAAGAGAGGCGATTTTTTCTCCGCTTTTTAAAGGTGTAGCCTTATCATCTTGTCCCCAAAAAATAAAAGTCTTGCAAGGAATTTGAGCAAAAATTTCACTAAAGTCCTCATCAACGACTTTTTTAAAAGTTTCATACATCAAGGGACTTAAATTTTGTGCGTCTTTGCTTGCAAAAAGGCTGTAAAACTTGCCCAAACCAAGAGCTTTTAAGGCTTTAAAAAGCTTGATTTTAAGCCTTGTTTTTAAGCTTTTTTGCCAGATAATGCCAGCTGAAGAAAGCAAGATAAGAAGCTCTGTTGTTTGACTTAGGCTAAGTAAAGCACAAATTTTGCCCCCAAAAGAATGCCCTATCAAAGCATTTGGTGTGAAATGCAAATGCTTTAAAAAAGCCTCAACTAACCTCGCATAGCCCTTTGTATCAAGACTGGTTGGACTATTTGATTTACCAAAACCAGCTAGGTCTAAATATAAGCATTTATACTCGCTTAAAACAGGGTTGAAAGCTTGTTTCATCAGCTCTTTATTTGCTCCCCAGCCATGCAGTATAAGTAGGCATTTTTTGGCTTTGAGGTTGGTAAGTTCATAGCTGATCTCATAGGGTGTATTTTCAACGTTAAGATTGCAAAGTGCCATTGTTAATTCTTTTGGTTTTTGTAGATATTTTCAAGTAAATTTACCGCATTGACAAGACGTTCGTATTCGTCCATGCTAAGCATTACGGCTTGAAATTTATTGTTTTTGAGTATGACTAATTTTCCATTTTTATTTTTACTGACTTTTTCAAGTATGGTGCTGAAATTTCGCACCACTTCGGTGGCGGTAAAAATTTCTTCTTGATGAAAAGATATCATTTATATCCTTATTTTACTTTAAATTTTATGTAAAATTTAGCGTATTTTGGTGTATGAAAAGCTATAATTTTCCTTTTGAGGCATTAATGGAATGCAAAAAAGCAAAGTCAGTTTTGACTTTTTTCTCATTTTTAACATTTTTTGCAAGTCGTTCAAGTGCTACAGAAAAATCATCAAAAAGATAGTTTGCCAAAGAACCAGGATTTGGATTGATCTCATTGATATACACTTCATCATCAATCACAAAAAAATCACACCTTATTAACGCCCCTTTAAATAAAGGATTGTATATTTTTTTAAAGGCTTCATAAAATTTAGCTTTTAAAGCTTCATCAAGTTTAGCTTCTTTGACTTCATTGTTGCCTGAAAAACTGAGGTATTTTTGCTCAAAGTCCAAAAGTTCCTTTTTTTGCGGTTCTTCTATCATAGAAAAAATAAAATCATCGTTGATCATACATCCTGCTAAATTATACTCCTTAATGTCCTTGATAAAAGGCTCTATAAGCAATTCCCCATCAAATTCAAAGCCCACATCTTTAGCGTATTCGAGTTCGCTTTTGTCCTTAACTACGCTTATGCCTATGCTTGAACCTAGTCTTGCTGGCTTTATGATACAAGGGAAGTCAAAATCTTGAGCTAAAGAAGTTTTATCATAGCTTTTTAAAAGCTTATAAGGCAGGACTTTTACGCCTACTTTTTGAGCATAAAGTTTGGTTAGTTCTTTGTTGTATGAAAGCACGCTTGCTTCTATGCGAGGCCCTATGTAAGCAAGGTTAAAAAACTCAAACAAAGAAGCAAACTTGCCATCTTCTCCGTCTTTGCCATGCACGAGGTTGATATAAATTTCACATTCTAGCTTTTTTTCTCCAAATAAACCCTTTTCAAAAAAGCCACCTTGCTTTAAAAAAAGCTCTTTTTCTTTAAGATAAGCTTTGCTGCTAAAAGTTTTTGCATTCATTTTATCTTCAGGGATAAGATAAAAATGTTTCAAGCTATCACAATACACGAAGCTCATATCAGCTCTAAATACCTTTTTAAGCACCACAGCTGAAACTATGCTGATCTCATGTTCGTATGAATTGGCTCCAAAAATCACTGCGTATTTCATAAAAAATCCTTAAGAAAGTTGTTTTAAAGCTTGTTTGATAAGCTCTGAAGTTTCTTTAGCATCACATTTTGCAAGCACTGATATGGCTTTTGCTTGATTAAAGCCTAAGGATACAAGAGCAGCTAGAGCTTGACTTTTGTGATCATCTAGGTTTTGGAATTTAAACTGCTTATCTGCAAGCTCAACGATAATGCGTTTTGCACTTTTTGCACCAATTCCGGGAACTTTGATAAAAGCACTTTCATCGCCCAAGCTTAAAGCCTGATAAAAAGAATTTGTATCCAAAGTCGAGCAAATAGCTAAAGCTGTGCTAGCACCTACGCCATTAACTTTTAAAAGCAATTCAAACATTTTTTGCTCGTTTTTATCCAAAAAACCATAAAGCTTGTGTGTGTCTTCTTTGATGATAGGGCTGGTGAAAAGTTCTATTTTTTGCCCTTTTTCAAGCTTTATTGTGCAAAATAAAGACACATGCACCCCATAACTTACGCCTGAGCTAGTTTTAATGATAATAAAGGTTGGTTCTTTGTGTGTGATTATGCCTTCGATGGCTGCGACCATTCTATATCCTTTTCGTTGTATTCATTTGCACTTTCAAGTTTGATTTTACCTTCATTGTCAAAGTCTCTTTTTACAAAAAAACGTTTAGCAGCTTCATTTGCACTTGTAGCATGCAAAAGCTCACTTCTTGGGAATAAAAACTTAAATTTAATCTCATTCATATCGCCCCATACACCACCTTTGTTGATCACTTGAGCCTCTAAAAGCTCATCTTGAGCCTCTCCTAAAGTCTTGATAATCTTTTGTTCTTCAAGATTAAGTTCATTTTCTTCAAGTTGAAGCTTATTTAATTCTTGAGTAAAATTCTGAAATTCTTTGATGATAGGAGCAAAATTTGGTGGCATAGCTTGATTTTGGCTTTTAAGCTTAGCGATAGTTTTTAAAAGAGTTTCTACTCCATTTTTGCTTGAGTTTATATTGTGTTTAAGGTTTTCAATGAGTGCTGGCAAAGCTTTTTGCCTTTCTTGAATTTGCTTTAATTTTGCTTGCAAATCATCTTTAAAATCAATGACTTGAGCATGAAATTTGTTATTTGTGCTAGATTGGCATTGATCAACATAAGCAATTTGGCTAAAAATAATAGTATTGTTATTTACTGGGGTAAGTATGCTGACTTTTTTAGCCGTGATATTTGCTCCTAAGCTCTTTTTGATCTTTGCAATGTCTGCTTTTACAGATCCGTTTTCAATGCTATCGATATCAGCTTCTTTAGCTTCTAAATATCCTCTATGTGTTGATATATAGGCTTGTTCAGCGCTCATTTTACTTGTGCTGTGTGTGTGTCCGTAAATTTTAAGCACCTTAGCCTTTAAGGTTGTGTTTCCAGCAACATTGCCATTTATAGTTAGGTTTTCACACTCAATATATACTCCAGAGCCTACAGCTTCTTCAAGCTCGCTTGCATTTCTTATATTTATGCTTACATTTTTATCAAGTCCAGCACAAATAGCTCCGGTATCTTTAAAATTTACTGAAGATAAATTCAGCTCATTTTCGATCTCAAAGTTATGATTTATTTCGCTTACAAAACCTTTTTTTTTGGCTTTATATTCGCCAATACAGCTTTTATAAGTGTTTTCATTTGTCTTTGTAAGTTCAAAATTTGCCGAGCAGGAAAACTCTATCTTTTTTTCAGGTGGCACAAAAGCTTTGATAGGTTCAAGCTTTAAGTTCTTACCCTCCCTTGTAAGTCCTGGTGTGATGTGTTTAAGCACCAAATCCCCCTCATTAACCCCGATAATACTTACCTTTTGCACCTTTTCTTGTTTAAAATTTTCTCTATAAGCTAAAACTAACTTCTCACTTTCTGCTGAAATAGAATTTACACCTTTACAAACAAGTATATACGCTTTTTTTCTATGTAATTTTTGCTCTTTAAGTTCGTTGAGTAGATCAATGAGTTTTTGTTTAAAATCAAAAATACGAATACCTATAAAAAATTCTTCTTTAATCATCTTTTTATAAATATCTTGCAGGATATTTATAGCTATACTTTTGTAAAATTCAAGCCCACCTAGTTCGATCACAGCGATAAGTTTGTTTGTGGTTTTATCGCTGATAAGTTTGATCCTTTGGCTGAGTTCTGCTTGGATCGCATTTTTTTCGCTGATTTTGATTTTGTATTCTTGAGTGATTTTTAAATTTGCTTGTAAGTAATTTTCATCATTATCAAAATAGCTAAGCTCCTTATCATTAAGCTTGTTTTGCTCTTTTTCATCGATACTGTAGCTCGTATTAAAGCCCAAAATTTGAAAATCAAGCTTTTTAAGATCGATTTTATGTTTTGTGCTTACTTTTAAAAGCTCATTATACGGATCGCTTGTGATGAGAATTTCTTCTTCTAAATTCATAACTTTGCTTTCTCAAAATAGTCTTTGTTGGAAGAAATTATACTGAAATTTAATCAAAATTTAGCTAAAATAAACATTTTTAACCATATATTTTATAGAAATAAAGAAAGCAAGTGCAAAAAAATAAAGTCTTTAAAAATTTCATCATCAATGCCTTAGGTATTTTGTTTTCTCGCGTGCTCGGGCTGGTTAGAGATGTGCTTTTGGCTTTGTTTTTAGGAGCTGGGCTTTATAGTGACATCTTTTTTGTGGCTATTAAAATGCCTGCTTTTTTTAGACGCATTTTTGCTGAAGGTGCTTTTGGGCAGAGTTTTTTGCCAAATTTTACTAGTGCGAAAAAAAAAGGGGCTTTTACCCTTGCTGTTTTGGTGCAGTTTTGTGCTATAGTGTTTTTATTTTGTCTTTTGGTGAGCTTTTTTGCTGAGTTTTTTACTAAAATCTTTGCCTTTGGCTTTTCAGTTGAGACTATAGCTAAGGCAGCTCCACTTGTGGCTATTAATTTTTGGTATTTGTTTTTTATCTTTTTGGTTACGCTTTTAGGAGCGATTTTAAATTATGAGCAGAAATTTTTCATCACTTCTTTTTCAAGCTCTTTTTTTAACCTCTGCATAGTCTTAGCTGCTTTTTTTGTTGATGCAAATGAACCTGAGAAAAATTTGTATTATTTTTCTTACGCCATAGTTTTAAGCGGACTTGCTCAACTTATCTGGCATATCATAGCCTTACGCAATAATCCTGTAATAAAAGCCATGTATTTAAGCATAAAACTTAAAAAAACTAAGGTGCGTTTAAAGAAATTTTACAGCACTTTTTTTCACGGCATATTAGGAAGCTCAGCTACCCAGCTAAGCACACTTTTAGATACGACTATAGCAAGCTTTTTGCTTACTGGAAGCATTTCTTATCTTTATTATGCAAACCGCGTTTTTCAGCTTCCCTTAGCCCTTTTTGCCATAGCCTTAACTCAAGTTTCTTTTCCAAAGATACTCAAACACCTTAAAAGTGGGGAAGAAAAATTGGCCCTAAACTTTATGCAAAAGGCTTTAGAGGCTTTATCCTTTTTGCTTATCTTAGCGACTATCATCGGTATAATTTTTGCTTATGAGATCACAGCCTTGCTTTTTGAGAGGGGAAATTTTACTGATAAAGACACTAAACTCACAGCCTTAGTGCTTATTTCTTATATGCTTGGGCTTTTGCCCTTTGGCTTGCAAAAGCTGTTCTCGCTTTGGCTCTATGCTAAATTTAAACAAAAAGTCGCTGCCATAATAGCTTTTAAAGCCTTGCTTATCTCTTTAGTTTTTTCTTTAGCTTGTGTGTTTTTGATAGAAAATGCAGAATATAAAGTCATAGGCGTATCTTTGGCTAGCTCGGTGAGTGCTTTTTATTTACTTGGTGCAAATATCAAAGAATTTGGCTTTACGCGTTTTTTAAATCTCATTCGCTTAAAACAATTTTTCATCGCTTGCGTATTTTTGTTAAGCTTTGCTTTACTTTTACTTGAATTTAAAGCTATAATGATAGAACATATAGTTTATATTTATGAATTTTTTAAAGGGTTTGTATGATTTTATTTGATAGTGTTTCAAAACAGAAAAAAGAGCTAAGTAAAAAGCAATTAAATATTTATCTGTGCGGTCCTACAGTTTATGATCATGCACATTTAGGACATGCTAGAAGTAGTATTTGCTTTGATTTGTTGCGTAGGGTTTTGCTTGCACTTGGTTTTAAGCTAAGTTTTGCAAGAAATTACACTGATATAGATGATAAAATTCTTAAAAAAATGCAAGAAAATAAACAAAGCCTAGAAGAACTTACTGCCTTTTATATAAGTTCTTATGAAGAGGATATGAGGGCTTTAAATGTTTTAGAGCCAAATTTTAAGCCAAGAGCCACGTATTTTATCAAAGAAATGATTGTTTTAATACAAAAGCTTATAAGTAAAGGCTTTACTTACACGCTTGAAGATGGAATTTATCTTGATACAAGTAAAGATAAAGCCTATCTAAGTCTTTCTCATAGGGGTTTTGAAAACAATATCAGCCGCCTTGAAAATGAAAGCAAAAAACACAATGAAAGTGATTTTGTGCTATGGAAATTTGACGAGAACTTTTACCCTGCACCCTTTGGCACAGGGCGTCCTGGCTGGCATACTGAATGCGTTGCCATGATAGAAAGCTTGTTTAAAGAAGGGCTTGATATACATTGTGGAGGGATAGATTTGCTTTTTCCTCACCATGAAAATGAAGCTTGTCAGTGTCGTTTAGCCCTTGATAAAAACCTAGCTTCATTTTGGCTACACAACGGCTTTGTAAAAATTGATGGCGAAAAGATGAGTAAGAGTTTAAATAATAGCTTTTTTATTAAGGATGCCTTGCAAGCTTTTCAAGGCGAGGTGCTAAGACTTTATCTTTTAAGCTCACATTATAGGGCACATTTTTCTTATTCTTTACAGGATTTAGCTGTGGCTAAAAAAAGGCTTGATAAGCTTTACCGCCTTAAAAAACGTTTAAGCTTAGAAGCTTTTAAGGACTTTGGGGCTCAAGAATTAAAAGAAGGCTTTAAAAGTGAACCGGCTTTAAATTTGCTTTTAAATTTAAAAGATGATTTAAATATCTCAGCAGCCCTTGCAAACTTTGATGAGTTTATAAATGAGAGCAATCAAAAGCTTGATGAAGATAGTAAAAACAAAGCCTTAAAAACTAAACTTAGCAAAGCCTTAGAAGAAACTTGTTTGATCTTAGGGCTTGGTTTTTTAGATACAAATGCGTATTTTCAATTTGGCGTAAGTAAAGATGAAATTGACTTTATCGAGGAACAAATCACCTTAAGAGCTGAAGCAAAAAAAGAAAAAGATTTTCAAAAAGCTGATGCAATCAGAGCAAATTTACTTTCAAAAGGTATTAGCTTACAAGATACACCAAATGGCGTAGTATGGGAAAAAAATAATGAATAAAATGCACAAAGATATGAATTTAAAAGAAATTTTAATTCGCTTTAAGCCTTATTATATAGAGCATAAGTTTTATTTTTTGCTTGTTGGGCTTGGCATTATTTTGAGTGCAATTGGGACTTCTTTAAGTGCTTGGATCATGGAGCCGGTGATTAATGGAATTTTTATTAACAAGGGCAAGGAAATGCTGTATTATCTGCCTCTTGGCATTATTGGAGTGTATTTACTTAAAGATATAGGTATGTATATACAAAGCTATTATACAGCCTTTATAGGCACACGCATTTTGCAAAAACTTCGCGATCATATGCTTAAAAATATATTCAGCCTTGATATGAGCTTTTTTCATAAGTATAGAAGTGGAGAATTGATGAGCCGCTGCACTGGCGATATAGGGGCTTTACAAAGCATAGTTTCAAACATAATCCCTGAGTTTATAAGGGATTTGATTATGGTTGTGGGGCTTTTGGCTGTAGTGATTTATCAAAGTCCAACTCTAGCTTTTTTTGCCCTTGTTGTTATCCCACTTGCTCTATATCCACTCGCACTTTTTGCAAGAAAATTAAGAAAAATAGGGCATGCTTCCCAAGAAAAAAATGCTGATATGCTTTCAAGATTAAGCGAAATTTTTTCAAATATAGAGCTTATTAAAGCCAATAATGCTAATACTAAAGAACAGCTTAAATTTGGCAAGGAAAATCAAGAGCTCACTCGGCTAAGCTTAAAAAGTGCAAGGGTTGATGCGGCTATTAGCCCTATAATGGAGATTTTTGGCTCTATAGGTGTTGCTGTAGTGATCTTTATAGGTGGAAAAGAAGTTGTTGATGGCTCGCTTGATGTGGGTAAGTTTTCAAGTTTTATCACTGCGCTTTTTATGGCTTACACTCCACTTAAAAAACTCTCATCAATGTATGGACGCATACAAGGAGCAATGGCAGCAAGTGAAAGAGTATTTTATCTGCTTGACTTAAGAGCTGAAATTCAAGATGGCAAAGATGAACTTAAGCATATACAAAGGATAGAATTTAAAAATGTGCATTTACACTATGAAGAGGATAAACACGCTCTTAATGGCACAAGCTTTGCTTTTGAAAAAGGGCAAATTTGTGCCTTAGTTGGACCAAGCGGGGGTGGAAAAAGTTCTATCATTAATCTTTTGCTAAGATTTTATGACAAACAAAAGGGTGAAATTTTACTCAATGAAAAGGATATTACAAACTATACTTTAAAATCCCTCCGCCTTAGAATCGCCCTAGTTACTCAAAATATCTATCTTTTTAATGATACTATAGCCGAAAATGTCGCTTATAGTGAGGAATTTGATGAAGCAAGGGTATTACAAACCTTAAAAGAAGCAAGTGCGTATGATTTTGTGCAAGACTTAGGTGGCATAAATACAGTGCTGCAAGAGCATGGTAAAAATTTAAGCGGAGGACAAAAACAACGCATAGCCATAGCAAGGGCTTTGTATAAAAATCCAGACTTACTCATTTTTGATGAAGCCACTTCAGCCCTTGATAATGAAAGTGAAAAGGCTATAGTTGCAAGTATAGAAAAGCTTAAAAATGATCATGCTATACTCATCATCGCTCATCGCCTTAGCACTATAGAAAATGCTGATATTATAGCTGTGATTGAAAAGGGCAAGGTTATAGCCACAGGAAATAATGCTTATTTGCTTGAACATTGTAGCTTATATAAGAAATTTAAAGAAAAAAGTATTCAAGGAGAAGAAATTTAAAAGCCATTTTTTAGCTAAGCTTGGCTACAATTTTTAAAAATAATCAAGGAAAAATATGAGTTATGAATTTTTCAAACCCTTGCTTTTCAAGCTTGATCCAGAAAATGCACATCATTTAGTTGAGTGGGCTATAAGAAGTTTAAATTTTATATGTCCGGGGACTTTGAGCTTTTTAGCTAAAAATTATATCGTTGATGATGATAGCCTTAAACAAGAGCTTTGCGGCTTGTATTTTAACAATCCTGTGGGCTTAGCTGGTGGTTTTGATAAAAATGCGACTATGATACGTCCTTTAAGTGCTCTTGGTTTTGGCTTTTTAGAATTTGGCACACTTACGCCAAAAGCTCAAAAGGGCAATGACAAACCTCGTTTATTTCGCCTCATAGAACAAGAAAGCTTGCAAAATGCTATGGGCTTTAATAACGAAGGTAAGGACAAAATCGCTTCAAGGTTGGCGGATCTTTATCCTTTTATACTCCCACTTGGTGCAAATATAGGCAAAAACAAAACTACAAGCAATGAAGAGGCTTTGAATGATTATCTTATTTTGCTTAAGAGCTTTGAAAATTTATGCGATTATTTTATCATCAATATTTCCTCGCCAAATACGCAAAATTTAAGGGATTTGCAAAGCCAAAACTTTATCAAAGAGCTTTTTAAAGAGGCTAAAACTATCACTTCAAAGCCTATTTTTCTTAAAATTGCTCCTGATATGAGCATAGATGAAGCCTTAAAACTTTGTGAATGTGCGATCAAAGAAGGAGTAAGTGGGCTTATCATTGCAAATACTAGCACAGATTATTCTTTACTTGATAATAACCGCACCTTTGGTGGCATTAGTGGTAAGCTTATACAAGAAAAAAGTGGGGTATTTTTTAAAGAGCTGGCTAAAGAACTTTTTGGTAAAACCTTGCTTATTGCAAGCGGAGGTATTGATAGTGCCGAGGTAGCGTATGAGAGGATTAAAAATGGAGCGAATTTAGTGCAAATTTACACAGCTTTTATCTATAAAGGACCAAATATAGCCGCACAAATCAATCAAGGTTTAGTTGAGCTTTTAAGAAAAGATCAATTCATACATATTAGTGAAGCAGTTGGAGTAAATTTAAAATGATCGCTTATGAAAAACAAATGTTAAAAAACAAATTTGAAGTTTATGTTATGCCTGTAAATAAAGGTTCAAAAGTTATTAGCGTAGATATATTTTATAAGGTTGGTTCAAGAAATGAAGTTTTAGGCAAAAGTGGTATAGCTCATATGCTTGAACACTTGAATTTTAAAAGCACAAAAAATTTAAAAGCAGGGGAATTTGATGAGATAGTAAAAGGCTTTGGAGGCGTTGATAATGCAAGCACGAGCTTTGATTATACGCATTATTATATTAAATGCTCTAAAGACAATTTAGACAAGGCTTTATGGCTTTTTGCTGAACTTATGCAAAATTTAAATTTAAAAGACGAGGAATTTCAACCAGAACGTCAAGTCGTGCTTGAAGAAAGACGTTGGAGAACTGATAATAGCCCTCTTGGTTATTTGTATTTTCGCCTTTTTAATAATGCCTTTTTATACCACCCTTATCACTGGACACCGATTGGTTTTATGAAAGACATTGAAAATTGGAGTATAGAAGACATTAAAGACTTTCATCAAACCTTCTATCAGCCACAAAATGCCTTTTTGCTTGTTAGTGGGGATATTAAAGCAGCTGAAGTTTTTGAGTGTGCAAACAAGTATTTTTCTCATATTAAAAATAAGGGCAAGATACCAAAACTACACACCAAAGAGCCAAAACAAGATGGGGCTAAACGTATAGAAATTCAAAAAGAAAGTGGCACGCAAATGCTAGCTCTTGCGTATAAAATCCCAAATTTTAAGCACAAAGACATACCAGCTTTGCAAGCCTTAAGTGAGCTTTTAGGCAATGGAAAAAGCTCTTTAATCAATAAAATTTTAGTTGATAAATTAGGGCTTATAAACGAGCATTATGCCTTTTGCAATGAGAGTATAGATGAAAATTTGTTTATTTTTATTTGCATTTGTAATGTAGGCGTAAAAGCTGAACAAGTCGAGCAAGAACTGCTTAAAATTTTACGCCATATCAAACAAGAAAAACTTGAAAAAGAAGTGCTTGTAAAGATTAAAAACAGCGTTAAAAGTGATTTTATCTTTTCTTTGACAAATGCAAGCTCAGTAAGTAATGTATGTGGAAATTTCATCGCTAAAGGAGACTTAACACCCTTGCTAGAATATGAAAAAAATATCTCACAACTTGAGCTAAAAGACTTAGTAAGAGTAGCTAAAAAGTATTTTACAGCTAAAAACTCAACCACACTCATCTTGAGAAAGGACAAAAAATGAACACAAAATCCATCACAGGAGCTATGACAGCTCTTGCAACACCTTTTAAAAATGGCAAGCTTGATGAGCAAACTTTTCACAAGCTCATCAAAAGGCAAATTCAAAACGGCATAGACGCTGTAGTGCCTGTTGGCACCACTGGAGAAAGTGCGACTTTAACGCATGAAGAGCATAGAATTTGTATAGAAATCGCTGTTGATGCGTGCAAAGGCACAAATACAAAGGTTTTAGCAGGAGCTGGCTCAAACGCTACTCATGAAGCCGTTGATTTGGCTCAATTTGCAGCCAAGCACAAGGCTGATGGGATTTTAAGCGTAACGCCTTATTATAACAAGCCAAGTCAAGAAGGGCTTTATCAACATTACAAAGCCATCGCTAGGAGTGTTACAATTCCTGTACTTTTATATAATGTGCCAGGTAGAACAAGTTGTGAGATAGAAACACATACTATTATAAGGCTTTTTAGGGATTGTGAAAATATTTACGGGGTAAAAGAAGCCAGTGGCAATATGAATAAATGCGTGGATTTGCTCGCTCATGAGCCAAGAATGATAGTTATAAGTGGCGATGATGCCATTAATTATCCCATACTTTCAAATGGTGGAAAAGGCGTCATTTCAGTAACTTCAAATCTCTTGCCGGATATGATAGCAAAGCTTACACATTTAGCTTTAGTTGAGGATTATAAGGGTGCAAAGGCTATCAATGATAAGCTTTATAATATCAATCAAGTTTTATTTTGTGAAAGTAATCCTATCCCATTAAAGGCTGCAATGCATCTGTGCGGTTTGTTTGAAAGCTTAGAATACCGCCTACCTTTAGTTGCTCCAAGCAAAGAAACTCTAAAAAAACTTGAAGAGGTTTTAAAACAATATGAGATCGTTTAAGTATATCATCATAACTATAAACTCAAAATTTAAAAGCAAGAATTTATTTTTGAAAAATTCCTGTTTAGGCAAAGAGACAAGCTATGTTTAACCGCTTTGTGTGGCAGTATCTTTTTGCCTTTATTTTTATTGTTTATGTGTTAGTAAGTTATAGTGCTTATGATGAGATTGTGGCAAGTATTATCCGCTTTGTGGGCTTTTGCTGTGTGATTGTAGGCGTTATTGGTAGGCTTTATGCGACGATTTTTATCGGCGGTATGAAAAATGAAGGCACAGATGGGACTCATTTTATTGATTATGGAGCGTATAGCTTGTGTCGCAATCCTTTGTATTTTTTCTCTTTTATAGCCTTTATAGGGCTTGTGGCTTTAAAGGCTCAACTTAGTCTTATCATTATCGCAGTAATTTTTTATCTGTGGGTGTATCATTATACGATTAAAGGGGAGGAAAACTTCTTGGGTTCTAAATTTGGAAGTAAGTATGAAGAGTTTCTAGCTAAAACTTCAAGATTTTTTCCAAAATTTAAAGGTTTTTACGTGCCTTATGAGATTAAAATGCGCCCAGAATTTTTTCATAAGGAGCTTAAAAGAAGTATAAATTGGTTTTTAGGAGCTTTTGCACTTTTGCTTGTGGAAATTTTACATCAAGGTGAGTTTTTGCCGAATTTGCTTAAAGTATATTAGCTATTTTTTAAGCAAGATTTGATAAAATTTAGACTTTAAAAGACTATATAGTTACAAGGAAGAGAATATGAAAGATTTCTTTAAGGGAAAAACCCTTGTCATAAGTGGTGGTACAAGGGGTATTGGCAAAGCTATAGTATATGAATTTGCTAAGGTTGGAGCAAATGTCGCTTTTACTTATAATTCAAACGCTGATATAGCTTCAAGTTTGGTAGAAGAGCTTGAACGAGATTATGCTATAAAAGCAAGAGCGTATGAGTTTAATATACTTGAACCAGAAACCTATAAAGAGCTTTTTGAAAAGATTGATGCAGACTTTGATAGAGTAGATTTTTTTATCTCAAATGCTATCATATCAGGGCGTCCTGTAGTAGGTGGATATACTAAATTTATGAAGCTTCGTCCAAGAGGGATTAACAATATCTTTACAGCCACAGTAAATGCCTTTGTAGTAGGTGCTCAAGAAGCAGCCAAAAGAATGGAAAAAGTAGGTGGGGGTTCTATTATTTCTATATCATCGACTGGGAATTTAGTCTATATTGAAAATTACGCAGGGCATGGCACAGCAAAAGCTGCTGTTGAGGCTATGGCAAGATACGCTGCAACTGAACTTGGCGACAAAAACATACGCGTAAATGTAGTAAGTGGCGGTCCTATAGAAACGGATGCTTTAAGAGCCTTTACAAATTATGAAGAAGTTAAGCAAGCTACTATTGATCTTAGCCCACTTAACCGCATGGGACAGCCTGAAGATTTGGCTGGTGCATGTTTATTCTTGTGTTCTGAAAAAGCAAGCTGGGTAACAGGACACACCTTCATCGTAGATGGTGGCACAACTTTTAAATAAATTCTACTAAAAAGCCTTTTTGGGCTTTTGCTCGCTTGTTTAATCCTTAAAATTACATTTTTTTAACACCATCGTAAGTTTTTATAAAAAATAAAGCAAAAATAGAAAATTACATTTCAAAAACAAAGTATCGCTGGATTATTCAGTAAATAAAAGCTAGAAAAACAAAAAAGAGATAAAAGAATTTGCTATTTTAAAAGATAAATAAAACGAGCTTAGCATTTGATAGGATCATAAAACTTAAAGAAAATTTGAAAACCAATAAAAAAACAAAATAAAATATGAAGCAAAAATAAGTTAGATAAAAAAGTGTGGCTTAACATTACTTAAAAGCCACACTAAAATTTAGCCTTTAGCTAAAGTTTTAATATACGCATCAGCAAGATAAAGCCCATTTGCATGTTCGCCGATAAGTTTGATTTTATCAACTATACCTCTAAAAAGTGCTTCTTCTTCATGTTGTTCAGCAACATACCATTGAAGGAAATTAAAGGTCGGATAGTCTTTTTTGACGAGCATAAAATCAACCAAATCATTAATTGACTTTGTGATGAATTGCTCGTGCTTATAAGTTTTTTCAAACACATCAAGTAAAGATTTAAACTCATCATCTGGTTTTGTAACTTCAGCAAGTTTGACATGCGAGTCTGTCTCATTAAGATAAGTGATGAGTTTTTTGGCATGATCACTTTCTTCGCCAGCGTGTTCAAATAAAAACAAGCCAGCACCATCATAACTATTTTCATAGCACCAAGAACTCATACTAAGATATAAATTCGCCGCGAACATTTCTTTGTTGATTTGCTCGTTAAGCAGAGCAATAACTTCTTTTGAAAGCATAACTTCCTCCTTTTTTTGATTTTGTGAGAAAATTATAGCACGATTTTTTAATTTTTTTACAAAAAATGAAAAAAAATTTATCAAAATTATTTTATTTTGATAATAAAAAATGCTTTTTAAATCTTGATATTTTAGCATAAATATACTTAAAAATAGACTTTTAAAGTTATATTATCAAAAATATAAGTTTTTGATAATATCATTATCTAAAGAAAATATTTATCAAAAATATGAGATTATTTTAAATAAAATGATATGTTTCTAAAAAGTTTCTCTTTTATCTTATACTTTGTATGCTTAAATTATTTTTTAGGAGAAAAAATGAAAAAAATTCTAGCATTAAGTGTAGTAGCTTTTTCTTTGCTTCAAGCAGATGAGCTTAAGATAGCTGGTTCTTCAACCGTGTATCCTTTTACAAGTTTTGTGGCTGAAGAATACGCAGCTGTAAAAAATACAAGCACGCCTATAGTTGAAAGTGTAGGCACAGGAGGAGGATTTAAGGTATTTTGTGAGGGTAAAACTGATATTTCAAATGCTTCAAGAGTGATGAAGCCAAGTGAGTTTAAAGCATGCCAAGACGCCGGTGTAAAAGATATCATCGGTGTAATGATAGGCTATGATGGCATAGTTTTAGCACAAAATAAAGCCAATGCACCCTTAAATATCACTTTAGAGCAACTTTTTTTAGCTCTTGCTAAGGAAGTTCCACAAAATGGCAAACTTATACCAAACCCTTACACAAATTGGCAGCAAATTAACAAAAGCTTGCCAAATCGCAAGATAGCCATTTATGGACCCCCATCAAGTTCTGGCACGAGAGATACTATAGAAGAACTTGTTTTAAGTAAAATTTCAAAGAAATTTAAAGAATATGGCGATCAAGCTGGCAAATACAAAAGTATGCGTCAAGATAGCGCATATATCCCAAGCGGAGAAAATGATAATTTAATCGTTTCAAAGCTAAGTGTGGATAAAAATGCCTTCGGGCTTTTTGGATATGGCTTTTTAGCTTCAAATAAAGACAAGATTAATGCTGCTAAAATAGACGCTGTAGAAGCAAACGAAAAAAATATCGCTGAGGGAAAATACGAGCTTGCAAGAAGCTTGTATATATATTTAAACGCTAAAAATCCTGAAACTTTAGAATTTGCTAAGCTTTATATAAGTGATGAACTAGCAAAAAGTGGAGGAGAGCTTGAAAAAATAGGACTTGTGCCACTAAGTGATACACATTTAAAAGCAAACCAAAAGCATTTAGAACAAAAAACAAAGCTTGATGAAAGTTTGGTAAAAGCTAACAGGGTGTTTTAAAACAGCAAAACACCTTCACTCAAAGCTCATAAAAAGGCTTTGAGTAAGTTTAGTGAAAGGAATAAGCAAAGTTAAAAAAGCTTAAAAGTCGTATTTATAATGCATCCAAAAGCTTCTGCCTTCAGTATAGTCTTGATAAAGGTTAGCATATCCGCTTGGATTACCTGTGGCAGTGTCTCTTCCTGTAGCTATAGGATCAAAAAAGTCTTTATCAAACAGATTGTAAATCATAAAGCTTAAGGTTGAGTTTTTATCTATCTTATAGCTTGTGCCTAGATCAAAGGTGTAAAAAGGCTTGTATTTTTCAACTTTTGTGCCGCCTGCGTTAGTTAAAGGTCTATTGTTGCCACCCTTTGCTTTAGCTATGGTGTTAAATTTGCCTCTAAATTTTAAAAAAGAGTTGAATTTACCATATTCATGTTCGAGTTTGGTATTGATGATATGTTTTGGTTTATTTTCAACCCTTGTGCCACCAAGCACATTTAAAACACCATCTTTATACACATTTTCTATGAAAGTATAGCTTGAGCTTAGTCTAAAATCATAAAATTTTGCACTTTTAAAAGCAAATTCTATCCCTTTAGCTTGAGTTTTGCCAAGATTGATAGGATAGGTGCAACCTCCGCTTGCGTTACAAGTTACACCGTTTGGTAAGACATCTGACATTGTTGCATTTTGCGTGCTGATTTGATTTTTAAAGTCTGTTAAAAAGCCTGTGATGGTGTAGTTTGCATAATCAAAAAGATTAAAATCAACTCCAAGCTCATAATTTATGCTTTCTTCTGGCTTTAAGTCCGGATTGCCATAAGCATCACTTGTTGCACCTGAGCTGTATCTGCCTTTTCTGATTTGCTTAGCTTGCGGTGTTTTATAGCCCTTCGCTATGCCACCTTTTAAGGCTATATCATCAGTGATATGATAGATTGTATATACTCTTGGGGTAAACTCACTTTTAAATAAATCACTATACACCCATCTTAAACCGGTGGTAAAGATGAAATTTTCAGTGATGAAGTATTCGCCTTCGCCGTATAAAGCAGCTGTGATTTGATCGATATTTTTGCCTTGTAAAATATTTGTGCTGCCTCTACTTCCTGCCGTATCATCGGTTAAAACCTCATAATCAGCCCTTATTCCAAAAGAGCCCACTAAATTTCCAGCCGCACCTAAATTAAAAGGAAGCACAGCCTTTGTTTCTCCAACTATGATTTGAGAAACAAGCTCTTTATCCCAAGTGCGTCCATATTGAGCATAAGAATTGATATTTCCAAAATCAAAAACTCCATCATAGTTTCCAACGAAATTATCTTTTTTGATTACCCTATCTGAACGGATGGCTTGTCCGCTTGTTGATCGAGTAACGATATTATTATCATAATGCTCATAGTCAAAATAAAAACTATTTGCCTCATCAAGCACAAAATTAAAGCGTCCGCCTATGTTTAAGGTTGTGAGCTTGCCCGGACTATGGCTTGGAATTTGAAAATTAGCTGGTCTTTGAGTGCCATTGTTATAAGGCACGCTAGGCCAAAGATGAGAAGATTCGTTTTTGCTGTAGTATTTTATACGAGCTGAAAAAGAAAGTTTATCTTCTATGAGTGGAGCTGAAATATAGCCATTCATAGAGCCAGCATTACCATAAAGATCAGGATGTTGTTGAAGTTGGGTATCAAGAACTATAGAACCACTGCTTTCATTACTCATCTTTTTAGTGATAATATTTATCACTCCACCAACCGCATCAGTGCCATAAAGTGTTGAAGCTGGTCCTCTTATAACTTCTATCCTTTCTATCATCGCAAGTGGAGGCATATAGCCACTTTCACTACCATCAAAGCCATTGCTATAAAAACCATTTGCTACGCTTTGACGTTTGCCATCTATTAAAACGAGGGTATAAGCAGAGCCAAAACCGCGTATGCTATAATCATAAGTGCCGGTTTTATTCATCGATACATCAACGCCCGGAATTTCTTGTATAGCCTCACCTATGTCTTTAATAGGACGAGAATTAAGTTCTTCACTAGTGATAACTGAGATACTCGCGGGAGCATCTTTGATATCTTGCTCAAAGCCTGAAGCAGAGATAACTGAAGATTCAAGGGTGTGCGTTTCTTCAGCGTTTAGCTGCCCCTCCCCAGCGAGTAGTAGTATAGCTGTTATACTTAATTTGAAGTTCAGTTTCATTAAATTATCCTTTTTTATGATTTTAAAATGGAGTTTCAATTTTATATAAAATAATATAAAAATTCGCTTAAATAAAAATTTTGTAAGTTTCCAAAAAGTTTCCAAGTCTTTTTATACTTTCACAACTTTTTAAAAGCAAGGATTTTAAATTTGAAAAAGAATATCATAAAAGAAAGAGTGATTAAAAGCATACTTTTTTTATGTGCCTTTGTAAGCGTGGTGATTAGCTTTGCGATTATGCTTACTATTTTGATCGAGGCTTTGAAGTTTTTTAGCAAAGAAAGTGTTTTTACCTTTCTTTTTTCTTCGCAGTGGGCAGCTGATGCGGCTTTTACTTTAGCTGATGGTAGCACAGGGTATGGGGTTTTTGGTGCGACGAGTTTGTTTTGGGGAACTTTTTATATCTCTATCATCGCTATGATAACGGCTTTGCCTTTGGGTATCATGTGTGCTGTGTATCTTGGAGTTTTTGCAGGTAAAAGATCAAAAAACTATCTTAAGCCTGTGCTTGAGCTTATCGCTGGAATTCCAACCGTTGTTTTTGGCTTTTTTGCCGTGATTATCATCGCACCTTCAATTGTCTGGATATTTCATGCTCTTGGTATAGATGCAAGTTATGAAAGTGCTTTAGGGGCTGGTTTTATGATGGGAATTATGATCGTGCCTATAGTGGCTTCTTTATCGCAAGATTGCATTGAGGCTGTAAATGTTAAGCGAATTCAAGGAGCGTATGCTTTGGGTATGACAAAAAAAGAGGTGGTGTTTGCTGTGATCTTGCCAGAAGCTATGCCCGGTATCATTGCAGCTTGTTTGCTTGGGCTTTCAAGGGCTTTAGGAGAAACTATGATCGTGGTTATGGCAGCGTCTTTGCGTCCAAATATGAGTTTAAATTTCTTAGAAGATATGACAACGATAACTGTGCATATAGTCCAAGCCTTGCAAGGCGATCAGGCTTTTGATAGTTCTTTAACCTTAAGTGCTTTTTCTTTAGGACTTGCACTTTTTATCATCACTTTAATCATCAATATGTTTAGTGTTTATCTTATTAATAAATTCCACAAAGGAAAAAGTTTATGAAAACTCTCATAAAACGACGCAAAAAAGCTTCAAAACATTTTAAGCTCTTTTGTAAAGCTGGTTTATATATCAATATGCTTTTTTTGAGTATCTTTATAAGCACGCTTGTATATCTTGGTTTGCCAGCCTTAAAACAAAATTATATCTTAATCAGCATTGAGTCAAACTCAAGTGTGATAGAGTTACTCTCAAGAAACGAAAGAAGACAAATTCGTCAAAATGGCTTACCGCAAAATAAAATTTGGCTCTTAGCAAATGCAGAAGTTGATCAATACGCCAAACAAAAATTTAACAAACTTGATGACACACAAAAAGCCCTTGTGGATACGCTTATACAAAATCATTTGCTTGAGGCTAAATTTAACTCAAATTTCTTTTTAAGTGGGGATTCAAAAATAGCTCCTGAACAATCAGGTATCTTAGCTTCAGTAGTAGGCACCTTACTTTGTATATTTGTGTGTATGGTTGTAGCTGTGCCTATAGGCGTAGCAGCTGCGATTTATCTTGAGGAATTTGCTTCACAAAACTTACTTACACATATCATAGAAGTGTGCATAAACAATCTTGCAGGCATTCCTAGTATCATCTTTGGGCTTTTAGGACTGGCTTTATTTATCAACTTTTTTGGTGTGCCTCGCTCCTCAGCTCTTGTTGGCGGACTAACTCTAGCTATTATGAGCCTTCCTATTATCATCGTTGCGACAAAAGCGGCTTTAAAAAGTGTTGATGTGAGTATGAAAAATGCAGCTTTAGCTCTTGGTTTTACAAAATGGCAGATGGTTAAAGGCGTGGTTTTGCCCTTAGCCATGCCTATGATCTTAACAGGCTCTATCCTAGCCTTAGCTCAAGCTATAGGCGAAACCGCACCTTTGATGCTTATAGGTATGGTAGCTTTTATCCCAGATGTAGCAAGCTCGCTTAATCAGCCTACAACCGTGCTTCCGGCTTTGATTTATAACTGGGCTTCCATGCCTGAACGTGCCTTTTTAGAACGAGCTGCAGCTGGAATTTTGGTGCTTTTAGGACTTTTAGTGATATTAAATTTAGTAGCCATACTACTTAGAAAATACTTTCAAGGAAAACAAACATGCTAGCACAAGTGATAAATTTAAATCTTTTTTATGATAAAAAACAGGCGTTATTTGACATCAATATGCAAATTAATAAAAACAAAATCACCGCATTAATCGGTGCTTCAGGCTGTGGAAAATCAACCTTTTTGCGTTGTTTTAACCGCATGAATGACAAGATCGCAAAAATAGAAGGCCTTGTCGAGCTTGAGGGTAAAGATGTAAAAGGACTTGATGTAGTTGAGTTAAGAAAAAGCGTGGGTATGGTGTTTCAACAGCCCAATGTCTTTGTAAAAAGTATTTATGAAAATATAGTTTATGCTCCAAGACTCCATGGCTTAATAAAACACAAAAGCGATGAAGAAGCTCTAGTCGTTGATAAACTTGAAAAAGTAGGGCTTTTTAAAGAGGTAAAAGATAAGCTTAAAAGCAATGCTTTAGCCCTTTCAGGCGGACAGCAACAAAGACTTTGCATAGCTAGAGCTTTGGCGATAAATCCAAAACTTTTACTTTTAGATGAGCCAACCTCAGCCCTTGATCCTATCTCATCAGCTGTGATAGAAGAACTTTTAAAAGAATTAAGTCATAATTTAAGTATGATTATGGTTACGCACAATATGCAGCAAGGCAAAAGAGTGGCTGATTATACAGCGTTTTTTCACTTAGGCGAACTTGTTGAATTTAATGAAAGTAAAGAATTTTTTGAATACCCAAAACAAGAAAAAACAAGAGCTTATTTAAGTGGTGTATTTGGATAATTGGTACTTTGCTGTGTGCATGATATCTGGTTTATTGCAACTAGGGAAGTTTTTGTAAAGTAAGAAAAAGTTTTTATTGAAATTTTATTTTAAATCAAAATTTTAAATATTTTTGTGGTATAATTTTTATAATTTTTTTGAAAATGTGCGATTATGTGACAATTTTCGTCACTTTCAATTTAACAAGCTCACGACGCAAAAGGAAAAATATGAAGTCTTTCAACAATCTAAGAATAGGAACAAAGCTCGTATCTTCCGTGCTTATTCTTGTCGGTTTGGGTATTTTTGTTATGCTCCTTACTATTTCTTCTAGGGTAACAGCAACTACAGATAAAGATGCACAAAAAATACTCACTGCTTCAGTAAATCGCTATGCGAATTTTGCTGAAGGTATCTTTCAAGAACTTACAACTTTGCTTGAATCTTCAAGCCAAAACATCAGATCAGCACTTATTTCACAAACTATGAGTGTAGATGAGGTTGAATTTAGTATTATTTCAGCTGTTGATGCAAGTAATTATATCGAATTTGCGTATTTGTATTTACTTAATCCAAGTGCTAAATTTAAAGATCAAGACCCAGCTTTCATCACTAAAAATAATAAATTTATGATGTTTTATCACGATGAAAACCCAACCTCAAGAGGCGGAGTAAGGGTTATTGATGCTGATGATTCTGTGCTTACAGGACCATCTGTTTTAAAAGCTTTAGCGGATAAAGCTCCAGTTTTAGGTAACCCTAGAATGATGGATTTGGATGGAAAAAAATTCTATGGAATAAATATAGTCTATCCTATCTTTGGAGCAAAAAATGATGAAGTTATAGGTGTGATCGGTTTCATTATCGATCTTAAATACCTAGCAGATAATATTTCAGATCCAAAATTTCAAATATATGAAGGCGATTTGCGTTTTATCATCAATAAAGAGGGCGTCGTAGCAGCACATGAAGATACGAGTGCTATAGGACAAAATATCAAAGAATATAACCAAAATGCCCAAAGTGTTCAAAAAATTCTTGATCTTATCCATGGTAATAAAGATTTTGCTTTTTCGAACGATTATATTACGGCAAAAAATGTTGAAGCTATGCTTTCGATCAAAGGTTTTAATATACGAAATATTGCCACTTGGTATGTTGTTGCTACAGCTCCTAAAAGTGCGGTGTTAGCAGATGCAAGAAGCTTGCAAATCAATATTGCTTTGATCGGTATTGCTGTTTTAGTGGTTATTGGAGTTATTCTTTATATTCTTGTGCGTAAAATTATCGCTTCAAGAATAGGCGTAGTGCTTAATACCTTGCTGGATTTCTTCCGCTATATCAACCACGAAAATGTTAAAGTTCATACCATTAAGATCCGTGCTCAAGACGAGCTTGGACAAATGGGAATGGCAATCAATGAAAATATAACCAAAATTCAAAGAACTCTCGAGCAAGACAAACTTGCCGTCCAACAAGCTGTTCAAACCGTGCATATAGTAGAAGAAGGTGATCTAACAGCAAGGATCACAGCAAGTCCGGGTAACCCTCAACTCATTGAACTTCAAAATGTATTAAATCGCTTACTTGATGTCTTACAACACAGAGTAGGATCAAATATGAATACCATTCGTGATGTTTTT
>NZ_QHLK01000017.1 GCF_006864455.1 Campylobacter sp. MIT 97-5078
TCAAATCAATGAAAGTGTAGCTCATATAGAAAGTGTGACTCAAGATAATGTTAAGATTGCTAATGATAGTTCAGTGATTTCTGATACGGTGAATGATATCGCCAAAGACATACTTAGCGATGTGCAAAAGAAGAAATTTTAAACCTTTTTAAGACTTCATTTTATGAAGTCTTAATCCTTAAAAGCGATAAAGCTTTCAAAATTTCCCCATTTAAAAAAGCTTTCTATTTTTTTAAATCCTGAATTCTCAAGCAAAGTGATATTTTCTTTTTCGCTATAAGGCACAAGCACATTTTCTAAAGCTTCTCTTTTTTTAGCGATCTCAAAATGCGAATACCCTTGTTCTTGCTTATATTCAGCGTAAATATCTATCATTTGCTTGGCTAAAACAGCATCTTCATACACAATCTTTTCACTTAAGATAAAAAAGCCTTTAGGATTTAAGCTGTGATAGATTTTATTAACCAAAGCTTGCCTTTGTAAAGGGCGTATAAATTGCAAAGTGTAGTTTGCGATAAAAATATCATATTGATTGAACTCAAGTTCGTTAAGATTACCTTGCAAAAACGAAATTTCAGCCTTAAAAGCTTTAGCCTTTTTGCGAGCGATTGAAAGCATAGCTTCAGCTTCATCTACTCCGCATAAAACAAAGTCTTTTTGCAAGGAAAAGAGTTCAAAAAGCAAAGAAGCTGTTGAGCAACCCAAATCGCAAATTCGAGCTTTTTTAGGGGCAAGATGAGCGATGAGCTGTGTGATGAGCTTTACATTTTGTTTGTAAAAAGGCACGGATCGTTGTATCATATCATCAAAAACACTAGCCACGCTCTCATCAAATTCAAATTGTTTGGTGCTTACTTTACGAAAAAGTTCGTCTTTCACACTTATCCTTTTTTTTGAATTTTACTCGTGATTATAGCACAGAAAAAGGCATAAAAAGTGATAAAAATACTAGCAAAGTGAGTTGATTTTATGCTAAAATATGGCTATGACTTTTTAGCTTTAAGGACGCACAATCAAAAAAGAATTCATTTTTATCATCTCAAGTTTCGCTCTTTTTTATCTAGCTTTTGTTAGCATTATGCCTGATTCTTTAGGATTTATTTCTCAATTTTTAGGAGAGTTTAATCTCTTTTTGTTTGGGGATTTTGCTATGTTTTATCCTTTTGTTTTACTTCCTTTAAATTTTATTTTTTATAAAAGAAAATACGAGTTTGATAATGTTTTAAGACGCGAAAGTATAGGACTTTTTCTAGCTTTTTTTGGATGTGTTTTATTGTTTGGAATTTTAAGCAAAGAGGCTGGCTATATTCCTGAAGTGCTTTATACTATCATTGGAGCTCTTTTTGGGCGAGTTTTAAGTGGGATACTTGCTTTGCTTATGCTTTTATTTGCTTTGATCTTACTTTTTCCAGCCTTTATAGAAGTGGTATTTGGTGTAAGGATTGATTTTTCGGTTTTTATTTCTTATGAAGAAAAGTTAAAACATATTTTGTATCGTTTTTTTGGCGGTAAAAATGAAAAAGAAAAAGAACAGACTAAAGAAAATATTCAAGAAGAGCTTGTGAAAGAATTTGCACAAGATGAGACTTTTAAAGAAAAAGACTTTAACACGCAAGAGTTAATGCAGTCTGAAAAAGAGGATTTAAAAGGATTAGAAGCTGAAGTTTTTATTCAAAGTAGTTCGCAAGATAAAGATACAAACGATCAAGAACTAGAACAAATAGAAGTCAACAAGCAAGAAGAAAGTAGATTAAGTGAAGTATTAGAAGAGCCGATTTTTTCTACTCAAAACAAGCAAATTCGTAATTTTGTCACTAAAGCAAGCACCCAAAACTTTGAATTTGAGAATTCAAATCCTTTTGAAACTAAAAAAGAAGCCTTTGTGCCAGAGCGATTTTTAAAGCCTAAAAAATTAGAAGAGATTAAGATGAATTTGGCTTACAAATCAAATTTTGATGAGCCAAGTTATAAAAGAAAAAATATCAATCTCAAAGAAGAAATAACCAGCTTAGAACAAGAAGAATTAAAACAAGAGCTTGATTTAACACAACAGCTTGAAAGTGTAAAAACTGAAGAGTTATCACAACCTTTTAGTTTTGAAGTTAGCGAACTTGAGCTTAAAGAAAAGCCAAAAGAACCAAAAGAGCAAGAGTTTATCCCTATAGTTGAAGAATACCAGCCAAAAGAAAACTCTCAAGAAAATTTAGTAAGTCAAAGTTTGCAATTTTCAAGCTCAAATTCAGCTCAAAGCCAAGGTCAAGAACAAATTCAACGCACAAAAGCAAATATCCAAACCGAACTTAGATCAAATACAGCCTTACTTGATAGCCTAGAAAAAGGCAAGCTTGAAGCCCCAAAGGACTTTAAGCTACCTCCTCTTGATTTTTTAGTAAATCCTAGTCAAAACAAGATTGAAATCAACGAGCAAGAAATCGATAAAAAAATTTATGATTTACTTGAAAAGCTGCGTCGTTTTAAGATAGGTGGCGATGTGATAAGCACTTATACAGGTCCTGTGGTAACTACTTTTGAGTTTCGTCCAAGTGCTGATGTAAAGGTAAGTAGGATTTTAAATTTGCAAGATGATTTGGCTATGGCTTTAAAAGCAAGTTCTATACGCATACAAGCACCAATTCCGGGTAAAGATGTAGTTGGTATTGAAGTGCCAAATGAGCAAATTCAAACTATTTATCTAAGAGAAATTTTAGAAAGCGAGATTTTTAAAAATGCGAAAAGCCATTTAACCATGGCTTTAGGCAAGGATATAGTAGGCAATGCTTTTATCACTGATCTTAAAAAACTCCCTCATCTTCTCATCGCTGGCACCACAGGAAGTGGCAAAAGCGTGGGGATAAATTCCATGCTTTTAAGTTTGCTTTATAGAAACAGCCCTAAGACTTTAAAGCTTATGATGATTGATCCAAAGATGCTTGAATTTAGCATTTACAATGATATACCGCATTTACTGACACCAGTTATCACTGATCCTAAAAAGGCGGTAAATGCTTTATCAAATATGGTTGCAGAAATGGAGCGACGTTATAAGCTCATGGCTGAAGCAAAGACTAAAAATATAGAAAATTACAATGACAAGATGAAAGAGCTTAAAAAACAAGGCTTAGAAGCAAATGAGGAGCTTCCTTTTATAGTGGTAATCATCGATGAATTAGCTGATCTTATGATGACAGCTGGAAAAGATGTCGAGTTTTATATAGCTCGCCTTGCTCAAATGGCTAGAGCAAGTGGAATTCATCTTATAGTAGCTACTCAACGCCCATCAGTTGATGTGGTAACTGGGTTGATTAAAGCAAATTTACCAAGTCGCTTAGCGTATAAAGTAGGACAAAAGATAGATTCAAAGGTGATTTTAGATACTCAAGGAGCAGAAAGCTTGCTTGGTAGGGGTGATGGCTTATTTACTCCTCCGGGAACTTCAAATTTAGTGCGTATTCACGCCCCGTATGCTAGTGAAATGGAGATAGAGAAAATAGTTGAGTTTTTAAAAGTCCAGCAAGAAGTAGAATATGATGAAAATTTCTTAAAAGATAGCTCTTCAAACTCAGCTGTATCAATGAGCGATGGAAGTAGTGGTGGAGCAAAAGATGAACTATTTGAGCAAGCTAAGGCTGTGATTTTAGAGGATAGAAAAACCAGCATTTCATATTTACAACGTCGTCTTAACATAGGTTATAACAGGGCTGCAAATATCATCGAACAGCTCAGCGATGAGGGGATTTTAAGCCAGCCAAATGCTAAGGGACAAAGAGAGATTTTGTGATTATATTTATAAAAATAATATTATAATACAAAGCAAAAATACAACAATATTAAGAATGAAATACAAAAAGCTTTTTCTTGTATTTTTTATAGTTTTATTTGCAAATACAGAAGATAGATGTAAAAGCCAAGAAATGTAGGAAGCTGTAAAAGAAATTAAAGCTATATTAATCTGCCGACTAAAGTCGATAAAAACCACTTTAATAAGCGTTCATTGCAAGGTAAGGATATGCTTGGTTGCGAAGGGGAGATTTGAACTCCCGACCTTCGGGTTATGAGCCCGACGAGCTAACCACTGCTCTACTTCGCGTCAATGAAATTAGAGATTTAAAAAGAAGTGGATGGGGTAAAGGGATTCGAACCCCTGAATGACAGGACCAAAACCTGTTGCCTTACCGCTTGGCTATACCCCATCAAAGGCTTTTGAAATGTGATTATAGTCAATTTTGATAGAATTGTCAAGATTTTAGGTTATAATTTTGTTTTGAATTTAAATAAGGAGAAAAATTATATGGCTTTTGTAAGCGTAGAACGAGCAATTGAGGATTTAAAAGCTGGAAAAATGCTTGTTATGGTAGATGCAGAAGATAGAGAAAATGAAGGAGATTTGATCTTTGCTGCCGAGTTTAGCACTCAAGAAAAGGTAAATTTTATGATAAAAGAAGCGAGGGGAGTGGTATGTGTGGCATTAAGCGAACAAATCGCCAAGTATTTTGACTTACCTTTAATGGTGCCAAAGAATACTTCAAACCACGAAACAGCTTTTACTGTAACTGTTGATGCTAAGGCTGCAAGCACTGGTGTGAGTGCGTATGAGCGGAATTTAACCATTCGGCTTTTTGCTGATGAGAAAGCTAAGGCTGATGATTTTGTGCGTCCAGGGCATATTAATCCACTCATCGCTAAAAAAGGTGGCGTGCTTGAACGCACCGGACATACTGAAGGCACGGTTGATTTATGCCATTTGGCTGGACTTAAAGAAGCTTGCGTCATTTGTGAGATTGTTAAAGAAAATGGCGATATGGCAAGAAGGGCGGATTTAGAAGAGTTTTGTAAAAAACACGAACTTGATATGATAGCAGTGAGTGATTTGATCGAATACCGCTTAAAACACGAAAGCTTAATCGAACTTGTAAGTGAAAGTGAAAGCGAAATAGCAGGTTTTAAGGCAAAAAAACTAAGCTTTAATGACCATAATAACGTTATACATATTGTTTTTGTGTTTGGCACACCAAGAAAGAGCGAAAATGTGAAATTTCACATAAGTGGAAGCGATTTTGAGCTTCTAACTTCAAGCGAATTTAGTGATTTTTTAAAGCAAATCGAGTTTTTAAGTCAAAATGGCGGCGTGCTTGTTTTTATGCAAATGCAAAAAAATACCGGCTCGCAATTTAAAAATTACGGCATAGGGGCTCAGATTTTGCGTTTTTTTGGCATAGAAGAAATCAAGCTTTTGAGCAAAAATTGCGATAAGGATTTTATCGCTTTGAAAGGTTTTGGTTTGAATTTACAAACTTGCTCAATGTGAGTGTTGCTGGGTAAATAAAGCATTAAATTTATTAATAAAGTCTATAGGATCAACTTGTGTGCCACCAGCAAAAATACCAAAATGCAAGTGTGCACCTGTAACCCTACCGCTATCACCACTTAAAGCAATGATTTGTCCTTTTTTAACTTTTTGACCAACCTTAACTTTAAGCTCTGAAAGATGGTAGTATTGAGAAAAAATTTGATAGCCATGATCGATGACTACGGACCCACCCGCATAATATCTATCCTTGGCGATACGTACTATACCATCATTTGCAGCCTTTATTGGCGTGCCAACACTTGCTCTAAAGTCAGTTCCTGAATGATAGCTTGCAAGGGTATTGTTAAACACTCTTGCCGAGCCAAATTTGCTTGTAATACTTGAGTTTAAAGGTAAAATAAATTCGCCGTTAAACAAAGCTTCATCAGTAAAGCTTGCATACACTGCATTTGCTTCGTTCAGCTCAGCTTTAATACGCTTTAAAGCTTCTTTAGGAGGATTGATTTTGCTTTGTGCAACTTTAAGAATTTCTTGAGGATAAAAGCCCTCATCGCCTAAAATATCATAGCGAAATTGTTCTTTATTGTTATAAAATGCTGTTATCATAACCTTTTTTATAGGCTTTTTATAGGCTGATGAAAAGATCAAAATAACTTTGTTATCTTCAGTAGGATGAACAAAAAAGCGTTGTTTTTTAGGTTCTTTATTTTCATCTTTGCTGGCTTTTATCTCTTCTAAGCCCTTTTTACTAAATTCCAAAATAATAGCTTGTCCTTTGCTTATGCTTAAATTTTGATCAGCAAAACTTAAAGAAGCAAAAAATGCTAACATAAATATGAATTTTTTCATACGCTCAACTCCTTAATATCAGCTATATTTAAAAAAGCCTTGTAAATACTATAAACTAAAGCTTGGCGATTGTTTTTAATCTTGCTATCTTGAGTATTAATCATCACCTTATCAAAAAAATCATCAATATAAGGTTTTAAGGCAAACAAGCTTTCAAGCACCACCTTAGGCTCGGTGTGTAAATCACATTTCTTAAAAGCTTCAAAAAGCATATTTTCAGCCTTATGCTCAAAAAGTTTTTCATCGATTTTGGCTGAGTTTGTGCTTGCTATATTAGCAAGTCTTTTAAAGGTTGTAAAATTTTCATTAAAATTTTCTTGGCTACTTAGTTCTATCAAGGCTTTGATACTTGCATCAATGTGAAGTAAATCATCATTTTGCGAGCTTAAAACAGCTTTTATAAAAGAAGCATTTACCGGATAAAAAGTATAAAGTCTTTCAAGGATAAAATCATATAAATTTTTTGTATCAAAGCTTTTATAATTTACGCTTAATGTATCAAGTAAATTTTTGAGTTTAAAGCTTTTTTGAAGCTTGAAAATAATCTTTAAAATACCATTTGCAGCACGCCTTAAGGCATAAGGATCCTTAGTGCCATTTGGGATTTTGCCTATGCTAAAAAGCCCCATAAGTGTGTCAAGTTTATAAGAAAGTGCGACTATACTTGAAAACGCACTACTTGGCAAAGGGTCTTTTTCAGCATTTGGCAGGTATTGCTCTTTAATCGCTATAGCAACTTCATCGCCCAAGTTCATCTCTTTAGCATAATAATACCCCATGATGCCTTGAAGTTCGCCAAATTCATAGACCATTTGAGTAAGCAAATCGCATTTTGCATAATCCAAAGCCTTTAATATCTCTTGTTCCTTAGAGTTTAAATCATAAATTTGACATAAAAGCGAAGCGATTTTCTTTTCTCTATTTACCTTATCAAGCATAGTGCCAAGCTCTTGCATATACATGATATTTGAAAGCTTGTTTGGCTTAAATCCTGTTTTTAAGTCATTTTGCCAGAAAAACATCGCATCGCTAAGCCTTGCTCTTAATACTCTTTCATTACCCATGATGATTTGCTGATAGTCTTTACACACCGCATTTGCAACAACGATGAAATGATTGCTGAGTTTGTCTTTATCAAAGACGCTAAAATAACGTTGATTTTCACGCATAGAAGTGATGATAACCTCACTTGGAATTTGTAAAAATTCAGCCTCGAAACTACCTAAAAGGGCTTTTGGGTATTCAGTAATAGCAACAACTTCAGCTAAAAGTTCCACATCCTCACCAATGCTAAGCTTGTGTTTTGTTTCAAGTTCTTTAAATTCAGCAAGGATTTTTTCTTTTCTTTGCTCTTGATCAAGTATAATAAAATTATCTTTTAAAAGCTTAAAATACTCATCTATAGTGCTAAATTCTAAGGCTTCATAGCTTACGCTTCTATGCACGAAGCTTTTTTTTGCACTTTTTACACCATAACTTTCAAACTTGATTAACTCATCTCCTAAAACGCACACAAAAGATCGAATTGCACGAATAAACTCATATTCGCCACTACCCCAACGCATAGTTTTGCCAAAATTAAGGCTTTTAAGCCATTCTTCTATCATTTTTGCTAAAAGCTGGCTACTTTTCACACCTTGAATTTCTTTTTTGTGATATAAAACTTCTTTGCCTTTGATTTCTTTGAATTCAAGCTCGTTTTCTTTTAAGCCTGTTTTTTGCATAAAGCTTTTTGCTGCCACGCTTAAAATGCCATCTTTATAAGTAAGTTCCTTTGGTGCTCCTATAAACTCAGCAAAGCTATTTTCTTGCTGGGTTTTAAAGCTTTTGTGAAAAAGCACTAATCTTCTTGGGGTATAAAAAAACTCAAATTCACTTACTAGAGCGTATTTTTCAAGCACGATTTGCCATTTTTTGCTGATATTATGAAGTTCTTTAAGCAAAGGTATGGCGGGTAATTCTTCTGTGCCAACTTCTATGAGTAGTTTTTGATCCATGTTTCCTCTTTAAGAAAAATAAGCTTTTATTTTAGCTTATTTTTCTTTGTAAAATGCTAAATTTAAAAGCAAAATATGAAATTTTATGCTTTCATTTGAGTGTGTAAAAGTTCGATGAGTTCATCAGCATTTTTAAACTCTCCTTTTTGACATCGCTCCTCGCCCCATTTAGCGTGAAAATAAGGAATATTTGCATTTTGAGCCGCTTGTTTATCCTTATCGCTATCACCTACAAATACGCTTTTTTCAAAGGGTGCTTCCTCAACTATAAGCTTTAACATCATAGGGTGTGGTTTTGGTTCTATACCTAAGGATACGCCTAGGACCTTGCTAAAAAAGGGCAGGATATTATACTTGCTTAAAATTTGCGTTAAAGAACTTTGCGGGGCATTTGTAGCTATGGCTAAGTAGCAGTTTTTGTTTTTTAAAAACGCAAGCATTTCTAAAACCCCATCATATAAAAGCGTGCTTTGTTCATAATGCTTGATAAAATACCGCTCAAAGCCATCTTTAAAGCTTGAATGCTCAAATTCATCTCTATCATACAAAATTTTCGCCCAGTCTTTACCCGGCGTGTTTATGGTTTGTATGATAAAACGAGGTTCAAGAGGGGCGAGCTTTAAATCTGCTCTGATCTCATTGACAGCTGAACTTATGGCATTTGCACTATTAATTAAGGTGCCGTCCATATCAAAAATAACATTAATCATTCATACTCCTTAAATTTGCTTTTATGTTTATCTTTTTTGTAAGTTTGGCTTTTTTTGAGCTTATCAAGGTTATTTGCTTTGCTTAAAAGTTCTGCTTTTGAGTTTTTAAAATCCAAGCATGCATTCACAAAGCTTTCAAGCTCTTTGATATAGCTTGAGTTGAGTTTTATCACTTCGCATTTTTCAAAAAGTTTATAGTTTTTAAGCATTCTTTCTTGAAAAAGTGCTCCATCAAAATTTTCTTTTTTAAGTGCTGATATAGCTGCATTAGCAAATTTTTCAAGCATTCTTAAATAACGTGTGCGTAAGGATTTTTCACTTGTTTTCATAGGCTTGGCTCAAAATTTTTGATATTTTCTTCAAAGACATTTTTATCATTACACATAATTAGAAGCAAATCCCCTTCTTCAAAGATCAAAGAACCACTGGTTTTAATGTATTCGCCTTCTCTCTTAACGATAAGTATGATAAACTCTCCACTTAAATTCAGTTCAGCTATGTTTTTACCAATAACGCTTGAGTTTTTTTTAAGTGTGTATTGTCTAAAGGTGCTTAGAGCTATTGGGAGATTATGGCTTTGCACTTTAGTTTCTTCAGCTGTGAGTCGCAAGAC
This sequence comes from Campylobacter sp. MIT 97-5078, assembly GCF_006864455.1. Lineage (GTDB taxonomy): Bacteria > Campylobacterota > Campylobacteria > Campylobacterales > Campylobacteraceae > Campylobacter_D. Next base: position 9,478 of record NZ_QHLK01000017.1, read on the forward strand.
TTTTGCAAGGGGATTTAAGCTTATGCCTTGAATTAAAACGGATAAAAGCACGATAAAAAAGACTATATTAAAGATAAAATGTGAGCTTTCAATGCCAGTAGCAAGTGGATAGGTCGCAAGTATTATAGGCACAGTGCCACGAAGTCCTACCCAAGAGATGAAAAGTTTTTCTTTAAAGTTGAATTTCTTAAAAAAAACAAGACTGATAAAAACAGCGATTGGACGCGCAAGAAACATGGTTACAAAAGCCACTCCAAGTCCTATAAAAGCGACATTTGGAAGTTGGCTTGGAAAAACTAAAAGCCCAAGCGTTAAAAAAATTACCACTTGAGCAAGCCACGCCACACCTTCAAAAAAACCTATAAGCCCCTTTTTATAGATAAATTCCTTGCTATTTGCTATAATGCCCAGCAAATACACACATAAATATCCATTCGCCCCTATTTCACTACTTGCACTAAAAGCAAGCATAATCCATGCTAAAGTAAAAACAGGATACAAGCCCCAAGAGCCAAATTTAACCTTATTTAAAATAAGAGGCATTAAAGCCCCAAATATATATGCACAAATGAAGGCTAAAATAAATTGAGTAAGCATAGTCAAAGCAAAATCACTCACGCTTGGTAAAGATGAAAGTGTAATCATCTGTATGATAGTAGTGGTAAGAAAAATCGCCATAGGGTCATTACTTCCGCTTTCAAGCTCAAGCAAAGGAGCGATATGATTTTGAAGTTTTAAGCCCTTTGATCTCATGATCGCAAAAACAGCAGCCGCGTCAGTTGAACTGATGATTGCCCCTAAAAGTAAAGCATCATTTAAAGAAAAATCAAAAAGATAATAACAAAATAAAGCAATAAATGCCGCTGTTAAAACAACACCAAGAGTAGCTAAAACAATGCCTTCTTTAAGCACAGGGCGAATGAGCTTAAAACTTGTATCAAAACCACCGCTAAAAAGTATGAGTATGAGGCAGAGCATACCTATATCTTGAGCGATTTTGCCATTATCAAAAGGTATACCAAGCACTCCATCGCTTCCAGCAAACATACCCACAAAGATAAAGATAAGCAAGGCTGGTATGCCGTATCTATCACTAAATTTACTTAAGATTACACAGCTTAAAAATAAGATTGCAAAGATTAAGATAAATGCTTCCAAACTCGCCTCTTTAAGTGATATTGTTATTAATCTTGCATTCAAGTGCTTCTTGCACAAGTGTTCTTGCTACAGCTCTTTCAGCCTTAATGATATGAAAATTTTCTTTGGAATTTAAGAAAAGAATTTTTTCAAGATCGCCACTGACTTGCACTATGGTTTGGATAGGTTTTTTGCAGTTTGAAAGCACTTGAGTAAGTATTTCAAGCTTAACTTCATTGTTTAAAGTGATGATAGCAACGGCACATTCTTCTATATTGGCAATTTTCAAGGTTTGTTCTTGTGTTGCGTCTGCAAAAAAGATATTTTCGCCCCTACTTGTGCCAAGTTCAACTAAATTCAAATCACTTTCTAAAACAAGATAAGGAATTCCAGTATGTTTGATCCTTTGCACGACTTCTTGCCCCAAACGCCCATAACCAAAGATCACTAAGTGGTTTTTAAAGTTTTGATTTGAGGGCAGGTATTCGTTTGGAATTTCTTTGTTTATTTCAACTGCATTTGAAATTCTTTGTATATTTTTAAGCACAAAAGGCGTGATAACCATAGTGATGATAGAAGTGATGATAAGAATTTGAGCACTTACATCTTCAAGCAAGGACCTAGCTTGAAGCAAGGAAAAGATCGCCAAAGCAAATTCACCTATTTGCATGATACTTAAAGCTGTTTTTAAAGCCACTCTTCTTTTTGTATATAATCTCAAAAGTAAGTGAATGGCACCAAATTTAACCATTAAAACCAAGCATACCAAAAAAAGCACCAAAGACCAGTTTTCAAATACGATTTTAAAGCTGATTTGCATACCAACAGAAATAAAAAATACTCCTAAAAGCAAGTCTCTAAAAGGGATCAAATCAGCTTGAATTTTATGTTTATACCTTGTTTCGCCGATTAAAGCTCCTGCTAAAAATGCACCCAAAGAGTAAGAAAAGCCAAATTTATGTGCTAAAAAGCTTGCTCCAATGACTATAAATAAAATCGTCGTGATGAAAATTTCTTGAGAAGAAGCCTTAATCACAAAGCGAAAAAATCCGTCTAAAAAATACCTGCTGATGATAAGAAGCAAGATGATTAAGATCGCAACACTTGCTAAAGTCGCGATAACAAGGCTTGTGATATCGTTATTTGGCGTAGAAAAAATATCTACCATTAAGAGCAAAGGGATAACGGCTATATCTTGAAAAAGTAATATCCCAAGGGCTTTTCTACCATAGTTTTGATTAATCTCGCCATTATCGTTTAAAATTTTAAGCACTACAGCCGTAGAAGAAAGGGCAAGTGCAAAGCCTACAATAATAGAAATTCTATCATTTAAACCCAAAAGAAAAAATACGATTAATGCACAAGCAAAGCCACAAGTAAGCATTTGTAAAGAGCCGTTTAAAAACACTTCTTGTTTCATCGCTAAAAGATGCTTAAAAGAAAACTCAAGTCCTATAGTAAACATCAAAAACACTATACCAAACTCAGCGATATGACTCAACTCCGCAGAGCCGTGAAATTGATAAAGTGAAGAGACAATAACACCTGTGATGATATAGCCAATGACGCTTGGAATCTCAACACGCTTTAAGATGACATTAAGTACTATAGCACTTGCCATAGCGATGAGAAAACCTTGTAGATAATTTTCCAAAGCTCGCCTTAAAGCTTTTTTTTATCATCATAAAAGATGAGATCAAAACTACTTTTGTGTTTGATCACAGCTTTGCCACTTTTGCCTTGTCTTTTGTCAAGCTCAAGGCGAAGTTCATTTACAAGGCATTCAAATTCGGTAATTTGTGTTTTAAGCTTAAGTATCACATCAACACCGGCTAAATTCACGCCCATATCACGCGTTAAACGCAAGATAAGCTTAATACGATCAATATCTTTTTGAGAATACAAACGCATTTTGCCATCTGTCCTACTTGGTTCGACAAGTCCTTCTTTTTCATACTGCCTTAAGGTTTGAGGGTGTATGCTTAAAACCTTTGCAACAACGCTGATGAGAAAGAGCGGTTCTTCGTAATTTTGCTGCATAAATCCTCCTTTAAGGTAGCTTTACTTCAAGTTCTTTAACAAAAGCTTTATCAAGCGTATCAATACTTGGTAAAATCACATTTAAACTTAAATACATATCCCCATAAATATCATTTTTTCTATTTTGCACCCCATAACCTTTGAGGCGAATTTTTTGGTTATTTTTTGAATTTGGCGGGATTTTTACGCTTACACTTTTGCGTGGAGTGCTTACTTCCACCTTGCCTCCAAAAAGTGCAGTTTTAAGTGAAATATCAAGCTTTTTATACAAATCATCATTTTCTCTTTCATATTCATTGCTTGGCTCAACCTGCACTTTGATGATCAAATTTCCTTTTTTTCCGCCAAGACTTCTGCCTTTACCACTAATGCGAAGTTTATCGCCATTTTTAATGCCGTGCGGGACTTTGATCTTAATGCGTTCGCCATCAAAGCTTATGCTATGCTCTCCGCCTAAGATGGCTGTATCAAAAGGGATTGAAACCTTAGTTTCTAAATCAAGATCAGCCTCATCATCAAAACCAAAAGAACTAGAAAAGCCATTTGAGTTAAAGCCTCTCGAGCCAGAAAAGCCTCCAAATCCACTGCTATTGCCAAAACCTCCAGCACCGCCAAATCCGCCACCAAAGAGATTTCTTAAAATATCATTTATATCAGCCCCGCCAGCTCCAGCACTTCTTGAAAAGTCGCTAAAACTTTGTCCGCCAAACATAGAATCCCCATACATATCATACTGCTTGCGTTTTTTCTCATCGCTTAAAATTTCATAGGCTGCATTGATTTCTTTAAATTTTTCTTCAGCCCCTTTTTCTTTGTTGATATCAGGATGATACTTGCGTGCTAAGCGTCTGTAGGCTTTTTTTATCTCATCAGCACTTGCGTTTTTATTAATTCCTAATGCTTCGTATAAGCTATTGCTCATTTATTATATCCTTGATTTATTTTTTTTAGTGTGATTATAGCATAAAGTTTAGTCTAAGTCAATCAAGTTTTGTAAATTTTTTTACTTAATTTTATTTCATTTACAATTGAGTAAAAGTTAAATTTTATACTAGCTACGAACTCAAATTGAAAGGATTTAAACAATGAAAAAGAAAATGTTTTTACTTAGTCTTTGTGCGAGTTGTGTTTTAGCTGCAAATATAAATTTTGAAGAAGCTCCAAAAGATATACAAAGAGCTGATCCTTCAACTCAAACAGGTGTAGTGCTTTCTTATCATGATGCGATTAAAAATGTGAAAAAAAGCGTGGTAAATATCTCTACTTCAAAGACGGTTACACGCAATATGGCTGGTCTTGATGATTTTTTTAACGATCCGTATTTTAAGCAATTTTTTGGCTTTGATTTTCCTCAGCAAAAAGGCGGTTCTAAAAAAGAAGTGATAAGCTCTCTTGGCTCTGGTGTGATTATTTCAAGTGATGGTTATATCATCACAAATAACCATGTTATCGCTGATGTAGATAGTATTAGCGTGTCTTTGCCAGATGATGATACTGAATATAAGGCTAAGCTTGTAGGAGCTGATGAGAAGACTGATTTAGCTGTGATTAAGATAGAAGCAAAAAACCTTTCAGCTGTAAGCTTTGCGGATTCTGATAAGCTTATGGAAGGGGATATGGTTTTTGCACTTGGTAATCCATTTGGTGTAGGTTCAAGCGTAACAAGCGGTATAGTTTCAGCTCTAAATAAAAATAATATAGGCTTAAATCAATACGAAAATTTCATTCAAACAGACGCTTCGATAAATCCGGGAAATTCAGGTGGAGCCTTAGTAGATAGTAGGGGAGCTTTAGTTGGTATCAATTCAGCCATACTTTCAAGAAGTGGGGGTAATAATGGCATAGGCTTTGCTATACCTTCAAATATGGTAAAAGACATAGCTAAAAGATTGGTTGAAAAAGGTAAGATTGAAAGAGGCTTTTTAGGCGTTACTATAACAAATTTAGAAGGTGAAACAAAAAAGGCGTATTCAAATCAAAGTGGAGCTTTAATCACTAGCGTTGAAAAAGGCTCATCAGCTGAATTAGCTGGACTTAAAAGAGGGGATTTAGTCCTTAAGGTTAATGAAAAAAATATAACAAGTGCAAACGATCTTAAAAACTACATCGGCACACTTGAGCCAAATCAGAAAATCACGATCATTTATGAAAGAGATGGTGTAAGCAAAAGCGTGAGTTTTGTGCTTAAAGCAGATACGCAAAGTATCAGTTCGCAAGGGCTTATTGATGGACTTGAATTAAAGAATTTAGATGCAAATACAAGGGCAAAAATCCCAGCAAATATTAATGGTGTTTTAGTAACAGGCGTAAAAGAAGACTCAAAGGCTGATAATGCTGGCTTTGAAGTAGGAGATATCATCATCGGCGTAGAACAAGATGAGATTAAAAACCTAGAACAACTTTCAAGCGTGCTTAAAAATAATCAAGCCAAAAGCTTTACAAAAATTTGGGTATATAGAAACGGCGTAGCTCAGCTTCTCGTGCTTCGCTAAATTTGTGTTAAGCTAGATAAATACAAAAGACAAAAAGAAAATGATCTAAGTTTTCTTTTTGTTGAAATAAATGTTTTACAATTAAAAGTAAGATTTTACTTGAAGGAAAGATTATGGTAAATATTTTGATGATAGAAGATGATTTAGAGCTTGCTGAGATTATCGCTGAATACTTGGAAAAATTTGATATGAAGGTTGATATAGCTCACGAACCTTATATAGGGCTTTCAAAGCTTGCTTTAAAAGAATATCAACTTGTGATACTTGATCTTACTTTACCCGGACTTGATGGGCTTGAAGTGTGTGAAGAAATTCGTAAAAAATACGACACGCCTATTATTATTTCAAGTGCAAGGCATGATCTTAGTGATAAAGTTAATGCACTTGAGTTGGGGGCTGATGATTATCTTCCAAAGCCTTACAATCCAAAAGAACTTCAAGCTCGCATAAAAAGTCATTTGCGTCGTATGAACACGACTAAAAAGGCTATGGCTGAGAGTGTAAAAGACTTAGTGTATGATCAATACAAACATATCATTACGATGAAAGGCAAGGAAATTCAACTCACAAATGCTGAGTTTGATATCTTAAGTTATTTGATCAAAAAAGAAGGCGGAGTAGTGAGTAGAGAAGAGCTTGTGTATAATTGTTCAAGTATAAGTGAGGACAGCTCAAACAAAAGTATTGATGTTATCATCAGCCGAATTCGTCAAAAAATGGGCGATGATCCAAAAACTCCAAAGTATATCCACTCTATCAGAGGCATAGGCTATAAGCTTACTCAATGAATCGCTCGTCTATTTTTTATACTATTACCTTAATCTTCATCTTAGCTATAGTAAGTGTTATCCTCGCTTTTTTATGGCTTATAGAATATGATCAGCAAAATTATACTAAGGTTTTAAATGACAAATACACTCTTGTTGCAAATGCTAGACTTTTATATTTTAATGGCGTGATGAGCGAGGAGGAATTTCATGAGCAAACCAAGCATTATAAAATGACTCAAGTTGTGAAGCCAAGTGAAATTAGAAAGGTTATTTTTAGAGGCGATGTTTTAGCAAGAGCACAAACCACAACAGGATTGATCGAGATTATCTCGTATGAAAAAGAGATTTTTTTAAAGATTATCCATGATGGGAAATTGTATCTTTATAATGATCAAGATTATGAAGGGTATCGTTACTTTAAATTTAAAGCCCTTGCTTTCGGGGTGATTTTAGTGCTTGTTTTGCTTTATATTTTTGTGATCAAAAAGCTTAGACCGCTGACTTCACTTAAAAAACAAATCGATAAATTCGCCCAAAACAAGCTTGATGAGATTAAAGATGTCAGTAGCGGAAATGATGAAATTTCTCAAGTTGCGCAAGCCTTTTTTCAGGCAATCACTCAAATTCAAAAAATGAATCAATCAAGGCAGTTTTTTATCCGTAATATCATGCACGAGCTTAAAACTCCTATCACTAAAGGTTTAATCACCCTTGAAATGCTTGAGGATAACAAATACAAAGAACGATTAAGGGGGATTTTTGATCGCCTTGAAATACTTATCAATGAATTTGCTGCTATTGAACAAATCACTTCAGGAGCAGCTTTTATCAACCGCAAAAAGTATAATATCTTAGATATTTTAGATGAGGCAAAAGAAATTGCAATGAATGATGATAAAAAAATTCGCATTCATCTTGAACAAAGTTTTTTTGTGAATGTGGATTTTAAGCTTTTTACAACAGCAATTAAAAATATGATTGACAATGGCGTTAAGCATTCAAGTAATGAATTTATCGAGCTTGAGATATGTAAGCAATATCTTTGCTTTAAAAATCAAGGCAAAGCCCTTGAAAAACCTCTTGAATACTACACTCAAGCCTTTACCCAAGGTGCAAAACAAAAAGATAGCTTCGGGTTAGGACTTTATATAGTTGATACTATTTTAAAATCCCATAATATGAAGCTTTCGTATGAATTGAAAGATAGCTTTAATTTGTTTTATTTTAAAGAGCTTGAACATATCATCGTCAAAGAATGAACTAGCTTAAATAATGCTTATGAAACCAATGCCAATAAAAGCTTGCAAAGATAAAAAATCCCCCAAGCAAAGCAGTAATAAGCATTAAAGAAAAGCCAAGTTCAAAAAGCAAACCACTGAAAAGCGAGATAAATACACTAAAACTTAAATAAGTCATATCAGTATAAGCAATCACACGTCCAAAATACTCTTTATCGCAATGTTCTTGTATGAGCGTATAAGTAAAAGACCAGATCGATGAAGTGCAAAAACCAGCTGCAAGCAAACCTACAAAAGAAAGGTAAAAATTAAACTGCGTAAAGCTCCACAGCAAAATTCCACTTCCTTGTCCAAAAAAGAGGTATTTAAGTGTGCGTTTGTTTGTAAAAGAACTTAAGATGATAGGAGCGATGATTAAAGAGCATGCTCGAACAGAGTTTAAAAAGCCTATGACAAGGGCGACTGATAAAATTTCTTTATATTCGTGCTTGGCAAGCAAGGTTACTAAGGCTTCATACGCTGTAAGTCCTATAAAAGCATGTAATAAAATAAGATGAAAGATGAGTCTATTCGTAAAAATATACACAAAGCCATCTTTGATCATATTGATGAAATTTTGTGCTTTTACAGGCTGAAATTGAGGGATTTTTAAAAGAAATAAAAGTGATATACCAAAGGCTAAAAGCATGCAGTCAAACAAAAATGCACTATATACACCAAAAGCACTGATGAAAAAGCCAGCCAAAGCCATACCTAAAGTGTATGAAACTGCCCAATTAATGCTGTGAATTTCATTAACAAGTTTGAGCTCTTTTGGCTCTAAAAGCTTTGCCATAAGGCTCATTTCAGCTTGAAAATAAAGGGTTGCGACACAAAGTCTAACAAAGATTAAAATAAATAAAAGCCAAAGCATGCTTAAATTTGTTACAAAAACTAACATAAAGATAGAAACAAGCTCAAGGCTCGCACTTAAAAGCAAAAGTGTTTTGGGCTTACTTTTTTCGACAATCACGCCACTAATAGGTGCAAGTAAAATTCCAGGCAAAAAAGCTAGCATGGCACTTATAGAAACTGCCCAAGTAGGAGCGTTTAGATCAACTAAAAGAGTAAAAACGCCAGTTTGTGAAAACCACGCTCCAAAATACACGATAAATTGCACGAAAGCTAAAATACGAACATTTTTGTTGTTTTTAAGCAAAATGATATAATTCATAAGCGAAATTCTAGCATATTTTCCCTTTTTAATTTTTTATGAAAAATTGATATGTTTATCTTTTTTATAGATTTTTAAAAAACAAATTGTATTGACTTTATATTTTTTCCCATTTTTTATGTTAAAATGCTATAATACAGCCTTTAAAACATAAAAAAGGAAATTTGTGAAAATGATGAACGCAAAAGATATGAATTTTAGCAAAAGACTTAACAAAAAAGAAGCCTTATATCTGCTTCAAAATGTTGATTTATACGAGCTTGGTGAATTAGCATATAAAAAAAAGCTTGAACTTCACCCAGAAAAGATTACTACTTTTGTGGTGGATAGAAACATCAACTATACCAATGTGTGCTGTATAGATTGTGATTTTTGTGCTTTTTTCAGGCACGCTAAAGATAGCGATGCTTATGTGCTAAGCTTTGATGAGATAGGGCAAAAAATAGAAGAACTTTTAGCCATAGGTGGCACGCAAATTCTTTTTCAAGGTGGAGTGCATCCTAAGCTTAAGATTGAGTGGTATGAAGAGCTTGTGGAGTTTATTGCTAAAAAATATCCAAGCATTACCGTGCATGGTTTTTCAGCTGTTGAGATCGCTTATATTGCTAAAATTTCAAAAATTTCTATCAAAGAAGTTTTGCAAAGACTGCAAGCAAAAGGGCTTTTTTCCATACCCGGAGCTGGAGCTGAGGTGTTAAGTGATAGGGTGCGTGATGAGATCGCTCCTCATAAATGTGATACTGCAACTTGGCTTGAAGTGCATAGGCAAGCACACAAGATAGGTATGAAAAGCACAGCTACGATGATGTTTGGAACTATAGAAAGCGATGAAGAGCTTATCGAGCATTTTGAACATTTGCGAAATTTACAAGATGAAACAGGGGGTTTTAGAGCTTTTATTTTATGGAGTTTTCAAAGCGAAAATACTAAGCTTAAGCTTAAGCACCCAGAGATTATGAAGCAAAGCTCAAACAAATACTTGCGTTTGCTTGCTCTTGCAAGGCTGTATCTTGATAATTTTAAAAATTTACAAAGCTCATGGGTAACGCAAGGTTCTTTGATAGGACAGCTTGCCTTAAAATTTGGAGCTAATGATCTAGGTTCAACTATGATGGAAGAAAATGTTGTTTCAGCAGCTGGAGCAAGTTATAAGATGAACCAAGATGAGATGATAAGGCTCATTGAAAGTTTGGGCGAAAAACCAGCTAAAAGAAATACAGCTTATGAAATTTTACAAAAGTATTACTAAGATCACTTTTTAAGCAAGCAAGATTAAGCTAGAGTTTTGTTTGCTTATTTTTTTAAAAAAATAGCAAACACTTGTCTTTAAAAATCGCTAGCTAAGAGACTTTTTAATACCTATAGCCCCACTTCTACCCAAAACTGCCACCCCTGTTTCATAAGTTTTTTATGGCTCTTGTGGATGTTTTTCCTGTGGTGGTAATGCGTTCATTTTCATATACATAAACTTTATCATAAGGAAATTTTAGTTTCTTAAAGCTTGTGTTGTTTGTGCCAGTAGCTATTAAAGTCGTTTCATCGAAGTTTTGGTTAAGATCCATTCTCATATAAGCAAGGCTTTGTCTTGGCAAGATGAAAAGTTAAGAAAATTCTTTTTGATGATATCAATTCTTTTCATACGATGAGTCCTAAGGCAAGTGAAATTTTTGTTGAAGTTCAGCTTAGAAAAGATAGAACTATGACTGGGTTTTTGCTTGCAAATAAAAGGCAAATTGTGCTTATTGCTGGGCTTTATCACGCTAATAAAAGTTTAGGCATTCTTTTGCATCTTATGGATTTGGACACTAAACAAGCAAAAAGCGTGAATGCTATAGCTTTTGAAAGAAGTAAGATTGGGGAGCAAGATGCTGATTTTGTGATTTTTTGGCAGTAAAAAAGAGTTTTGAAAGCTAGGTTAAACAAGTTTCAAACTCTTTTTAGCCTAAAATTGCTATAATTTTTCCTTTATTTTACGCCAAAGGGACAAGTATGCTTTATCAAATTAAGGTTAAAGAAAGTCAAATTCCTGTTATTTTTGAAGAAAATCATGATTTACCCATTTTTGTTTTAAGGCTTGTATTTAAAAACGCTGGCAAAGCGTATGAAGGCGATATAGATGGGCTTGCAAATATGTTTGCAAGGCTTTTAAATGAAGGAAGCGATGAGATTTTTTTTAAAGAGCTTGAGTTAAGGGCGATTGATTTTAGCGCAAATAGTGGTTTTGAGAGTTTTGAATTAAACATTTCTTGTTTGAAAGAGCATGCTTATTTTGCTGTAGAAAAACTTAGCCTTTTGTTTGAAAGGGTGAATTTTGATGAAAATTTGCTTGCTAGACTTAAAAAAATTGCACTTGGTGAGCTTGCAAATAAGAAAAGTGATTTTGACTTTTTGGCAAAAAATTTACTCAATGAAAGTGTATTTGAAGCAAAAGAATTTCGCACTAGCAAATACGGCGATGAGCAAAGCCTTGCAAAGATGAGTTTGAAAGATTTGCAGGATTTTTACGCAAAGCATTTAAATTTGAGCGAACTTATAGTTTGTGGTGGCGGGGATTTTGATTTTACTGAGTTTGAGGCTTTAATAACACCTTGTTTATCAAAGCTTAAAACTGGCAAGCTTGAAAAAGCAAAGACTTTCAAGCTTAGCAAAAGTCTTAAAGATGAGCTTTTAATCAAGCCTGAAAGCCAACAAGCTTATATTTATTTTGCTTCGCCCATTGACTTTAAATTTGATGATAAAGACACGCAACTTGCAAAACTTGCCCTTTTTATACTAGGAGCTGGAGGCTTTGGTTCAAGACTTATGGAAGAAGTGAGAGTAAAAAGAGGTTTAGCATATAGTGCTTATGCTATGCTTGAGGCGAATTTAAGTTATCAAAGAGTGTTTGGGTATTTGCAGACTAAAAATGAAAATGCAAAAGATGCAAAGGCTTTGGTGCGTGAGCTTTTTGCCGAGTTTGTAAAAAATGGCGTGAGTGAAGATGAACTTACTCAGGCTAGAAAATTCTTACTTGGAAGTATACCACTTCGTTATGAAAGTCTTGAAAAGCGACTTGATATGGCTTTAAATGAGTTTTATAAGGGTTTAGAGTTAGGACACAGCCTTAAAGAACTTGAACGCATTAAAAAAACGAGTTTAGGTGAATTAAATGCTTATATCAAAAAACATACAGAGCTTGCTCAAATCAGCTTTGCAAGCGTGCAAAATAAATGAAAATTGCGTCTTGCGATTTAGAGCTTTTTAAAAAATTGCGTATTAAAAATGCGATCAACTTAGCTTTATTATTGCCTAAAAAGATAGAAAATTTAAGCCTAAGTAAAGAGCCAAAAGAAAGCGTTTGCACTGAAGAAGTGCAGATTTTGGAGTCAAATTTTAGGGCTGGAAAGATTTTTGGGCTGTGTTATTGTAAAAATTGGGATATCAAGGCTCGTTTTATCTTTTTTCACCCAAGCAAATGGCATATGGGCGTTTTTAGACAAGGAAAGGAGTATATTTTTTATGCTAAGATGAGTTTTTTTAACAATTTTTGGCAATTTAATAACCCAAAAATCATCAAAAATGCCAATATCTTTGAGCCAAAATACCAAATTGCTGGCATAAAAGATGAAAACATAGCCAAACTTATACAAGAATATATCACAAAAGAAAACCTTATAGTTGAGGGTATAGATGAGAAAAGAGCGAATTTGCTTGTGAATATGCACCGCTATGATGAACAAAGTTTTGAGATTTTTTCTCATTTAGAGAATTTTTTATCAGACTTAAAATTTGTGGAAATTTATAGCTTTTTAAAACGTTTGCGTCAGAAAAAAACAAGTTCAAAGGCTTATGAAATAAAGCCTTTTAATATACAACCTTGGTTTGAGAGTCTGCCTTTTAAGCCAACCTTAGATCAGCTCAATGCCATAAATGATATAAGGGCTGATTTAAGTCAAAAAGAGGCAAAAAGACGCATTATCATGGGCGATGTGGGTTGTGGCAAAACCCTTGTTTTACTTGCAGCTGCAATAAGTGTATATCCAAAACAAGCACTTTTAATGGCACCTACGAGCATTTTGGCAAATCAACTTTTTAACGAGGCTCAAAGACTTTTGCCAAATTTTATGCAAGTTGTTTTTGTCAAAGGAGGTAAAAGAGAAAAAGGACTTGATGAAAAGCTTGCAAAGGCTCATCTTATCATCGGCACGCACACACTTATCCACCAGCAAGGCTTTGAAGCGGTTTTAGTGATGATTGATGAACAGCACCGCTTTGGTTCAAATCAACGCCAAAAGATCAGCGAGCTTGCAAGTAAAGATGGGCTAACTCCTCACTTTGTGCAGTTTTCAGCTACGCCTATACCAAGAACTTTAAGCATGATACAATCTGAGCTTGTGAGTTTTTCTTTCATTAAACAAATGCCCTTTAAAAAAGACATTCAAAGCTTTTGCATACAAGATAAGGATTTTCAAAGCTTACTTGAAAAGATTAAAATCGAGCTTAAGCAAAACAATCAAGTTGCGATTATTTACCCTCTGGTCAATGAAAGCCAAAACTCGCAGTATCTTTCTTTAGAGCAAGCAAAGCAGTATTGGCTTAAGCATTTTAAGGGCGTGTATATCACGCATGGAAAAGATAAATTTAAAGATGAGGTTTTAGCTGAATTTAAAGAAAAGGGGCAGATTTTGCTGGCTACAACCGTTGTTGAAGTTGGAATTTCTTTGCCTCGTCTTAGCACTATTATCATCGTTGGAGCTGAAAAACTAGGACTTGCGACTTTACACCAATTACGTGGCAGGGTAGGGCGAGTGGGGCTTAAGAGCTTTTGTTATCTTTATACCAAACAAAAAGAAATTCCAAAAAGATTGCTTGAATTTGCCAAAACTTTAGATGGCTTTGAAATCGCTGAACTTGATCTTAAAAATCGCTTAAGCGGGGATTTAATCGATGGCTTCATGCAACATGGCAATGAATTTAAGTTTTTTGACTTTAGTAGCGATGAAACCATTTTAGAAGAAGCAAAGAAAACCTTAGACAAGCAAGATTTATCCTTGAAAGAATAGGGGCATTTGGTAGTTTTATTTGCTTGTTGTTTTAGTTCTTGAAATTTAAAATCAAGTTTTCAGATAGTTTTTTATCAACGCCTTTATATTCATATCATCGATGAGATTAATTAAGGTGCCTAAGGCTGAAGCTCCACAAGACTCTTCATAATTTTGTCTTATGACTTTTTGATTTTTAAGTTCTTGGTAGG
>NZ_QHLK01000018.1 GCF_006864455.1 Campylobacter sp. MIT 97-5078
ATATAAATTTTTTGGTTATAATTTTAATCCTTATATTAGCTCGCTAATCTAGTATATGGGCTTTTAGTAAAAAGTTTGAAAATCCCTATTTTCAATATATTTTTTGTTAAGATCAAAGGAAGAAAAATGGCTTTAAAAGCCCTCATCACAGGATTTACTGGGCAAGTTGGCTCGCAAATGGCTGATTTTTTGTTAGCAAATACTGATTATGAGATTATTGCTTTAATGCGTTGGCAAGAAAGTATGGATAATATCTATCATCTTACAGATCGCATTAATAAAAAAGATCGCTTGCAAATTTTTTATGCGGATTTAAATGATTATTCAAGCTTGCAAAAGCTTTTTGAAACTCATATGCCTGATTTTATCTTTCACCTAGCAGCTCAATCTTTTCCAAAAACTTCCTTTGACATACCCATAGAAACCCTACAAACAAATATCATAGGCACAGCTAATATACTTGAAAATATAAGAGCCCTAAAACAAAGCAAAAATTACGATCCTATAGTGCATGTGTGTTCATCAAGCGAGGTTTATGGTAGAGCAAAAGCTGACATTAAGCTTGATGAAAATACCCCATTTCACGGAGCAAGCCCGTATAGCATCTCTAAAATCGGCACGGATTATTTAGGACGCTTTTATGGTGAAGCTTATGGTATAAAAACTTTTGTAACAAGAATGGGAACACATAGCGGACCAAGAAGAAGCGATGTCTTTTTTGAAAGCACAGTTGCTAAGCAAATCGCTCTTATAGAAGCTGGTTATCAAGAGCCTATTATCAAAATAGGAAATCTTGAAAGCATAAGAACCTTTCAAGATTGTAGAGACGCCATAAGGGCGTACTATTTACTTGCTTTAGAGAGTAAAAAAGGAAATATACCTTGCGGAGAAGCCTTTAATATAGCCGGGGAGGAGGCTTTTAAGCTTCCTGAAGTCATAGACATCTTACTTTCTTTTAGCACAAGAAAAGATATAAGTGTGCAAACTGATAAAGAGCGTTTAAGACCAATTGATGCGGATTATCAAATGTTTGATAATACCAAAATCAAAAGTTTTATTAACTGGAAGCCTGAAATTCCAGCTAAACAAATGTTCAAAGACTTACTTGATCACTGGCGAAATGAAATTAAAAAAGGACGTTTGCCACTTAATCGTTAATGCAAGTTAATTTTGATTTTTATACCATTCATACATTTTTTTAATCCCTTCCTCAAGTGAAATTTTGCTTTTCCAGCCTAAAGCATTGATTCTAGAACAATCCATAAGCCTATCCATAGAACTATCTGGTTTATTAGCATTAAAAACTAGCTCGCCATCAAAGCCTATGATTTCTTTTACCATTAAAGCTACTTCGGCTATGGTATAATCAATACCAGTACCAACATTTATATGCGTATTTTTGATGAACTTTTCGCCCTTTTTGTATAAATCACTAAAATTTACATTTTGCATAACAAAAATGCTTGCATCAGCTAAATCATCGCTATGTAAAAATTCTCTTCTTACCTTGCCAGTACCCCAAATTTCAACACTTTTTTCACTTATACCAAAGCGATCTAAAAAAGCCTTAAGCTCAGATTCATCATTAAGTTGGGTATCTTGCTTTAAAGCATCTATATCTTTGTCCCTTAAAAGTTTAGCTAAATGAAATTTGCGGAGTAAGGCTGGTAAAACTCTAGCCTTAGCAAAGTCAAAATTTGCCCTTGTGCCATAAAGATTGTTAATGGCTAGGCATAAAAAATTCGTGCCATATTGTATATTATACGCCTCACACATCAAAATTCCACTGAGTTTCGCTGTGCCAAAAGAAGCTGCACCGTATTCTAACTCACCTTGAAATAAATACTCCTCTTTGAGTGGATTTAAAGCTTTCTCAGGATACATATAACCAGAGCCATAAAATACAAGTTTTTTTACCCCACTTAAAAAACTTGAGTGAATGACATTGTTTTGCATCATAGTATTTTCATAGATAAAATCAGCTCTTTGAGCTACATTAGCTGCCCCACAAGGAAGCACAGCTGCCATAAATACAAATTCAGGCTTTTCTTGCATGAAAAACTTGCGTACAGCTACTTGTGAACTTAAATCAAGCTCGCCATGACTTTTTAGCACTAGATTTGTAAAGCCTCTTGCTTGCAAATTTTCTACCAAAGCCGTGCCAGCTGTACCTTTATGTCCTGCTACGAAAATTTTAGAGTTTTTTTGCATATTAATGTCCTTTGGTGTAATCGTGCAAAGTAGCTTCTATGTCTCTATTTGAAAGAATTGGCTTTAAAAACCCCCAATCAACGCCTATTCTTTCATCATTATATGCAAAGGTAAATTGATCTGGGGCATCTAGGTATTCGCCCTCATAAGCAAGTTTGTAATAATACACAGCATCTTTGCTTCTTACATAATGGGCATTTCCCATATTTGGTGGAAGTAAGATGAGTTTTTGTTCGTTTTGATTGATGATAAAACTTTCATATTGCAAATAAGTAGGGCTATCTTTTCTACAATCAACAACAACTTGCAAAATTTCGCCATACACGCAAGTAACAAGCTTATAAGTTTTTTCATCGCCATGAATGCCACGTAAAACATTAAAATGCGAGTTGATAAATTTATCATGTTTAAATTTAATGCCATCTGGCACGAGTTTTGCCAAATCCTCATCAGTAAAAGCCGTCCAAATCTCACCTCTTAAATCTTGAAATTTATTTGGGGTGATAATATACACACCTTTAAGCTTAGAGCTTTGCTTAATATCAAATTCTATAGCCATTTTTACTCCTTTTTTTCTTTTTAAATTTACTATAAATGCTCAATACCTTAAATGGAAAGATAAGAGGATTTTTTATCAAAGCATTGCCAACTTGATATGATAGGTGAGACTTTATTTTCATAGCTTCTTCATAATCTGCATAGTCTTCAAGTTTTTTCGTATTTTTAGTATGGGATTGTTTAAAATTTTTAAAATCCTTATATAATTTAAATGGCTGTTTATAAAAATTATTAAAACTTGTTTTGACTATGGTCTGTCCTAGCCTATACGACAAATGGTTTTTAACAATATCTACTGCACCATCTTTTTTATGACCAAACTTTTTAAAAGTATTTTTTTTAAGTATTTGAGAGTAAAAATCAAGAGCTTTTTTTTCTATATTTAACCTCAAAAATTCAAAATCTTGCCTTAAACTATCAATAGAAAAAGCTAACATCCACCAAATATTATAAAAAGGATATGTAATCATGTATTCTTTTGCGTAGCCATAGAAATTTAAATCATATGGATTAGCCCATGGCTTATAACATTCATAATTACAAAATTGCACAATTTTAACATCATGTAACATATCCAACAAATCTTGTTGAGTGTAATTCCAAACAGGAGTTGAACATTCATCTTTAAAAGTATTTTTTAAACCAATTTGAGGTCTGGTAAAAATACCAACCATCAAATTCCATTTATTTGACAATAGATGTATTTTTGGAGCAGTAACTAATGGGAAAACATCTAAAATTCCCTCCAGCTTATAATTTCTTAAATAATATGCACATTTTTCTTCTATATTATTGCTTTTCCACTTTTCAATATTAATAAGCATAACATCATTGTTTATATAATATTTAGCTTGATCAAAACGCAAATCAGGTTTTGTAGGATCGTTATTCAAAGCTATTCTTACATAACCATGATAATTATTGCAATCCCAAGCTGCAGCTATGATATTATCTTTTAAGTCAAAAGCAAAAAGCTCCCTTATATCACCAACACATAAAGTATCTGCCCCCAAAAATAAACACTTATCAATATGATTAAGAATCCTTGGTGCTTGAATTTTATAAAACATCGCGGCATGATTAGACCAAGGAACCCTAGAAAAACCATCAAAATCATTAATATCGACCGTATGAAAAATAAGATTGCAAGGATAAATTTTATTTAAGTCAGCAATCATATTTTGTAATTTAAGCTGAGCATCTTTTGAACAATTTTCTGTGAAAATATGAAAAGCATATCCATCTTCTTTGTCTTTAGAAGGATTTTCATACTCTTTTTCTTGACAAATATCAGCAAAAGTTTTACTTAAGTCTGTATTTTTAACAATACTTGTCATTACTACAGCGGCATATTTTACATATTCTTCACTCACTCCAAAACAAATATTGAGCATGATTACTTCCTCTTTTTAAATGTAATATCCTTAAAAAAATTAACTGGATATATTATATACCCGCCCCTCCACCAATTTTTATGTGCATCTACTAACATTAAACCTATTCTATAAGATAGATGCCTTTTGATCTTTAATGCCCTATCATAGTCTTTATAAGTTTCTATAGGTGGCAATTTTATCATTCTTTGTTTTTTGCTTTTTTGTGATTGGATAAGCTTATACAAAGAATAAGGAAATTTTAAAATATTTGAAATTTTTTTCAATCCAATAACTTGTTGACCAAGCTTATAACAAAAATAATTTTTGATTCTATACTCTGCGCCATATCTTTCTTCAAGTATGCGTTGTGCCACCAATAAAGTATTAGGATATTGATCTGTTGCGGCACTAAAATAATTATCAAAAACTTCAGCATAAACTACCCCCTCCCACCCATGTAACAATAAGGTCTCTAAATATTCATGCTTCCTTGTTTTAAAAACATTCTTTAAATATTCCTCTGCTTTATCAAATTGCTTATCTCGCAAAAAACAATCCACTATGTGTATTCTATACTTATCATTGTCATCATCATACTCTAAAGCTTGATATAAATAAGATTGCAAAATTTTAGTAGCTAGATTATTTTTCTTCGCTAGTAAATATGTATGAAATAAAGAAAAAGCTTTTTGATCAGGATGTAAATTTAATTTCTTAAAATTTTCTTTAACGATCTTGTATTGTTCTTGGATATCAAAGATTTCATAGTAATTATATAATTTAACTTCCGAATTTATCAATTCAGAAAGTCTAATAACAGCACTAAAAGTTCCATATATTTTTTTAGCTTCTGACATGAAGACCACATCAAAAAGAAAAAGCTCTAAAGTGCTAAAATCTTCACTTTTTCTAAATTTTTCTATGGAAATGACATTCTTTTTATCAATAACCCTAACTAAATGCTCTATAGAGTCTAAATCATCTCCTACAATAACTACATTTTCGCCCTGCATTTTTTTCTCAACCAAAGCAATAGATAGCTCATATAATGCAGCATGATAAACACTTTGAAGATTAAATTTTCTCAAATTGCAGTAGCTGTAAATTGAATCTCCACTTCTTAAGTGAATGATATTAAAATTTTTATTCAAGCTTTGTGCAGCACTTAAAGCCATATCCATAACCTGCTTAAGTTTTGGAACAAAACCTATTTTTTTCCAAATTTCTTCAGTTTTTCTTCTATAATCCATAAAATCCAAATGCAACTCTTGAGCCATATTACTATGATGAACAAAGAACAATTTAAATTCTTTATTATCAAATTTATCTTTTATATCTTTTAATGTTAATTTGCCAAACCAAGTAGAAACCTCAAAAATTTCCTTAGGATAAGTAGTCTTTGAAAAAAGCCAATTTGTATTGTATGAATAGGTATTTTCAAGAAAAAATTTCTCAATAAATTCCTCAGTAAAAACCTCTTCTTTTTTTTCTATACTACTACCTATAACTCTTTGCTGTCCCACTTGTCTAAAATTATTGCCCTTATCAGCACTTACTGCATCTTTATATATTACTATTGAATCGTTCCAAAAAAATTTCACATTTTTTTCAGAAGCTATCATACTTGCTAAATAAAATGCGTTTAATAAGGATAAAAACCTTGACCCACTCCCATCATCTCTTACAGCGACAAAATATGGTCCATTATCTTGTTCAATCACTTTTTTTAATACCCCTTGTTATATAATCATAAATTTCTTTGCAACTTTTTTCTTTTGTTTGTTTTGGCACTTTTTTGACTTCAAAGCCATGGTTTAAGAACAATTCTATTTTCTCTATAACTTCGGCTTCGTTATACAACACAGAACATAGAGTATTATCCGCAAAAAAAGCCTCTTCACAATACAATTCTAAAATTTCCTCTTTTTTTTCAAAATGATAAGCTATGCTAGGCTTTTGAATGATATGAGCATCATAAAGAAATGGGTGATAATCACTAAGAAATATACTCGCTTTTGCTAATAAATTTAAACTATCTCCAACTTTTATTTCTATGAATTCATAAGATGAAAAAAACTCTACATACTCATCTGTTTCAAGATTCAAGACAATTTTTAATTTATAGGTTTTTATTAAATCTTGAAATTGCGAGTTATTAATAAGACTATGCCATCTCTTAAAATAAAGACTCTCTTTAAACATGCTATAATTTTCAAATTTTCTAAACATAGGTTTGATTAAAATAAAATTTTCTATTTTAACTTCTTGTTCTAGCAAGTACTCAAGCCTAGGCGAATGACCAAAATACTTAACTTCCTTTTCCGTAAAATCATAATGACTAAAATCCTGAACAATCATTTTATATTCTTGAGCATTTGAACTGATGAGTAAATCTACATTAATTGTATTCATTAAATTTGAAAGATCGCTGGCAAAATTTAAAATATTGCTAGGCAAATAAACAAAATATTGATTTTGGACTTTAGCTTTAGCTTTGATAAACTTAAATTCTCTATAAATAAGTCTAGATGAAAATATTTTTGCACATCGTTGAATTTGTCCTTTAAAGGCAAAGGAATTGATGTTTAATAAAGCAAAACCCTCTTTTTCAAGCCTTTGCCAATCAGATGATTTATTATTGAGTGCAAAATAAATTTCTTGTTCAGGATAGTTTTTCTTAATAAAGCGATAAAGGCACTCAGCATTATCACCGGCATTATTTGTTCCGTCAATAAAAATCCAAAAATTAGATTTTTTGGCATATTCATCTTTAATTTTATGTATTTCAGTAAAAACTTTTTTAACTTTGGTTGAAAAAATTTCTAAATCTTTTACAAAAAGCTTAAGTCTAAAGGCATAGCTTTTTGGCAAACGCACACAAATACATTTTTTATATATAAAAACACGATTTAAAAAATCATATTGCACAATTTTGCTTGATATGGCACTCATATCTTGATTATCTAAAACGATTCTTGCACTATCATTAGGCTCGGGAGTAAAATATGTAATAAGAATTTCATTATTTGTATGATCATATTTTTCTATATAAGCTTTTTGGTAGTTTAGACTTTGTGTTTTTTTAAAACAATAAAGCATTCCTATTTGATGAAAAGCATAAGCATTGATAATCCGAAAATCAAGAATCACATCATCGCTAATATAAGAAAAAATTTTATCCAGGGTTTGAAGGTATTCTTTTTTTTCTTCCTCACTCAAAAAATACAAGGCATTAGGATTATTGACAAAAGAGTGTAGATTCCACACCACAGCCACGATAACCTGCTTTTGCACAAAATCAGGCACGCAAGCCTTTTGAGCTAAAGTTTCTTCTAAAAGTTTTAGATATCCTTCCTTAAAGGTAAGCAGATAAGTCTTTTTTTCTTTTTGAATGGTATCTATGGTTGAAGACTTATCTTTTCTCTTTCTATAATAATACTTAGCAGAAGGCAACACAGCAGTCAATCCATCTTCATTTTCAAGCAAAAACCAAGTAACAAACACCGTATCTTCATTGCCATATCTCATACTTTCTAAAAGACGAAGTTTTTTTAAATTTTTAATGCAAAAGACACTTGAGGCCATCACTCCAAAAAGTGTATCATCGATATGATAATTTGACACTATGTATTCATCTTTTTCAAATACATAATGAAATTGATTATCAAGAGATGTTTTCTGGCTTGCTTCATAATAAAGAATCAAAGGACAACCTACCAACCTTATATCTTTGTTTTTATGCTTACATAAAAAATTATCTATATTATAAAAATACTCAGAATCTAAAAAATCATCAGGATCCGTAAAAGTAATCCAAGTAGGAGCAAAAGCTAGTTTTGACAGATTATTATCCAAATATTCAAGTCCTAAATTTCTCGCACTTGCCTGCCCGCCGTTTTCTTTGTGAAGATAAATGATATTTTCTGGAAATTGATTTTGATATTTTCGAATAATTTTTGCCGAATTATCACTACTTCCATCATCTACACAAATAATAATAATATTTTTTTTAAAATCAAGTCTTTGTTTAATAATGGATCTAAAATAATCATCTAGATACTTTTCAACATTATACACAGCAGAAACAATGACATATTTTTGATAGGCTTTGTATTTTTTAGGTTTAAATCTTTTTAAAAAAATTTGAATAGGAAATATCCTTTTTTTTAAGGCATCTCCAAAAAAAGCTTTTGGATTTTCTCTAAGTTTTTTAAGTTTTTTGGGAGTTAAAAAAGTTGCCAAAGTTTCACCTTATTTCAGTATTTTTAATATACAAGAACAAAATTATATCAAAAAATAAATAAATATAAGCTTTATTTAATTTATAGATTTACCTTTTATTTGGTATAATATCAAATCAAAGTTTAAAAATAAAAATTTACTTTGAAGTAAAATTGTAATGAGGTAAGATTGATGCAAAAAAGATATTTAGCAAGTTTTGGGGATATAAGACTTGGCATTAGTGCTAATCGTTTTCATAAAAATGCTTTAGCAATGCGAGCTTTTGATGATATTTTTATTTATACTGAAGCAAGCTTACCTTTAGACTTTAAAGAAGAGTTTAAAGATAAATTTTATATTCGTGAAGGAAGTATAGGGCAATTTTATAATTCTGGCACTCCTATTGATATGGGGGGGGGGGGCAAGCTTATTGCTAGCCGAGGTTTTGGATATTGGGTTTGGAAACCAAAAGTTATTTTAATGGTCTTAGAGCAAATCAAAGAAGGGGATTTGCTCATCTATTGCGATATAGGTTTTGAGTTTAATACTGACAGGCAAGCTGAGCTTTTCAAGATATTTGATGAGCTTAATGAACATGAAATCATGGCAACACGTACCAAAGTGCCTCAGAAAATATGCAACAAAGCGGACTTGCTTGAACACTATGGCTTAAGAACTAATGAAGCTTTTTTAAATTCTTACAACCATGCAGCCGGTGTTGTTTTTATTAAAAAATGTGAAAGAACTGTAAATTTTATAAAAGAATGGCTTAGTATGTTTTATACACATTATCATCTTATTGATGATAGTCCTTCTAAACTTCAAGAACATCCTGAGTTTATACAAAATTTACACGATCAGAGTATTTATAGTATTTTATGTGATAAATATAAAGTTTTTGAGTATAAGGATGAAGCATATTTTCTCACTCAAGAAAGCCCACTACAGTATCACAGAAACAAAGCTTATTTGCCAAATTCATATGAAGATAATAAGACTTTAGATAAAACCATAAGAAGAAATAAATACGGTAACATTACTATAGAGCTCATTCATAAAAGCTCAATACATTATGAATTTTTGCTCAATATCTTATCAAATTTTAAACTTGATAGTATATATGAGGACTTTTCTAAAGCATATATTGATAATGATAGGGATGGAATTTTTACCTACGCACAAGCAATTTTAAATCTTGTATCTTGGGACTTTTTAAAATATAAAAGTTTTGAAAAATTACAAGATTTTCCAAATTTAAAACAAATTTTAGATCAAAACAAAGCTAATAGTTCATTTTTAACTTTTCAAATGCACAATAGCGCTAAGAACAGAATTCGTAATCACTTGGCCTATAAAATAGGCTCAACTATAATAGAAAATTCAAAATCTTTACTTGGATATATAAGAATGCTTTATGTTTTATCATATATAAAAGATAAACACAAAGAAGAACAAAGAATTTATCAAGAAAAAATAAAAAACAATCCAAATTCAAAACTTCCTCCACTTGAAACTTATATAGATTATAAAGAAGCCTTAAAACTTAAAGAGCATTTATCTTATAAATTAGGCTCTGCTTTTATCAAAGCACACAAAACTTGGTATAAAGGTGGATATATAAAATTCATTTTTGTTGATGTAGGTAGAATAAAGAAAGAATTTAGGAAAATAAAATAAATTTACCTAAATCTTCTTCTAAAGCTTAATAATAAATTTAACAAAACAAAAAAAATACTATCATAAAAAACAACTGACAATTTTAAAAAATGTATTTTAGCTTTTTGAAAAGAAAAACCCTCTACTCTTGCACCACATATAAGGTTTTTAGACAAAGCAAAAAATAAATTTAAAGATAAATCAAAACAAAAGTTCCAAATCACACCCTGCCTATATCATAAAGCTGGATAATGCCTACGATTTTACCTTTTTTTGATACTGGGATTTCTTTGATTTTATGTTTTATCATTAGCTCTTCAGCTTCTGTTGCCATAGCATTTGCATCTATTGTTTTTGGATTTTTACTCATGATTTCTTTAGCTAAAAAATCAAATCTTGGCTTATCATTTGCCTTTAAAGCCCTTCTTAAATCTCCATCTGTGATGATGCCTATGAGTTTTTCATCTTCTAAAACTATACAAAGTCCTAATTTTCCACTTGTCATCACATCAACAAGTTCATTAAAATTCGTTTCAGGACTGACTATAGGAAGCTTTTTCACCATCAAATCTTCTACTTTTGTGAGTAATTTTCGTCCCAAACTTCCTCCCGGATGAAACAAAGCAAAATCATCTGGCTTGAATTTTCTCTCTTTCATCAAAGCAGCAGCGATTGCATCGCCCATAGCAAGCGTAGCTGTAGTGCTACTCATAGGAGCAAGTTGCAAAGGACATGCCTCTTTTTTGACATAAATATCTAAAAAAATATCAGCTTGCTTGGCTAAGGTTGATTTAGCTGCACCGCACATTGCAATGAGTGGAATTTGGCATCTTTTCACTGCTGGTATAAGCTTTAAAATCTCCTCTGTTTCGCCTGAATTTGAGATCGCTAAAAGCAAATCTTCATTTGTAAGCATTCCAAGATCGCCATGTAAAGCTTCAGCTGGGTGCATAAAAAAACTTGGTGTGCCTGTGCTTGCTAGGGTTGCGGCGATTTTTGCCCCTATATGCCCTGATTTTCCCATGCCACTAATGACGCAACGTCCTTTGATTTTCAAAATTAATTCTATAGCTTTTACAAATTTCTCATCAAGCCTTAAAGCCAAGTCTTGTATGGTTTTAGCCTCGATCTCAAAGACTTCTTTAGCGATATTTAAGATAGTATTTTTCATCATTTTTCCTCATCATAAATTCAGCACAACATTAGTTGCAATGGCGATTTGGTATAAAATTTGAGTGAGCATACTTACAACTTGAAGATCTTGACTATCAACTTTTGGTAGGACGAGTATGCTATCTCCGGGCTTTATGTTCGTGCCTGAACCAAAAAAGCTTGCGGCATATTTTTCAGCCTTACCATTTGAGCGTATGACAAGGATTCTTGATTTATCAGCTCTTTGACTAAAATCACCGGCAAGTTGTATATAATAACGCATTTTTTCATTATGCATATATACAAAAGCCCCCGGCAAAGCAACTTCACCTTGAACTAAAACAAGATTATTTTTGCTTGGAACGACGATAAGATCATCTTCTTCAAGCACTATATTTTTATAAGCTCTTGCATCATCGATGATGATTTGTCCTTTTGGCTGCACTTGTTTTGCTCTTTCGATGAACTCAAGTATAGTTTTTGCTTGTGTTGCACGCACAGCTGCTATATCAGCATTGACCGCAGGGGCTGTTAAAGCTAGCGTTTCAAGCTCTTTAAGCTGGGCTTCTATAAGCTTTTTTTGCGTCAGTGCGACACTTTTTCGAAACACTTGCACGGAGTTAATATCTGATTGGGCGTTTGTGGTGATACTTCGAACTACTTCTTCAAGCGTAGTACCTTTTCTTACCACTACAGAATGAAGTCCGCTATGTTCGCCTTCTATCCTCACACTCACGCTTTGAGCAGTATAATCAGGACGAAACTCCACCTCATCACCGGTATTTAACTTTACATTTGCAAAGTCTTTTTTTGTATAAGCTTTTACTTCTAAGGTATGATTAGCTGCATAGCTTTTAACGATGGCATTTGTAACAACAGGCTTTGCTCCAGCAACTATGGCTAAGTCTTGTAAGGTAAGAATATCATTTTTAAGCTCAAAGCGAAAGGGTTTTTGCACATCTCCGCTTGCAAAAGCGTATTTTTGCACGCTATCTACAAACACGACATCTCCTGTCCTAAAAGCAAATAAGTTCATCTTGCCCTTAAGCAAAAAATCATATAAATCAAGCTCTTCTACAAGTTTATCATCTCTTAAAATGCGTATATTTCGAAAACTTCCATAGTCCAAATTTATGCCACTTGCTTTGTCAAGGTATTGGATTATCGAATCTGAACTTAATCCTTGATAAAGCCCGGGTGCATTGACATTTCCCGTTACAAAAACGCTCACACTTTGATAAGCGTTCATATCTGCATACACAAAGACATTGTTTTTATAAATTTTACTTACGCTAGCTTGAATAACCTTAAGCAAATCAGCATTTCTTACGCCTAAAACCTTAATCGCTCCAACTTGAGGCACGAAAATATTGCCTTGAGAATCCACAACCAAATTGCGTTCAAACTCAACTGCACCCCAAATTTTAAGGCTGATTTGATCGCCCACAGCGATTTTATAATCTGGATTATACACATGCTGGGTATTTTTGCTGAAATTCCCACCAAATAAATGAGAGCCAAAGACTTGAATGACTGGAGTTTGGACGAGATTTGATTGGGCTGAAGTGTTGTTTTCAAAAGTGGCATTTGAGCTAGTGTTTAAATCGTTTGCTAAAACGCTCGTGCTTGTCGTTCCAGCAATTTGTGATATATCAACAGCCAAGGCTAATAGTGGCAAAATGAGGCTTATTATAATTTTTTTCATTAGTATTTATGCTCCTCTATGATCGTTTTTATAAGCTTTGCTACCCCAAAAACAAGGCTTAAGATCACAAAAATTGTGATGATATTATACAGCTTTTTAGGATACATCGCGCTTTGTGGAGTGGTAGGATTTTGAATGATGACAAGTTGTTTGATCTTTCGTATAGCTTCTATCCTTGTTGTTTCAAATGCTTTTAAAGCCGCTGTATAGGCACTTTCAGCAAAACCAGCTTCAATGGTAAGTTTTTGAAAATCAGCGGCTAAGTTATTAAGCTTTGATGTATTTGAACTTGAAGCAATGCGCGATTTTTCAATCTCAAGTTGTTGTTTTAACGCACTAATTTCAGCTTTTAGAGTGTTTAGTTGAGGAGCATTTTCGTTGATATAGCTTTGCATAGCTAAAAGTTTGGCTTCTTTTTCAGCGATACTGCCTTCCATTTGGGCGATAAAACTTGCTCTTGATTCAGCTTCTTTTAAAGGATCAAAAACACCATGTTCGTTTTGAAAAGCTGTGAGCGCATCAGCACTTTGTTGGTATTTAATCTTGTATTTTATCAACTCTTCTTCAGCAAAAGTAAGCTGCTCTCTTGCACCTTTGTGCGAAATTTCATTCACAAAACGTTCGCTTTCATCAAGTATGTTTTGAGCGATAAGATGAGCTTGTTCTGGAGTAAAGCCCTCAACTTGCAAGACGAGTAAGCCGTTATTATCCGTGATCTTTACCCGAGCTTGATAAAATTTCAAAAAGCTTTCTTGATCAGCTGAAGGGCTAAGAGAAAAGAAAGGATCAAGCTTTTGAGCTTCATAAAATTTGCGAATGCCTATCTTTTGATCTAAAATTTGAAGCATATCCAAAGACAAAATATAAGTCTTAAGATAAGCAATATCTTCATTTGAAGCTACCCCTTTTCCACCGAGCAAAGTTGTTAAACCACTTAAAGAATCTGAACTTGAATCAGGATTTGTGGAACGCACACTTATCACGCTTTCGCTCACATAGCGATCAGCCGCGATAAAATAATAATACCCCAAAACAAAAGCCATCAAAACAAGTATAACCTTATAGCTATCAAGCAAAAAAAAACTTTTAAGCTTTTGTGAGAAAGAATTTTCTTGAATGGTTCTAAAGGTTTTTGCTGAATTAAATTGTTTCAGTTTAGCAAGCACTTCTTTGTTTTTGATACGAGCGATGATATTATTTTTTTTCATGCGTTATACCCTTAATCTCGCCTTGATACACAGCTATGCCCTCATCAACATCATCATACACATCAACAATACCATCATGAAGCAAGATAATCTTATCACACCACTGCTTAATCTCAGCAATATTATGGGAAACCATGATTACTTTTGAGCTTGAAAGCTTTTCTTCATATAACTTACGACTTTTTTTCGCAAATGCTGGATCACCCACAGCACCAGCCTCATCGATCAAATAATAATCAAAGTCAAAAGCCATGCTCAAACCAAAGCCTATGCGCGAACGCATACCACTTGAATAAGTACTCATCGGCTCATCAAAAAAATTACCAATCTCAGCAAAATCTTGCACAAACTCGATCTTCTCGCGTAATTTTTTGCCTCTACAGCCATAAACTCGTGCCACAAAAGCTATATTTTCTCTTGCTGTCAAAGCACTTTGAAAGCCTCCACCAAGCCCAAGGGGCCAAGAGATTCGCACATTAGTAAGAATTTTGCCCTTATTTGGCACTTCAGCTCCACTAAGCATATTCATTAAAGTTGATTTTCCAGCCCCATTTTTACCCATCAAACCGATAGAGCAACCATCTGGAAATTCAAAGGTAAAATCCCTAAAAACATAATGCTTGCCACCATTTGTTAAGGGGTAAAATTTCGTGATACGATCAAGTTTTATCATACTCTGCTCGCTGAAAGTTCTTGTCTTTTATGATAATAAAACCAAAGCCCCACAAGCAATAGCACTACATTTACAGTCAAAGGATACAGCAAGGTTATACCATCTCGCACAGGATAGTTTTCAAAATAATTCATTCTTAAAGTCTCCATGATATGCAAATATGGATTATAGAGTAAAATTTCAAATAAAGCATCAGGCACAATCCAGCTTGGATAAATCACAGCTGAAGTGATATAAATAACTATGCCAACATAAGGCAAAATAGACTTTAGCACATCAACAAGGTGATTTAATATACTCATACAAAGCCCTAAACAAAAACCAGAAAACACTAAAAACAAAAAGCACAAATACACTTCTAAAAAATGATACGGCAGGACATTGATCGGGCTAAACCAACCCACAAGAAGCATTAAAATTACAAAGATAAAAAAATACACGCATGATTCAACCAAAGTCCTTGCGATAAATACATGGATAGGCTTGACCGGTTTATACGCAAAAAGCCCCAAATTTGACATAATGCCACTCATCATTTGAGTGAGTATATTTCGAAACATAAAAAAAGGGATAATTCCACTTGCTAAAAACATAAAAATTGATATACCATCAGGAACAACCATATGTGTTTGCTCACGGATCAAAGTTACTACGGTTAAAATCACAAAAATTTGAGTCATAGGCTCACCAACTACCCAAATATAGCCCAAGCGTCTATTCTTACCGAAGCGAGTTTTTAACTCTCTAAAAAAAAGTGCGTAAATGACATTAAACATTATATTGTTCGCCTTTTAAATGCCTCAAATGCCGTCCTTAGCCTTAAAATTAATTTTTTAGATTGTAACCAAAAAGATTTAATCAAACTCAAATTTCTAAAGTTTTTTACATTTTAAAATGCTTTAAACACTTAACTTTAAACACAAAAAAGATGATTAAACCGCTGTAAAATATAGAAAAAATAAGGTGAAAAAACAAAAGCCTCATGGAAAATAAATTTTTTCGCTCAACTGATTATCCGTAAATTTCGCCCATACTATCTTTAGGGCGTAAAAGTCAGTCTTTGCAAACCTTGCAAAAATAAAACGTTTTAGATAAATCTTTTTTTGTGCCTCACTTGCTTTTTCAAAAACAGCCTTGATTTGCACTCCTTTTAAAAGAGCGATTTTGCTGTCTTTGGCGATATTTACGGCTATATTTGGGTGCTTTAAGCTTAACTTTACATGCTTTGAATTGCAATCAGAAGCGATAATAAGGCTTAAACTCTCTTCATCAAAGGCATAAAAAGCATTCGCAACATATACACTTAAAGGAATTTGACTTGGAATTTTTATATTAAAAGCCATATCATCGATACTTGCAAGGCTTAAAAGCCTCATTTTATGAATAAAGTGCTTGATTGTTTCGTGCATAAAAAAATTATAACCAAAAAAGTTAAAAAAAATAAAATATTGTCGATGTAAAAGCAGAACTACAATTAAGGATAAAAAAATGCAGGTTGATACAAGCAAAAACCAAAATTTAGCCTTTTCATACACCACAATTAGTGGTAAAAACCTTTCTATGGCAATGTTTGACAACCAAAGCGTAAGCTATACTCAAGAAAGCGATAAACAAAACTTAAATTTACGCCGAGAATACGGCTTTAGCTTTACTTATCAAGGCTCACAACTTACCCAACAGGACTTAGATGAAATTCAAAACGCAATGAAAGAGATAGAACCAATCATCAGCGACTTTTTAGAAAACTCAAAGCTTGGGGGCTTAAAACCAAAAAATTTCATTGAAAATGCGATGAAAATCGCCAATCTCTTACCAACTCCAAGCGATGAAAATACCACAAATGCAACAATGAGTTCTTTGGTTGATCAATTTAATTCTCTCATCAAAGAACATCAAAGTAGCTTGCCACAAGAAAATACCAATATGCTTGAAGATAGCAAAAAACTCATCGAAGAAATTTTAGGAAAAATTCAAGAAAGGCTTAAAGAACAGCAAAAAGGGCTTCAAAACAAAGATGAAAATGGGCTTAATCTCCTTGTTTAAAACTCTTTTTTAAGCTTTTCAATTTCACTTAAAAGCCCGAACATACCAAGTTTAAAAGGGCTTTGATAAGCTTTCATAAAGGCTTTTCCAAGTCTATATGTAAGCTGACGTTTTAAAGCCATAGCCTGAGTATAATCGACGTAAGTTTCAAGCTTTGGCAGAGCTAAGTTTGGATTAATGCTGATTAATCCTTCGTAAGCTTCTTGAGTTTTAATATGCTTTTTAATGATTTTTCTTGCCTTAAAAACAAAACTTATATAGGATAAAAAATGAAGTTTAACGCCCATCATTTCTTGTCCTATCTTGTATTCGAGCTCATTTTTAAAACGAATTACAGCCCCCCTCCCTCCCCCTTTATCCACAGATAAAAGCTTTGAATTCTCATTAAGCTTTTTAAAACTCTCTTCAAAATACAAAAATAAATTCCAAAGCTCCTCTTCTTGTAACAAAAAAGCTAAATTTCTTAATTCTTCGGCAAAAAAAGATGTATGCAAGGCATTTTGCCACCATTTTTTTCTAAAATGCGAGATAAAAATATCTTTTTTCTTTGAAAATATACCCTCCCAAGGTTTAGAACAGCCTAAAAAATGAATAATTCTTGCATTTTGTTTTAAATGCTCCCACTCAGCCCTAGTAAGCTCACTTGAGTAAAATTTACTCTCATCTTTGAAAAAATCCCTGCTTTGATTTTCATTGTGCGGATAAAAATTATAAAGCAAGGGCAAAAGCAAAACCCTATCTTTGCAGCAGATATTTAAAGCAGCTTGATCAGGAAGCTCTGGCTTGAACTCACATATATAATCAAAGCATTTTTGCTGTATATCAAGCTCACGCCACAAAACGGCGTTAAAGAGTATAAAGCCCGTATTAAACCATTTAAATTTTAAAGTGTAGTTAAAAGCCGCTGCAAGAACAAAATCTTTTAAATCAAGCGTAAAAAGCTCTCTTAAGTCTGTATTTACATACATATCAAGGTCTAAAGCAAGAACTTTTCTAATGTCTAAAGGCACAAAATTTGCAAACTCAAGTAAAAAATTGGCTACAAAACTTCCCTTATACGCATAGGTATTTTTGTATTTTACATCATCAATCTCATGCACCTCAAACGAACAAGGATAAATAAAACTAAGCTCATCACAAAGCTTAGTGAGCTTTTCTTTGCTTTTTAAAGTAATATTTTTAGCTAAAATGTGAAAAACATAGCCTTCTTTTTGTTCAATCTGGCTTAAGCTTTCATAAGAAAGTTTTGAATATGAACTTTTTTGAGGATGTAAAAAGAGTAATTCCTTTTCTTTAAAAAAGTCTTTAAAAGTGTGCTGGGTATTTGTTTTTAAGATGATATTTCGCATCATAGCAGCTGCGAATTTGATGTATTTTTCATCAGCACAAAAAACGATATGAAACACACCTTTCCTTTCAAAATATAAATCTTTAAGAGTGAAGTATATACAATTTAAGCTAAAAATCTGCTATAATAAAACTTTATTCAAGGAAAAAAAATGACTCAAAACAACATCATCGAAAAAATGCTTCTTTTACAACAAAAGCTAAATGATGAAACAAACGGCAAGGGTTGGGAACAAGGCTATACTAAAGAGGGCAAGCTCATCAGCTTTAGACGGTGCATTTATATGGAATGTGCTGAACTTATTGATTCTTTTGCTTGGAAGCATTGGAAAAGCATTGCAGCACCAACGAATTGGGATAATGTGCGTATAGAGCTTGTGGATATTTGGCATTTTATACTTTCTTTAACGCTTGAAGAGTATAAAAACAAAGGCATTGATGATAAGGTATTTATAGCCGAAGAGCTTAGCTCGGTAAGCGTATTTAATGACTTTTGCAAAGAAGCTGGCGAACCAAAAGAAGATGATATTTATGGCATTATTAATGATATAGAGCTGATTATCCACAAATGTAGTGGTTTTGGCTTTGATATGGGCGAGCTTTTATCAGCATTTTTTACCTTGTCAATGAAGTGTGGTTTAAATCTTTACAACCTTTATAAAGCCTATATAGGCAAAAATGTCTTAAATAAATTTCGTCAAGATCACGGCTACAAAGAAGGAAAATATCAAAAAATATGGGGCGATAAAGAGGATAATGAAATTTTAAATGAAATTTTAAAAACTCAACTTGAGTTTGACGCCATATATCAAGAACTAGATAAGCTTTATACTCGGTTTAAAAAATAAATATAAAGTGTGTTCGTATGCTAAAATTTACGTATTTTTTAGACTTTTGTAAATTGTTAGCAAGATTAACAAATTTTCTTTCATCAAGCAAACAAGGCTATTTTCATGACTGAAGTTTTTTCACTTGCTCTAAAAGACTTTTTTACAAAGAAATTTTTAAAATTTTCCCTTGTGCCTTTGGTTTTAAGCTTTTTTTTGTTTGTGATTTTAGCATATTTTGCTTTTAATTTTTTGTTTGAGTATTTTGATGCTTTATTTGCAAACGCAGAGGAAGGCTCGTTTTTAGCGTGGCTTTATAGCTTTGCGATTTTTCAGTTTATCCTAGCTTTGCTTGGGATCATGTCAGCTTCTTTTTTAGTGGTGTTTGCTTCTGTATTTTTTGCGATTTTAGTCGTGAGCTTTTTAACGCCTTTTATCTGCAAAGAAATTAATGCTAAGTATTACCAACACGATCTTAAAGAACAAGTTTCTTTTTTTAAAGCCTTGTTTAAAATGTTTGTGATCTTTGTGAAATTTTTACTTTTATTTGGCTGTGCTTGCTTGCTTTATCTTGTGCCTTTTGTAAATTTATTTGTGTTTTATCTTGTATTTTATTATCTTTTTCACAAGCTTTTAATCCTTGATGTAGCAAGCTCAATGCTTAATGACAATGAATTTAAAGCCTTTTACGCCAAAAGTTCGCCACTTGAGTTTAAACTAAGCACCCTTGTGTTTTATCTTATTTCTTCTGTGCCTTTGGCTGGCTTGTTTTTACAGGTGTTTTTTGTGATTTTTTTAACACATTTGTTTTATCAAAAAGTGCTTGGCTTAAAAGCAAATTTAAGCCCTATAAAAGAGCATTGAAGCAAGTTTTTGAGTATAAACCTTGCCTTCTTTGACAAGTTGTTCAAGTAGGCTTTGGCTTTTTAGACTTAATTTCATTTCTATATCTTGCTTACTTTGTGGGCGAAGATGAAGCATTTTTAAAAGTTCATTCTCGCTTAAATCAAGCTCTTCTTTTACATAATGTCTTCTAGCAATTACACAAGGAGAAGCCGTGATAAGCTCGCTAAGCTCGCTAAGCGTATCTTCACTTACACCCTTTACAGCATAGGCTGGAGGGCGATCTATGGTGCTTATATCAATGCGATCTGGTTGTATTTTTAAAAAAGCTTCATTTAAGACTTCAAACTCAGCCTTTGTATCATTTAAACCCTGCACCACAAGCACTTCCATAACAAGTTCTCCTTTAAAAGCCTTGCTAAATTCACTCATTTTTTCTATAAGCGTTTTTACTTCTATACCTTTTAAGGCTTTATCTACTCGCAAAAAAGTCTTTTGCACCGCACTATCAAGGCTAAATTTAACCACATCAAGAGCTAAAAGAGCTTTAAATTTAGCCTCATCTAAAACTGCTGTGCCATTGCTTAAGATGAGAAGCTTTTTGTCTTTTTTTATATTTTGAAGGGCTTGTATAAGCTCATTTAGCTTTTCATACATACTTGGCTCACCATTTGCAGTAAGTGTAATGAAGTCAAAATTTATACCCTCATCAATCTTAGCTTGCACGCTTTTAATGATGCTTTCAAGGCTTGCACTTTGTGTTTGCTTACTTTGAGCTTTTTTAGGCTCAAGCTCACAATACACACAATCAAAATTGCATTGCTTGCCAAAAGGACTTAAATCCACGCCTAAAGACAGCCCAAAACGTCTTGAGCTCACAGGTCCAAAAACTATATCACTCAAAGAGCTGAACTTTCTTGCACAAGGCGGATAAAATACTTTGCATTTTCTACAGGAATGTCTGGTAAAATGCCATGCCCTAAGTTAAAGATATGATTTTTACCCTTCATTATGCTTAAGATTTCTTTTACGCCTTCTGCGATGGCTTGTTTTGAGTATAAACGACAAGGTTCAAGATTGCCTTGCAAGGTATAATGCTGGCTTAAACTATCTCTTGCAAGCTCTAAAGGCGTGTCCCAAGACACCCCAAAAACATCAAAATCGCCTTTTATATGAGCTAAATATCCGCTCACACCTTTAGGAAACAAGATTACAGGGATATGAGGATAATTTTGCTTGATAAAATTTGAAATCTCAAGCATATAAGAAAAGGAAAACTCAAAAAAAGCCTCTTTTTCTAAGGCACTTGCCCAGCTATCAAAGACTTGCAAGGCATTTGCTCCAGCTTTGATCTGTGCCTCAAGATAAAGTTTTAAGGTTTGAGTAAGTTTATCAAGCAAGCTGTGTAAAAGTTCTGGATTTTCATACAAAATTCGCTTTGATTGAGCATAATTTTTACTCCCCTTGCCCTCAAGCATATAAGTTGCTATAGTCCAAGGTGAGCCACAAAAGCCAATGAGAGCTTTATCTTGAGGCAGTTTTTCACGCGTTAAAGAAAGGGCATCATAGACATAGCTTAGATTTTTTACAGCTTTTTGAGTATCAAGGGCATTGATTTGCTCTAAAGTAAAAATGGGCTCATCAAACACAGGTCCTTCGCCCTTTTCAAAGCGAAGTTTCATACCCATTTCTAAAGGCACAACTAAAATATCAGAAAAAATGATCGCTGCATCAACGCCTAAAATATCCACAGGTTGCAAGCTTACTTCACTTGCAAGCTTATAATCCTTACAAAGTGAGAGAAAATCCCCAGCTTTAGTGCGAACTGCCATATATTCAGGCAAATAGCGTCCAGCTTGACGCATCATCCACACAGGAGTATAAGGAGTAGGCTTTTTAAAACAAGCGTCGATGAAAATCATTTATTCTCCTTTTTAAGCAAATACTTCAAATTTGATATAAACTTCAGTTTTTTAGGCTGTCTGTGTAAATCTTTAAAAAAATGTGCAAGAATTGTAACCTTTGCAAGCTTGAATTTTGCTAAAAGGGCTTTGATGTCAAGTGGATCATTTTGTAAGGAAATTTTAAATATTTTAAGATAAGTCAGCGTGCTTAGGGTAAAAAAGTCCTTAAATCGAAGTTTAAAATCCTCATCTTTTAAAGACTTTTGATTGTGAAAATCCTCGATCACAAGAGCAAGTTTAACAAAGCAATATGCTTTAAAATACGCCCTTAAACTTTGATAGTCTTTAAAATAAGGCTTTAGAGCAAGTAAAAAGCTAGGCATTTTTTGAGGCATTTGTTTTATCTTTTGCCCACTCATAGTAGAAACTAATCTTATCCTATACACATACAAAGCCTCATTTATATAAGCGATCTTTTTTGCTAAAGCAAATAAAATCGTGCCAAAGTCATGATCTTCGTGAAAAATTCCATGCGTAAAACGTAAATTGTAGTGATTTAAAATTTCACTCTTAAAGCTTCCCTG
>NZ_QHLK01000019.1 GCF_006864455.1 Campylobacter sp. MIT 97-5078
TGGTTTCAGCAATTAGTGCATGTCCGCATTCATGATAAGTAACGATTTTTTTCTCTTTTTCGTTGATACGGCGAGATTTTTTCTCAAGCCCAGCTATGGCTCTTTCTACAGCTTCGATTAAGTCTTTTTGTTCGACATATTTTTTACTATCTCGTCCTGCTAAAAGAGCAGCTTCATTGATGATATTTGCTAGATCAGCCCCAGCAAGCCCAGCCGTAAGACGTGCAACATCTTCAACCTTAACCTCAGGCGAAATTTTAACATCTTTCATATGCACGCGTAAAATATCACAACGTCCTTTAAAATCAGGCTTATCAACAAGCACTTGTCTGTCAAAGCGTCCCGGTCTAAGCAAAGCCGCATCTAATACTTCAGGGCGATTAGTCGCAGCTAAAACGATCACAGGTGAGCTTTCTGTGCCAAAGCCGTCCATTTCAGCCAAGAGTTGATTTAAGGTTTGTTCTCTTTCATCATTACCACCCATAGCAGCACCAGCAGCACGGCTTTTGCCAATAGCATCGATCTCATCGATAAAAACGATAGCCGGAGCTTCTTTTTTAGCATTTTCAAATAAATCCCTCACACGAGACGCACCCACACCCACAAACATTTCTATAAAGCTTGAACCGCTTACGCTGAAAAATGGCACATCAGCTTCTCCAGCAACTGCTTTTGCAAGCAAGGTTTTACCAGTTCCAGGAGGTCCAACAAGTAAAAGTCCTTTGGGAATTTTAGCACCTAAGTTGATATATCTTTCAGGGTATTTTAAAAAATCAACAATTTCTTTTACCTCTTCTTTAGCTTCTTCAACACCGGCTACATCATTAAATTTAACCTTTGGTTTTTCTGAATTGACAAGTTTTTTAGAGCTTCCTATGCCAAGTATTGAACTTCCCATATTTTTTTGCATTCTTGAGGCTAAGAACATCCAAATTCCAAAGAAAATGAAGATCGGTAAAACCCAAGAAAAGAGCAAATCAGTAAACCAATTGCTCTCAGAATATGCTCCATAAGAGATATTTTTGCTATCAAGTAAGGCAATGAAGCTTGGATCATTGCCTACCTTTTTGGCTACATAAAGCACATTTTGTTTTGAAAGGGCTTTAACACTTGTTTGTCCTATGCTTACTTGAACGATTTGGTTGTTTTCTACAAGTCTTTTAAGTTCAGAATAAGGCACATTTTGCGTGCTACTTGCTCCGGCTAAACTACCACCTTCGTCGCTCATTATAGAGCCACTATCTACAAAGCTTTTAAATAAAAATATCGCAACAATCGCAAAAACTGCAAAGAGAAAAATTGGATTTTTGTTAAAAAAATTATTGTTATTGTTGTTATTTTTTTGATTTGGATTATTTCCGTTCATTTATCTTTCCTTTTGATATACCAAACTAAGCCATTCATTATTTTTAAGGCTTGTAACAAACTTTAAATTTACAAATGCTTGCTTAATTCTTTCTTCATATTTGTCTAAGATCCCAGAAAGAATTAAATAAGCATTTATTTTAAGGCTTTCTTGTAAGCTTTTTGCAAGGCTTAAGATGATATCAGCGACTAAATTTGCAACAATTAAGTCATATTTTTCTTTTGTATCACTAAGAGAACCCTGCCAAATGCGTTCAAAACTTATTTGATTAAGTTTGGCATTATTTAAGCTACTTTCAACGGCGATTTCATCAGTATCACAGGCTTGGACTTTACATCCAAGTTTGGCTAAAATAATACTTAAAATTCCACTTCCACAGCCTACATCAAGGGCTTTCATATCTTTTTTGGCGTATTGTTGTAAGAGCTGTATGCAAGAATGCGTGCTTTCGTGGTGTCCAGAGCCAAAGGCAAGAGCTGGATCGATTTGTATATTTATCAATCCTTTTTTGCTTTCCTGCCAAGAACTGTGTATATAAAAATTGTCGATTTGTATTGCAACGACGCTTTTTTTGTATTCTTCTATCCAGTTTTTGTTTTCTTTTTGTTCAAGCTTGCTTTTAAGATCGATTATTTTGTTTTCTTTTTGTTCAAGCTTGCTTTTAAGAAGAAAAATAGCATCTATAATATCGCTTAAATCTTCATCCGATCGTATATAAAAGCCACCATCTTTTTCTTCAAGGGCGTCTATTCCAAGTTCGAAAATAAAGTCGGTGAATATATCTTTATAGACTTCACCAACCTTAAAGAAAAATTCATTATAATGATTTTGCATTCAAAAAGCTGTCTTTTCTTATTCGGCTGGGATGTCTGAGCCCATACCTAAAACATCTTCTAGTTTTTCTTTAAGAATTTGCGGAGTAAAAGGTTTGACGATATAATTATTTACCCCAGCTTTTAAAGCTGTGATAACTTCAGCTTTTCCGCCTTCTGTAGTAACCATGATGATAGGCATATCTTCGTATTTTTTTTCAGCACGAATTTTTTTAACAAGATCAAGTCCATTCATTTCAGGCATGTTCCAGTCAGTAATCACAACTTTTACATCATCATTTTTGCTAAGCAATTCCCAAGCTTCAACGCCATGTTCAGCTTCTAAAACATCGCTGTGTCCTAGTTTTTCTAGCGTGTTTTTAATGATCCTTCTCATTGTAGAGCTATCATCAACAACTAACAATTTCACGATTTGTCCTTTCAAATTTTAAACGATTATACAAAAATTTTGTGTATTTTACCCTTTTTAAGCTTATTTCAAGTTAAAAAGCGAATACAAAGTATAACATTTTTTCTTTATTTTTAAATTAATATAAACTAAAATTTGTTTTAATCACTCAAATGCTCCCCCTTATATTTCACTGCGAACAGATAAATACTCAAGCCGATAAGCAACACGCTCACGCCTACAATAAGATAAATTGCATAAATCATTTGCGATAATTCGCCCGTTACAAGCTTAAATACAAGCATTAAAGCTTCTATAGCTAAAGCAATGATAATAGAACCTAAAAAACGCACCATGGTTTTTTGAATACCACTTTTTTCTTTTCTGCTTCGCATAAGCACTTCTTCTTCGATCACGGTTTTAGCCAGATCAAAGATAGCTAAGGCTAAAGTGATCGCAATCGTGCTTTCAAACATTCGTTGAATTTCAATCCCGCTTTGATGAAAAAGGCTAATAATACCTCTGTGAAGCAAAAAACAAGTGATAATAAAAAGCACAAAAGCAAAACAAAAATACACCACGCGGCTAAATTGCATAAAGAAAAACTCAAATTGACTTGCTTGGGTAATCTTAAGAATTTCAACGAGTTTCATATCTATACATACAACGCATTCAAGCTTATTTTGTGCGTTAAAAATCGGCATAGAAGCCGTTACACAAAGCTCGTTATGCAAGCTTGAAGGATAAGGTTCGCTTAAAACGCAACGTCTTAATTTTACAGCTCTATAAAAATACGCTCTATTACTTCTATCTTCGCCTTTACCGGTGCAAAATTCCTTTTTAAGACTGATCGTATCTTCAAGCTGTTTGCCTGAAGGATCAAGCACGTATAAAGCGTCAAAGTTTTTCACTTCATGGGCGAGCTTATCAAGGGCATTAAATATACTTGAAAATTCTATCTTAGGGAGCTTATTTGGTAAATTTCTTGTGAGTATATAGCTCATATACGCTCTTGCTTTGTAGCGATTTTCTTCAAATTTTTGTATGTCTTTAATATACATTTTATCCTT
Source organism: Campylobacter sp. MIT 97-5078 (assembly GCF_006864455.1). Lineage (GTDB taxonomy): Bacteria > Campylobacterota > Campylobacteria > Campylobacterales > Campylobacteraceae > Campylobacter_D. The sequence goes on from NZ_QHLK01000019.1 coordinate 3,658, forward strand.
CTTTTGTGTTGTGCTTAAACTCAGGCACAATTTTAGCTAAAAGTGTGCTTATATCCTCATCTTTGCTTAGACAAAGCTTTTGAATTTGCTTGTTTAGTTTTACAAGCTCATAAGGCTCACTCTTGGTTACAAATATGCTTTCATATTGCGTTTTAACGTCATTTTTATCAATCAAAAGTTCTTCAAAAAGCTTCTCACCCTTTCTTAAGCCGGTGATTTTGATCTTAAGTTCAGGTTTGTTTGAGAGCGTAAGCATTTTTTTAGCTAGATCAATGATTTTTACCGGCTCGCCCATATCAAGTACAAAAAGCTCGCCACCCTTAGCAATAGCTGCTGCTTGCAATACAAGCTGAACTGCTTCGCTAACAAGCATAAAATAACGCATTATATCTTTGTGTGTAATGGTCAAAGCTTCATTTGCGGCAATTTGGGCTTTAAATTTAGGGATCACACTTCCGCTTGAGCCAAGCACATTACCAAAACGCACACAAGCAACCTCATAATTCTTGCTTGAAGAATTTAAAGTATAAAGCTCACATACGCGTTTTGTGCAACCCATGATACTTGTTGGACGCACGGCTTTATCTGTGCTAATCATAACAAAACGTTTGACTTTATTTTTCTTGCCTAAATCGCAAAGTATTTTTGTTGCAAGTATGTTATTAATCACTGCAGCATGTGGATTTTGCTCACAAAGTGGGACATGTTTATAAGCAGCTGCATGCAAGATCAAATCAGGTTTGTGCGTGCTTAAAAGAGCGTCAAGTTTGTTTTCGTCTAAAAGACTCATCATCACAGGCACGATTTTTTCTTTATGTTTGCTTAAGTCTTCATTGATCTGATATAGGTTATATTCGCTATGATCAAGCATGATGAGTTTTTTAGCTCCAAACTTGACACATTGCTTACACAGCTCGCTTCCTATGCTCCCTCCAGCTCCACTTACAAGGACTATCTTATCTTTTAAAAAGCTTGCCACAGCGTTATTATCTAAGTCTTTTGGCTTTCTAGCAAGTAAATCCTCTATGCTGATATCTTTTGTTTGATTGCTTGTAAAAGAAAAAAGTTTGATATCACTTATTCCATATCCTACAAGCTCATCAAAGAGCTTTTTAAGCTCATTTTGCTCAAGTTTTAGGGCAATGATCGCTGTTTTCACACCCTCTTTGCTTAACTCTTCAAGTTTGCTTTTATCTTTAACAATAAATTTATCACAATATGTTCCGATAAGCTCTTTTCTTGCATCAACTACAGCTACTGGATATAGTCCTAAAGAGCCTTCTTTGGCACCTTTGAGTAAATGCAAAGCCTTTGAAGTTGCCCCTACAACCACACAAGGTGTTTCTTTTTCAAAACGCGTTTTTCTAAAATCCACAAGCATACGTTTTGAAATACGAAGCATACCGATGAAGATATAAGAAAGAGCAAAATCTATACCTATAACACTTCTTGGAAAAGGGTTAAAAAAATCATCAAAAAAATAAAATACCACTAAAAATATAAGCTCAGCCAGCACTAAAGCCACAAAAATCTTACGAGCTTCATTTAAAGAAAAAAACCGCCACGCTACCTTATAAATTCTAAAGACAAAAAATAAAGCAATTTTAAGCACAAGCAAAATCACACCAGCTTTAAACATACCAGCATAAAAGGTGTTTGGGATATACCCACTAAATCTTAACTCAAAAGCCAAAAAAATCGAAAGTGCAAATAATATCAAATCACAGCACAAAAAAAAGATCAATCTTTTGCTTTTATAAAAATTATCCCTCATATAATTAGCCTTTTACGCTTTTAAGTATAAGCTCGCTGATAAATTTTACCTCATCTTTACTTAGTGTTGTGCCACTTGGAAGGCAAATGCCTTTGGAAAAAAACAGCTCGCTATTGCCGTTAATATAGCATTTTTCCCCTTCAAAAAGCTCTTGGGTATGCATGCTTTTCCACAAAGGACGTGTTTCTATGCCTTCATTTTGTAAGTCTTGAATAAGCTTTTGAATTTTTGGGTGCAAGTTTGCTTCTTTAAAGCCAGCTTTGCTTTCTTTTTCATACTCAAAAAGCTCATTTATGTCAAAGTCAAGCAAGGCAGTGCTTAGCCATCGATTTGATCTTGAGTTTTCAAGCTCATCTAAAAAGCAAAAAGTTTCGCCTAAAAACTCTTTATACCACTCATAAATTTGCCTTTTTTTCAACACTCTTTCTTCTAAAACTTGCATTTGTCCTACGCCAATAGCTCCTAAAACATTGCTTAAGCGGTAATTATAACCATAGTCTTTGTGTTCGTAGTAAATTTTATTTTCTCTTGCTTGGGTGCTGTAAAATCTTGCTTTTTCGAGTTTTTCTTTATCAGAACTTACGAGCATTCCACCTCCGCTTGTGGTGATGATTTTATTGCCATTGAACGAATAGACTCCAAATTCGCCAAAAGTGCCTAAAGCCTTGTTTTGATAAAAACTACCAAGGGCTTCAGCTGCATCTTCGATTAAAACGATATTATGTTCTTTGCAAAGTGCTAGGATTTCATCAAGCTTAGCTGCATTGCCATAAAGATAAGTTAAGATTAAGGCTTTTGGTGGTGTAGGGCTTTCTTGTATAGCCTTTTTAAGCAAATTTACATCAATATTAAAAGTTTCATCACAATCAATAAGCACAGGCTTAGCCTTAAGATAACGAATGGGAGCAACAGAAGCGATAAAAGTAAAGCTTGAAGCAAGCACCATATCTCCTTCTTTTACTCCAGCTACCCTTAAAGCAAGGTGAAGTGCTGCTGTAGCTGAATTTAAAGCTAGGGCATTTGCTGCTTTGGCATAGTGTTTCACACTTTCTTCAAAGCGATTTACAAATTCACCCAAAGGGGCTATATAATTGCTTTTAAAAACCTCTTCTATAAGCTCAAGTTCCTTGCCACTCATGTGAGGTGGCGATAAAAAATACCTCATTTTTGCTCCTTTATAAGTTTTGCTGGCACGCCCACATAAACGCCGCTTTTATTTGCATTTTGAGTTAAAACTCCACCAGCTGATAAAATGCTTTTTTCAGCAAGGCTTATATTTGGCAAAACGCAAGCATTGATACCAACTAGGCTTTGTTTGCCAATTTTAACATTTCCAGCAAGTTTTGCACCTACGCTGATATGAGCAAACTCGCCTACAAAACATTCATGTTCAACTACAGTGCTTGAGTTTAAAATCACGCCCTGCTCAATCACAGCACTAGCATTTACAACGACTTGAGGCATAATTAAAATGTTGCTTTTGGCAAGCTTTGCACTTTTGCTGATGATAGCACTTGGGTGGATTAAATTGACGCACTTAAAGCCAGCTTTTTTTACCTTTTCAAAGATGATTTTTCTTGTGTGATTAGATCCTATAGCGATGAAAATATCATATTTTTCTAAGCCTTCATTAAAACCTAAACCTTTTTTTGTATCATCATCTAAAAAAATGATTTTTTTATACCCCATACTTAAAGCCACTTCAGCACACACAAGTCCATGTCCGCTTGCCCCATAAATATAAATTTTTTCAGTTTGAGCCATTGAATTTGTTTGTGGTTGCGTTGCCATCTTTATTTACTCCATTTCTTTTAAGCACTTTTTCAAGAGTTAAAAAGGCTATTTTAAGATCGAAAAAAAATGAACAATGCTCTATATAGTAAAGATCAAGCTCAAATTTTTTCGCCCAGCTTATATTGTTGCGTCCATTTACCTGAGCCCAGCCAGTAATACCCGGACGCATATCATGGCGGTGCTTTTGAGCCTCATTATACAAAGGCAGATATTCAATGAGCAAAGGACGCGGTCCAATAAAGCTCATATCGCCTTTTAAAACATTAAAAAGCTGAGGGAGCTCATCAAGACTGAGCGATCGAACAAGCCCGCCAAAGGGTTTTAGACGTTGTTCATCTGGCAAAAGCTCGCCTTTTTCATCTCTTTCATCACTCATGGTTTTAAATTTGTAAATCCTAAATATCTTTTCATTTAAACCCGGACGATACTGCGTAAAGAACACGCCTCCTTGCACAAGTTTAAGCATTAAAGCTACAAAAAGCATTAAAGGGCTAAGCAAAATAAGCAAAAACAAAGCCATTAAAAAGTCCAAAATGCGTTTGAAAAAGTGTTTATACATAATCTTTCTTTGTTTTAAATTGTGCTTTAAAAGCTTGATTATAATGTGTTTTGTTAAATGAAATTTAATGAGTTTTTTGCTCTAAAATATTTTTCATTTATCTTAAGATTATTTAAGTGTATAGATAAATTTGATTTTTAATTTTTTATAAGGCTGTCATAGAGTTTTAAATACTTTGTGGCGATGAGATTTTCATCATACTTTAGGGCATCTTGGTAGGCGTTATTAGCTAAATTTACTCTTAATCTTTCATCATCTAGCAAGAGTTTGATTTTTTCACTTAAGTCTTTACTATCTGCTGTTTTTGCCCAAAGTCCATCAACGCCATTTCTCACAGCTTCCACACAACCTTCACAATCACTTACCACCACAGCCTTTTTACATGCTTTTGCTTCCAAAACGCTTACCGGAAAGCCTTCTTTATAGCTTGGCAGGACGAAAATATCGCTTAAGTTAAGCAAAAAAGCGATGTCTTCTCTTGAGCCTAGATAGCACACTTTGCCCCCATTTAAAAAAGCTAGATCAGCACAGGATTTGTTCTCATCACGTCCGCCAACAAGCACAAAATTTGCAAATTTGTGTAAATTTGAGGCTACTTCATAAAATTCTTTTATGCCCTTGTGCCATAAAGCCCTTGCTACCATGATTACCAAAGGTTTATGAAAGTCAAGTTCATGTGTTTTAAAAAAATGTTCTTTTTGTTCTAAGCTTATGTTTATAGAGAAAAATTGTCTTAAGTTTATACCAACTGATTTGATGATAATGATTTTTTCTTGCTTTAAGCCTAGATTATGCATAAAATGAGCGTTGCTTTCATTTACAAAGATGAATTTATCAGCGATTTTAAAAGAAATTTTGTATAAAAATTCTATATTAAGGCGAACGAGGCGAGTTTTTAAGTCATTGTCGATATAAAAGCTACCTAAGCCCTCAACAAGTGCGAGTTTATAAGGAATTTTTGCAAATTTTGCAGCGATTAGCCCAAAGGTATTGCTTTTATGGGCTGCACTTTGAATGAGATCAAGCCTAAGCTTTTTTAAAAGCTTTAAAAGCGAGAGAAAGTTCAAAAACACCACAAAAGGGTTGATAGAGCTTCTTTTTAGTTCATAAAAAACAACATTAAAACCCATTTTTTCAAGTTTTAAAGCGTATTCATCTTTTGGTAAGATGAGTAAAACTTCATCATTTCTTGCTTTTAAAGCCTTAATTATAGGCATTCTAAAATGATATACACTTGCCCCGCTATGGCTTAAAAATCCTACTCTCACAGCTTTGCCTAACGCTTAAGCTTATAAATTTTAGCATCTTTATCTAAAATAACTGGTTCAAATAAGTCTTTGTCATAATTATTAAAGAAAAAAAGCTGGACAAATAAGCTATCAAACATTGTTTTATCCATAATGATAAATTGCATAGGATAACTTAAGCTTTCTTTAAGATAAAATACATAAAAATTACCATTTTCGTCAATAGTTCTTTGTTTAAAAGAAGCATCTTTAATAGAGTCAAATTCATATACAGCCTTAATTGCATAGGCATTTTCACTGAGCATTATATGTGTAAAATCATCGCTTAAAAACATACCATTACTTAAATAATAAAAGCCTGTTTTTTCATCTTTTCCTAAAGCTAAAGCCGTGCTAAAAACAAAAGGATCATTAATTTGCCCACTTTGCAAATCAATATGTGAAAAGCTCGCCACAGTTGGAAAAATAGGCGACATTCTAGCTGGTAAATAAAAATAAATATCTCTTGTTTTTGCATTTGGTTTGAAGTTTTTATCCTTAAGAGTATGTAAAAACAAGCTTACTTCACTTGCATTATAATCTCTCATCATGGCTTTTAAAAGATCAGCTTGCAAAAGGCTGTCATTTTTATCATAAAAACTCTTTTCGGTGTATTCAACACCCAATCTTGCTAAATTTGCCCCACTTATTTGATCAAAACTTAGAGCATAAGAAGGTAAAAAATTATCCTTGCCTAAGTGCTTACCTCCATCAGCTAAGGTTTTAACATCGCTATAATAGCGCACAGGATAGCCATAATCCCACCAGGTAAGCACATAATCTTCAGCACTAGCTATGCTTTTAAGTTTATCTAAAATTTGAGCTTCATTTGCATTAAATACGCTTGGAGCCTTGTATTCATAGATATGCTTTAAAGCAAAACCTAAGCTGATAATGAGTGCAAAAGTGAGTATAATGGGCTTTGCTAGCCTAAAACGAACCAATTTAAGGATTAAAAAATGCACAAAATATCCAAAGCCAAGAGCCATCACAGGCACCGCATAAATGGTAAATCTAAGCCCTCCACGCAAGGCTAAAAAACCAAGTGCGAGCATAGGTAAAGCCAAAAGAAAGCTTTTGTGATCTTTAATGAGCAAGATTAAGCCCAAAACCGCACATATAAAAGTAAGCTCACTCGCTGCAATTCTTTGCATAAATACAAACAAATCAACGCTTCCTACCTCTTGTATGGTTTGATTGACATTAAAATAAGAAAAACTCTGACCCACACTTCCTACGGTAGCGCTTTTAAAGATGTAAAAATCAAGCTGATATAAAATAGGATCAAGCCCACCGCTTAAAAAAAGGAAAACAAGGCTTAAGATTAAAAGCACAATTAGAGCTTTGAGTGTAAAAAAACGAGTTGTGAGATTGAAAAATGCAAAAAGTAAGGCTAAAATTGCAGCTTGATAAAACCAAGCAATGGGAGCAAGTGCGATAAGCATAAAGCTTAAAGCCTTATAATTTATCCTTTCTTGCCGATGAAAAGCAAGGGTGTAAAACAAGAAAAGCCCTACAAAAGCAACATTTAAGGTATAACTTGAGGGATAATACCAAAGATAAATCATCATCACAAAAGGCAAGATGATAAGCGAAAACATATCTTTTTTAATGATGAGTCGTATCATAAAATATAATACAAAACAAGGGAGTACAATAGCAAGCATATCAGTATCATAATATCCTGCCATAGTGCGGTTATAATAACTATTTGCAATGCTAGCTAATAAGGCTGCTAAAAAGCCAGCACGAAGTTCTTTGTATTCGTAAGCAATAAGCATTATAGGCACAACAACAAGAGAACTGAAAAATACGCTCATATATAAAATGATGGTTTCAAAGCTAAAAGGCGTGAGCTTATAAAGATAGTAAGTCAGCGTAGATAAGGAGCTACCAAAATAAGATAAATCATTTGGCTGATGAAAGCCAGCGATCATATCTCTTGCTCCTTCTGCAAAAGCGTATCCATCATTTGAAACGATCATAAGCTCATTATTAAAATAAAACTCGCTAAACTCACTTGCCCAAAATACCCAATACAACCTACACAACACACTAAAAATAAAGGCTAAAGCTATATATAAAAATAACTCGTTTTTGAGTGAGAGTTGAACTCTATCAAAGAATTTCGCTTTTAAGAACTCTGTTTTTTTATGTGGATTTTGATTTTTCTTCATTCTAACTTTCCTTGCTTTAAATGCTCTTTAAAAACTCTAAAGCTTCTTTAGCGATTTCATTTTTATCAAAGTCTTTGGCTCTTTTATAGGCTTTTTCTTGATAGGCTTTTCTTAAATTTTCATTTTCTATCATGGTTTTTAATCCCTCAAACATAGCATTTTCATCATTTACTTTTATCAAAAGTCCAAATTCATTTTCCCCAAAAAGCTCTTTAGCTCCACTTTTATGATCTGAGCTTAACACAGCACAATGGCACGCTAAAGCCTCAATTAAAACATTTGAAAAGCCCTCAAAGCTTGAAGCAAAGGCAAAAAATTCGCATTTGCTTAGGTATTTGTAAGGATTATTATCAAAGCCAAGTAAAAATACTTTTTCTTTTAAATTTAAGCTTGCTATTAAGCTTTCAAGCTCATTTTTTAGCTCGCCCTCACCTAAGATAACAAGTTTTAACCTAGTATCAAGCCTTGCATAAGCTTTGATTAAAAGGGCGTGATTTTTACCCTTATCAAGCCTACCAATGCTGAGTATAAATTTATCTTTAAATTCTATAGCTTCTTTTGATTTTTGTGTGATTGTTTTTAAATCAATGGCATTATAAAGGAGTTTGCATTTGCTAGCATTGATCTTAAAATTTAAAATTAAATCCTCTTGATTGCCTTTAGAATTAGCCAGTATTAAATCAGCCTTTGGATACAGCCATTTTATCAAAGCTTTATTTGTAAGTGAAGTTAAGTTAAAGCTTTGATACATTACACTTGGAGTAGTGCATTCATTGATGATGAGAGGGGTTTTTAAGCCAAAAATTCTCGCAAGCAAGGCTATATAATTTGGGCGGTTTAAAAAGACAAATTGCTTGTCTAAATTTAAGTTTTTGCAAAGCTTTTTGTATTTTAGAGCCAAAAAGGGAAGTTTAAGGAATTTTAAAAGCACATTTTCATTTGGTTTTGAGTTTTCAAGCAAGTGAATTTGAGCTCCTTCAAGCTCATAAGAAATTTTATCATTCATTAAAATAATATGCACTTCATAAAACAAAGACAAAGGTGGCAAAAGCGTAGCCACAACGCGTTCAGCTCCACCACTTCCTAAAGAATAGATAAAAATTCCTAATTTTTGCACTTTAAACTCACTCTGATTTTTGAAAAATATTGTAACATTGCTTTTGGAATGAAACTTAAACAAAGCAAGGCTATTGCTGGGAAATTAGGCTTTATGCTAAGACTTTTAAAAAGATAAATATACATTTTTTTATAAAATCCTGCCATTTTAGCATAATATGCTGCCATTTTATAATGTGCTGCTGTAACGCTTTTATAATCCCTATCCTTGCTTTTTTTAAGCTCGCATTCTAAAAGTTCAGCCATCTTTGCATAACCTAAATACACACGATTAGCCTTTAAAAATGCTTTATTTGTAACACTATCTGCTCTTTTAACGCGGTAAATCCTTAAGGCCTTGTGTATGTAAAAGCTTTTTTCTTTATATAAACTCACCCAAAGCACACTTTCATTGCCCCAAAAATTCTCATCAAAACGCTGATTTTCAAGCAAGGATTTTTTAAACATACCCAAAAATTCCCCATTCATCTTGCCTAGTAAAAAGTCTTTTTTACTTACCTCACAATCCTTATTTAAACCTTTTCCACTAAACTCGGCGCTTAAAATTCCATCTTTTTCAAGCAAGCAGTTGCCAAAAACATGAGAAAAACCCTCTTTAATCTTGCTTACAAGCGTGCTTAAAGCCTTATTTAAAAGCATATCATCATCATCTAAAAACAAAATATACTCACCCCTTGCTTGATCTAGAGCATTGTTTTTGTTTCCATTTGGACCTTGTTTATAGTTAGTATTAAGGCTATATCTAAGTTGAGGTTGGTGTTTTGCAAGTGCGTTTATAAATTCTTTTGTGCCATCATTTGAATGATCATCACTAATAATGATTTCTAAGTCTTTAAAGTCTTGCTCTAACACGCTTTGCAAAGCTTGCTTTAAAAGCTCTAGTCTATTATAAGTGCAAATTAAAACTGATAAAAAAGGCTTCATTGTAGCTCGCTTATCAGTTTAAACCATTGTTTTTCAATGTTTTGAATTGAAAAATTTTCGCAACGTTTTAAGGCTGTTTCAGTGATTTGCTCTCTTAAGCTCTCATCGTTTATTAGGTTCTTTAAAGCCTTAGCCATAGCCTTTTCATCATCAATTGCCACTAAAAAGCCATCAATATCTGGCGTGATTAAGTCTTTGGCTGAGTTTACATAATCCGTGCTTATGCGAGCGATTTTAAAAAACAAGCTTTCAATCAAAACCGTTGGTAAGCCCTCCACAAAGGAGCAAAGGCAAAGAATTTTTGCTTTTTCATATAAGCTTTGCATATCTTTTACCCTGCCTAAAAAATCCACTTTTATGCCAAGTTCTTGTGCTTGTAAAATAAGTTCATCTTTAAGCTCGCCGTCTCCTGCTACACAAAATCGGTAATTTGCTCTTAAATTAGGATTTAAATTTGAAATTGCCCTTAAAAATAAGGCACAATTTTTATTCATATCAAGCCTGCCTACAAAAAGCACTAAATTTTCTTTTTTAGGATTTTGACAAATGCTAAAATGACAAGGATTAAAGATAAGCTCAACCTTGCTTACAAAGGCTTCATAATAGCTTTTATCTTGCAAAGAAAGCACAGTTAAAGCATTGGCATATGGATAGCTCAATCTTCTTAAAAAACGCCAAATTTTGCTTTTTAAATAACTTTGCGTGCTGTGCTCGCTGATAATTAAGGGCGTTTTTAAGCCCATTTTAGCCCACACACAAGCAATATTAGTTGTATCTAAAAAAGAGATGAAAATATCAGCTTTAGCCTCTTTCATCGCCTTTTTTAAAGCAAGGAATTTCTTAATTCTACTTGCTATTTTATGATACAAATTGTGCCAGCTAAACTGGGGCAGTTCTTTTAAGTATATGGTATTATCAAGCTCATAAAAGCTTTTTTTATCATCAAATTTAATGATTTGCACCTTATGCTTTTTACAAAATGTATTAGCAAGGCTTACTAAAACCCGTTCAGCTCCGCCATTGCCTAAACTTGCTATAATAAAACAAATTTTCACTGCTTTATCCTAGCTTGAACTTGTTTTATAAAAGACAGCAAGATTATATTTTTGATAAATTGAATTAAGAAAGAATACCTAGTTTTTAAAAAATACCATTTATTAAACATAAATTTAGCTCCTTAAAGAGCCTAAATTCTAACCTATTTTTTTAAATGTTTAGTGAAAACTTATATAATCAAGTCAAAAATTATTTTCTACTTTCATAAGCTTTGATAATCTCATCTTTAAAATTATAACTTTTGTGTCTTTTGTGTATCTTGTATTTGATTTTTTAATTCTAACAAACAATAATTAAAAATTTTCTTAATCCTGCCTGAAAATAAATCCTATGTGCAAAAAATGCAAATTATTTTTTTGTTTTTCGTTTTATTACAAAAAATGTGTGCCGTTTTTGTTTAACTTTTCCCATTTCATGGTATTTGCAAAATACTTAATCTTAGCTTAATGGCACTAAAGCCATCTTGTCAATTTTATGATCAAAGTTCTAAAAAATAGATGTTTGATGATATTTTGAAAAAAACTATGTTTTGTGTTAATATAAAAAAATAGCATATTAGCACAAAGGAGAAAGCAATGCAAAGCAATGAATTTAATGAAACTCAAAAAGATGAGATAGATGATATTCAAGACGCTATGAATAACTTTGATGAAGAAAATGAAATGTATCAAAACCCAAACACATCAGAAGATAAGGTCAAAGATAGCATAGATAAAGAAATTGAAGAAACGATGAATAAAGCCTTTGATGAAAAGAAATTTGATTTTAGTAGTGAAGAAAATTTCAGCTTTGAGTTTTGTCAAAACGAACTAAAAAGCACTTTAGACTTTACCGAACAAATACTTTATTCTCAAGGTTTTGAAAAGCTTGGATCAGCATTTTCTCGTCTTGATGATGATATGATCATTGATCAAGACTTAGAAAAAATTGCAAAAGATAGTGTAGAAAAAGAAAAGCAAATAGAAGAGCTAAAAGCACAAAAAGCAAAAGAAGACAAAGAACAAAGAAAAGACGAAAACAATAATTTTGAGCAAGATAAAGGCGGTTTAAGCTTAGAAAAAAGAATAGAAATTTTAGAAAAAGAGCTTAAGGATTTAAAGATTAAAGAATTAAGCTTAAAAGAAGAAAAAAGGGAAAATGATAAGGCTTTTGATAGGGATATAAGAGAATTTGGGGAACAGCTTTTATCTTTAGATTTTCATAAAGCCTATAAAGCTCTAATGGAAATGTTTTCTAAAATTTTGAAAAACAAAAGAATCAAATCTCAACTTGCGATGAATAAAGAAGATAGGCAAAAAAATCTTAATGCTGAAGAAAGGCAAATGCTTGCAACAATCAAAAGAGTTTTTAGTGGTAAAAACATGGATGATATGGCAAGCATAGTTAAATTTATGCACAAAACAGGGCATTCTATTAAAAGCGATTTTGATACGATGAGTAAAGAAAAAGAGCTTTATAATTCTTTAGAAAAAGCAATGAATGCCTTTAGTATAAATCCTACCGATAATAATAAAAATCAAATATCAGCCATTATTAACTATGCTAATGAAAATTTCAAAGACTTTACAAAGCTATTCCCAAAAATCTTGGAAAAAGCAGATGCTATGATTAACCCAAAAGCTCGAGAAAAAACACAACATCAAGGCAAGGGCTTTGTAATGTTTTAGAAAAAGTAATAAGGATAGCTTAATGAGGAATATTATCTAGGTATAAAATTACCAAGCAAAACGATTTAAAGGAGACATTTATGACGAACAATTCACAAGTATTGCAAAACTTAGTCAAATCAGCTCAAAGCATAGAGAAAGAGAACGAGCGTTTAACGAGCGAGATAATACAAAAGAACTTAAATGAATTAAACAAGAATTTGATAGCTATATTTAACGAAAAACTGAATTCCACAATGAGCGTATTAGACAACAAACTAAACGAAGCTCAAAAAGAGCTAGAGAGTAAGAGCTTAGAAATGCAGAAGAATTTCAATGCCTTGCAGAGTAGATTGTTGAGTAAAATGCAAGAGATGAGCTTAGAATTGATGAAATACAAACGTATAGAGCCTCGCAAATACTCAAAACGAAAAAACAAGGATTAAATAATGACACAAGAGCAATTTGATGAAATATACAAAGATTTAGAAAGTTTAAACACGCTCAAACTCAACCATAATGACTTTCTTCATTATTTTTATCAGCATACAAGTCGTTATTATAAAGCAAATGATGAACAAGAAAAAGCAAATATTCTTTGCGATATGACCATACTTTATATAAAGAATTTTGATAATTCTAAAGAAGCATTTACTAAGCTTTTAAAAAATAAGGAATTAAAACAAGATAATCACCCACCAGAGTTTTATTTTAACCACATGCTTTTAAATGCAAATGAAGATTATGCTTTTGCTCATGAAAGCCTTAGCAAAGATTTCTTAAAAAATTCATTCTTGTGTATGCAGTCTTTAGGTTTTAATCCTTATGAAAAATTGAAAGAAAACATACAAGAAAGAAATGTGAAAGCTAGAGCAATAGAGTATATGCAAAGTCCAGACAGGATAAACAATCTTGAAAAGCAAAAAATGAGAGTTGATCAATTTTATGAATCTTTAAAAAAACGTAATAATTTTTCGCTAGAATTCAATACAACAAACACTAAAAAAGGATTAGACAATGAGTTTAGAAACAGAGGAATTTCCAGCAATAGGACTAAAGGATTTGATGAGAGAAGAACCACAGATGATTTGGAACATGATGAATTTATTAAAGTCAATTCATTTAGTATCAGACGAGAATATGGCTCAACTAACCTTATGGGAGCTAAGAATATTACAGAGCCTAGCCAAATTTATCGATATGCCTCTAGCCCTACGAGCGATAGAAATAGAGATAGAAAAGAATCTCGAAGCGAGGAGATTAGCAGACGAAGCGGAGCAAGAACTGAAACAAGCCAAACAAGAACTGAAACAAGCCAAACTCTTAGTCGCGGAGATCGACAACTTACACGACTCAGTTATGTCCAGACTAGCCTCACAAAAGCAGAATTAGAACGTTTTAAAGGACTTTTTAATTTTATTAATTTAGTCATAAAGCAAGGGAAAAATCAACAAGAACAAGACAAAAACCTTGCTTTTCTTAACGAAAGTCATACCAGAGACTTAAAAAACTCTATACAACAATACAAAGAAAAAGAACTTGTTTATCCAAAACAAGTTTTAATCAAAAAACTTTCAGATATAAAAATTCTTATTCATATCATCAAGAATTTCAAAGAAGAACATAAAAGTAAGATCGATGAAAAGCTTATCAAACAAGCAGAACAGCTTATCCAAGAAAAAAGTAAAAAGTTAGGTTTAGGAATACAAAGATGAAATATGTTAAAACTATGCAAATTTTTAATAGTTCAAATACCAAGAAAATTCGAAAAAGCATTCAAGCTCTAAAAGATATAGTTTGGGAGGTTCATCGTGAGCGATAAAGAACTAGAAATCTTTGCACTTTGTGAGCGATTAACAGAGCTTTTAGGAGACAAAGAGGCTATCGCGGATTTAAAAAAGCTTTATGAACATCACCCTGAAATGTTTAAAGATATGCAAGAGGTTTCAAAGGCGATTGGGGAAGTAGTGCTAGAACCTGATTTGATAATGAAAAATACAAAAGCCAAAAGCGAAAAAGATTTTATCGTTGCCAAACAAATATTAGAAATTAATAGCAAGAAAATGGGTGATATAGGAATTAGAAACGATGAAGGCACAAATATTATTTACCACGCTAACAAACAGGATAAACGAAACTTTAATCGTTTTATAAATAAAGCAGTCTCTGGTGAAGCCGTCCACTCCCTTCACACTCCAAGTCAAGACGCTCAGATGGGCGGTGATGATAAGTCATCTGGTGTAAATACACTTTCAGAAACTACTAAAGACATTATACCACATTATCCTTTAACACAAGCTGAAAAGCAAGAATACTTAGCAAGGGTAAATGCCATTAAAGAACAAGACAAAAACCTTGCTTTTCTTAACGAAAGTCATACCAGAGACTTAAAAAACTCTATACAACAATACAAAGAAAAAGAACTTGTTTATCCAAAACAAGTTTTAATCAAAAAACTTTCAGATATAAAAATTCTTATTCATATCATCAAGAATTTCAAAGAAGAACATAAAAGTAAGATCGATGAAAAGCTTATCAAACAAGCAGAACAGCTTATCCAAGAAAAAAGTAAAAAGTTAGGTTTAGGAATACAAAGATGAAATATGTTAAAACTATGCAAATTT
>NZ_QHLK01000020.1 GCF_006864455.1 Campylobacter sp. MIT 97-5078
AATGAAATTATATACAAATAAGCTTAAAGTTTTATTAAATTGTTTGGGTTTGGGGAGGTTAATATTTTTAAATTTCAATAAAGTATGGCTTGTAAAGCAATGCAAACTTATGTCAAAAACATAAAATACACTCACACAAGGACTCAAAATGAAACATTAAAGAATAAATAAAGGACAGGTAGGCTTAGGTGCAAGAAATTGCTCATAAAACTTTAAACTCAATATAAGGAAAGAACAATGAACAAAGTTACACTTTTTGGAAGGCTAGGAAAAGATTTTGAATTACCAAATCTAGCCGTAAAGTCCCTAGCTTTAGCTATGGGGATATAAGGCTTTAAAAAATTTATTTTTATAAGGATAAACATTATCTGTCTTTAAAGCCGTTTTTGCTAAGGCTAAATGAGCTAAAAGTATAGAAGAATACGCTAAGATTTTTGAATTTTCATATTTTTCTTTAAAAAATAAAATCTTAAAATTATGTTATAGATGATAATATCTAATATCATAATTTTAATGAAAAATTATAAAAATAAAAGGATTAAAAGTAACTTAAACTTGAAAAGAAAAATTAATTTTATATAAATTTTCTTTTTTCATTTATACTTAAATTTATTTTGATTGATTTTTAATTTATATAGCAAATTTGCGTTTTGACACTTTTAGATTGCCCTTGCAAGCTACTCTTAATTGTCCGCCTTAAAAAGCACTTTACCTTTGATGATATGGGCTTTAAGCTCGCCAAATAGCTCATCATTTGCATACAAGCTTGTTTTTACAGGATAAAAACTCGTTTTTTCATTAAAAAGCACGAGATTAGCAAGCTTTCCAACAGCTATTTTACCGCTGTTTAAGCCTAAAAACTGGGCTTGATTAAAGCTTGTGTAATCACAAAGTTCTTCCCAGCTCATAAAGCTTTCTTTAACTAAAAAAGTATAACAAAGACTTATATATTCGCAGATTGAATGAATTCCAAAGGCAGCTTCATTAAAAGCTAAGTCTTTAAAAGTGATTGATTTTGCACTATGATCTGCACTTAAAAAGCTGATTTTACCAGCCTTTAAGGCTTGTTTTAAAGCGTAAGCATTTTCTTTGCTCCTTAAAGGTGGCATAAGTTTAGCAAAGCTGTTAAAACCCTTGCATGCTTCATCGCTTTTAAGTAGATGATGAATGCTAACTTGTGTTTTATCTTTTGCGTCTAATAAATGCAAAGATGAAGCAAGACTAAGCTTATCATACACCAGCTTAACGCCGTAAAATTCAGCAATTTGCTTCATTTTTGCTACTTCACTAAGCTCTCCTACTTCACTAATACCAACAAGTCCTAATTCAAAACTTGTAGAACTATCATTCATCACTCCATTATCATCAAAATGTGCTTCAAAACAAAAGCTAAAGATAGGAATTTTTTTCATTAAAGCATATTGCATACTCATTCTTAAAGAATTCGCATCAAGTGAGCTTTGAAGCTCTAAGGCCTTTGCTCCTTTATTAATCAGTGTAGCTAAGTTTTTAATCTTCTTTTCATCATCAAGCACACTTATGCTTGTAAGAATTTCGATATCATTGTGCTTTAAAGCTTGTAAAAACAAAGCAAAACTTTGAGCATCAAAGTTCATTTTATCGCGAAGCATAATGCATGATATGCCAGATTTTAAGCATTCGTGTTGCAAAAGCTCTAAATTTTCAAGACTAAAGGTATCATTTTTGAGATTGACATTAAGATCAATAAAAGAAGGAAGTAGGCTTAAATCATTTGCATAAAGCACTTCTTCATCATTTTTTGGGCTTAGATTCGGTGCGATTTGTGCGATTATTTCGCCCTCTATCCTCACATCAGCTTGCTCTTGTCCATAAATTTTAGCATTTTTAATCAACATGGCAGTCATTCCTTCGCAGTTTTGATTAAAAGATATTGTAACATAAGTGTGTATCAATTTGCATCATTATCTGCACTCGTTTTTAAGATATCTAAAATCAAGCTGATATTTCCGCTCACCACTCGCATAGAGTTTATATCATCATTAAGCCGTATTTTTTCATAATCTTTTACTTTATTTATGCAAATTACTCATTAAACCAAGATATTTGCAATTTAACACACACTTAACAGAATAATACCCGACAATCTCGCTTTTTTATTATTAAGAAGGTGTGATATTTGTAAAAACCCAATAAAATCTACCATTTTTCACTTGTTTTTCACAAAAGCAAAAAATTCCTTATCATAAGGTTGTGTCTTTAACTATAATTTCGTCCATTATAAAACCCTGCTGCTTTTAATGCTTCATAAATATTTTACAAAGCTAATGTATAGTATAAAAATATATAAAATTTATCTTTAAACACCTTAGTTTTAAAACTATTTTTCTTTAAGGTGTTGATTTAATCATTTTTTGCAATAATACACAAAAGCTGGAGGTATGTTTTGCCACACAATCTTAGAAATTTTTACTTCTTCAAACAAAGAAAAAAGTTGCTTTTTAAAACGCCTTGCTGAAAGAGTTGGGAGCACATACGCAAAGGTAGAAAAATGCCCTCCTTCACTCAAGCTTTCATAAAGCACATTTAAAAGTCTTTCTTGCTCTTTTGGCTTCAGCAAAGCCCAAGGAATACCTGAAACTATGGTATCAAGACTTTTTATTTTTCTTTTTTGCATAAATTCTTTTAAATGATATGCTGAATCCACTTCTATATCGAGATTTTCAAAGCATTTTTGAAGTTTTTGAGCCATTTTTTGATCGATTTCTATCGCAAAAAAATTCGCCTCGTTTTTTTTCTTTTTTAAAATCTGTTTGGTAAAAGCACCTGTTCCAGCACCTATTTCAACGATATTATTCGCCTCTTTAAGCCCTATGTTTTCAGTGATGATAAAGGCAAGCTTGCTTGAACTTGAACACAAAGCTCCAACTTGCTTAGGATGTCTAACATAACGATAAATAAACATTATCTACCTTTTTTAAGCTTAAAATCAAAATGCGTCGGCATTAATTATATATAAGAAAAGTGAATTAATGTGAAAATTTAATCTGCTTATTATAAAAAATTTGTTAATATATGCGGATTTTTTATTAGTAAAGACAAAAAGCTTTAAGGAAAAATATGCATGGGAAGATAATGGTATATATGGATTCTACTGGGCGTGGAACGGTAATGAATTTAGCTAAAGTTTTTTTTGATTTTAACAGACAAAATTGGCATGATAAAAAATCAATGCCAAGTGCTGGCGTTTTTGTTGAATTTAACGCCGATGGAAAAAGAATCACAAGCTTAAAACCTTCAAAATACCAAGAATTTAAAGAAGATAGTTTTATCACAGAGCAAGATTTTTGGCGAACTGATAGCGATGATGCACTTGAAGACATGCAAAATTCAAGACGCAGTGCTTATATTACACAGCTTTTTAGAACAACTGATTTTGATAGCATTGATCATATTCCTTTATCTATGACTATACCTCAAGCGATTCAAAAATACTTTGAAGGTGAAATTCTCTCTGTTGAAGCCTTAAAGGTAAATATGGAGAATAACGATAAAGAAGCCCCTTGCATACTTGATTTTTTCATCATCAAACGCTTTTTAAACAAGGCTTTTGATACACTCATTTTCATGGATAATTCTATCAATCAGACCCAATTTGCCACACTTAAAAGCATCACCATGCATCTTGAAAACTCATTTAATGATATGAGAGATAAACAAAAACTTCTTAATACAACGCGAATTTTTAATGAAATTTTTCTTTCGGTGCAGTGCCACTATCAAGCCTTAGTTGCCACTATAGACACAAGAAAAAACCGCCTCGCTTCAAACGAACACCAGCTTCGCACCGCACAAACTGAAATGCGTTTGCTCACTTCTAAACCAAAGCCCGATCCAGACAAGATCAAGATTAAGCAAGACAGAATGGACGAGCTGGTCAAAGAGATCACTTATTTTAAAGAAACTTTAACGCGTTTAGAAGCTTTAAGAAATGATTTTTATAAAAAAAATCTTAGTCTTTTTGAAAACGCCTTTAAACTTTCAAGAGAAAAGCTTTTTCAAAAAATCATCACAGGACTGAATCTGTGTGCAACTATCATGGATACTAAAATTTGGAGTGTTGCACTCAAATCTTCTGGAGTGAAAAACTCATATTTTTCAAGAAATAATACAGAACATTCTTTTTGCACTTTATCTTTTGCTGAACTTTATCTAAGCCGTCTTGATAAGGCTTCTTTAAATCCAAGTGATCAAAAGCTTTATGCGTATTTACAAAAGATCAACAAAGAACATGGTAAAAAATTTCTTGTTGTTACAAGCGATCTTGAACTCCTTACAAAGATCAAAATTCAAGTCTTCACGCTCAATCCTTACTTTATCGTCAAATATGCTCCAAAAAAGGTCAATTACCAATCTTTAATGCGTGATAACACCTTTGATATGGTGTATATCGATGAAAAAACAGCATGGGAAAATGCGGCTGATATTATCCTTGAAGGTAAGCATTTTGATAAATACGGCAAGACTAAATTTAAGCTTATTTAATCAAGCATAAAGAAAAATTTGTTATAATTTCTTAGCCTGGATGGCTCGTATTAATGTTAAAGAGGATCCAACACATTTTTTTTACTGCGATCGTGCGAATGCTCTGTGTTCTGTGACTTCGTTTGAGTGTCTTAAAAAACGCGAGAAGTTGCAGCCTTAAGTGTTTGCCTAGTGGTTTTCTTGACTTTTTGGGGTCAGATCTTAGCAAACGACCATTTGGGTTTTATTTGGAGCAATATTCATGAAAATTTTAATCTTAGGCAGTGGGGCTAGAGAATATTCTATCGCTTTAGCTTTAAAGCAAAGTCCAAAAAAAATCGAACTTTTTTTTGCACCCGGCAATGCAGCGATGCAAAAACTTGGCACAAACTTAAATTTAAAAGATGTAAGCGTCATCACAAACTATGCAAAGGCAAAGGAATTTGATCTGTGTATAGTCGGTGGTGAGAGTTTTTTAGCACAAGGCGTGGTTGATCTTTTTAGGCAAAACAATATCCCTATTTTTGGACCAACAAAAGCTGCGGCTATGCTTGAAATTTCAAAGTCTTTTATGAAAAGTTTTTTAAAAAAACATAAGATCAAAACGGCAAAATTTCTTAATACCAGTGATTTGCAAAAAGCAAAAGCTTTTATTAAAACGCTCACACCACCAATTGTCATCAAAGCTGATGGTTTATGTGCTGGAAAAGGCGTTATCATCGCTCAAAGTTATGAAGAAGCTTTTAAAGCAAGTGAAGATATGCTTAGTGGCAAAAGTTTTGGTGATGCAGGCAAACTCATCGTTATCGAAGAGTTTTTAGATGGCTTTGAGTTAAGCGTATTTGCGGTGTGCGATGGCACGGATTTTGTGCTTTTGCCAGTTGCTCAAGATCACAAAAAACTTAAAGATAATGATCAAGGACCAAACACAGGAGGTATGGGAGCTTACGCACCAAGCACCTTGGCTGATGAAAATCTCTTAAGACGTATTCAAAGAGATATCATCATACCAACACTAAATGGTATGAAAGCTGATGGCAATGAATTTAACGGCGTGCTTTTTACTGGCATTATGGTTGTAAATAACAAACCTTTTGTTTTAGAATACAATGTGCGTTTTGGTGATCCAGAATGCGAAGTGCTCATGCCTTTGCTTGATGATCCTTTAGAACTTATCTTAGCGTGCGTTGAAAAAAGGCTTAAACACACACAGATTAAGATTAAAGATGAATTTGCTGTAGGCGTAGTATGTGCGAGCAAAAACTATCCTTATTCAAGCTCTGAAAAAACGCCTATTCATATCAAAGAAATTCCAGAAAATACCCATATTTCTTATGCTGGAGTGAGTTTAGAAGATGGACAACTTTTTGCTGATGGAGGCAGAGTGCTTGTGTGTGTTGGGCTTGGTAAAAGCATACAAGAAGCTCAAAACAAGGCTTATGAACTTTGCAAAAATGTGGAATTTGAAGGAAAACAATACAGAAAAGACATAGCTTTTCAGGTTTTAAAATGAATAACGATATACTTGACAAGCTTGATAGGGAAGGCTTAAAAATAGCAGGTATTGGCAAAAGGGTGCTTGCCTTTTTAGTTGATGATTTTATTTTAAGTTTAATCGTTTTCTTTGTCTTTTATGAGCAAATTAGCAATGCTAAAGATAGTCTTGAGATGATAAATATGCTTGCAAATTATAGCTTTGCACTTGTATTTTTACAATTTTGTTACCACACTCTTTTCATCTCTTTTTATGGTGCTACGCTTGGAAAAATGCTGTGTAAAATCGCTGTGGTTGATCAAGCTTTATTTGATAAGCCAAATTTAGCCCAAAGTGCTTTAAGGGCGGTAGTTAGGCAAATCAGTAGTTCAGCTTTTTTTCTTGGCTTTGCATGGGCTTTGGGAAATGATCTAAAAAAAACATGGCAAGATTATGTTGCTAAAACTTTGGTGATCGAGCTTGCGTAAAATTAGCTTTGTGCTTTTGTCTTTATGCTTTTTTTTAGAAGCAGCACAAGTTGATTTTTATGCTAAATCCGTGCAAAAAGAAGGCGAGCTTATCAAAGCTAACGATCAAGTTTTAATCTTTTCTGATTTGTATTTTATCAAGGCTGATAAAGCTATATACAATGAGACAAGCAAAGAGGTCGAGCTTTTTGGTGATATTAGCGTTTTAAGAGGCAAAGAAGAACGATCCACAGCGTGTTATGCAAAACTTAATCTTAAAAATAACGAAGCTAATTTCGAAAACTTTTTTTTTGCAAATAACGATCTTGAAGTATGGTTTCAAAGCCAAAAAAGTGAACTTAATGATAAAAATTTCATAGGGCAAAACTCTGTCGTATCAAGCTGCAATGTTGAAAATCCAGATTGGCAACTTAAATTTAGTGAAGGCGAACTCAACAGAGAAAATAACTTTTTGCATATTTATAATGCTAAGCTCTATGTGAAAAATGTGCCGATTTTTTATCTGCCTTATTTTGGTTTTAGTGTTGATACCTCAAGAAAAAGCGGACTTTTAATCCCAAAGATAGAATTTAACAGAAATGATGGCTTATTTTATGAACAGCCCATTTATCTTGTTTTTGATGAGCATTATGATATAGAATTTGATCCACAAATTAGAGCCCAAAGAGGGATTGGGGTGTATTCTACCTTGCGTTTTATGGACTCAGCTTATTCAAGTGGTGAGCTTAATGCTGGATATTTTAGAGAAAGAAAAGATTATTTTCAAAAAGAACGCTTAAAAAATCAAAGCCATGATGGTGTGGAGCTTAAATACCTCAGGCAAGATTTTTTAAAAAATTACTTTGCTCTTGGAGACAATTTTCAAGAAGGTTTATGGCTTGATGCGATTTATCTTAATGATGTGGATTACTTGAATTTGGGGCGTAGAGATTATAGAGACTTAACCTCGCTTGCAACTTCAAAAATGAATTATTTTTTAGCTGATGAAAATAATTATTATGCTGCTTATGCAAGATATTATATCGACACTTCAGCCGTTAGTAATGCTGCAACCTTACAAGAATATCCTTCTTTTCAATACCACCGCTTTTTAAATGGAATTTTTGATAATATATTTCAGTATTCTTATGATGGCACTTTTAAGCGCTATTACAGAAGCGAGGGCGTGTATGCAAATTTTATGAATGCAAATTTGCCACTGACTTACCACCAAGCACTTTTTGATGATTTTTTGCAGTTTAACTTTACTGAAACTTTTATCGCTTCTTTTGCAGACTATACAAGAAGAGCAAGGGGCAAGGATAAAGAATACTTAATTCAAAATTATCACAACCTCGCTTTATATACTGATCTTGCAAAAGCATACAACAACTTTTACCATACTTTAAATTTAGAGCTTGATTATGTTTTAAGAGGAGCAAGCACAGGAGCGATCACTCAAGACTTTTTGCGTCCCACAGACTTTGATGATGGCTTAAATCTTAAGATTAATCAATATTTTTACAACAATGAAGCCGAAAAAAAGCTCAAACATCGCTTAAATTTCAACTATGATACCAAAACTCAAAAATTTACAGATTTTCAAAATTTGATGCAGTATTTTTTTGCTGAAAATTTTTCTGTGAGTAATGAAGCTGAATATTCTTACCCGCAAACTCGTTTTACGAAAGTTATTAGCCAGATTGATTTGAATTTGCAAAAATTTAATTTTAATTTTACCCATGCTTACAAAAATGATACGAGTGAAAACTTAACCAACACAAAACACAGCTTCATAGGAGCAAGGGTGGATTATTCTCCAAATATCAATTACAAGCTTTTTTCAGGAGCGTGGTTTGATACGCAAAGAGCTCATTTAAATGCTTGGGAAGTGGGTTATACTTTTCAGCGAAAATGTTGGAATTATTCTATAGTATATAAAGAAAGAATTGATCCGCAGCTTACAAGTGCCGGTATTAATGCAAAGTCTAAAAATGGTGTGTATTTTGTATTTAATTTCTATCCAATAGGTGGCGTGCAGTATGACTTTTCTTTACAAGAAAATGAAAATCAAGTCGGTAGTTTATAGTAAATATTTAGATAAAGTTAGCTTTTTTTGGGTATAAATTATACGAGCGATGAAAGAAAAGCTTGTTAAGTTTTTAATGAAAAATTTAACAAGCTTTGTTCTCATTCATCGTTAAAACATAAAGGAGAAACGATGACATATAGCATAGAGCTGAATAATCATCTTGAAATTTTTGATATTGACAAAGTAGCAAAACAAGCTAGTGGAGCTGTTTTGATGCGTCAAGGTAAAAGTGTGGTTTTAGCCACAATTGCAAGGGAAAATACGCCAGTTGAGGAAGATTTTTTGCCCTTAACTGTACAGTATATTGAAAAAGCATATGCGGCTGGAAAAATTCCGGGCGGATATATCAAGCGAGAAACCAAGCCAAGCGATACTGAAACACTTACAGCACGGCTTATCGACAGAAGCTTAAGACCACTTTTTCCAAAAGGCTATGCCTATCCCACACAAATCGTTGTTATGGTGCTTTCAGCTGATAGCGAAGTTGATCTTCAAGTGATGAGCTTAAATGCAGCAAGCGTAGCTTTATATTTAAGTGATATAGAGATAAAAGCTCCTGTTTGCGGAGTAAGAATAGCTCGAATCAAAAGCGAGTTTATCTTAAATCCAACTTGTTCTGAACTTAAAAAAAGCAATCTGGATTTATATCTAGCTGGGGTTAAAGATGAACTTTTAATGATAGAAATGAGAACTTTACCAAGTTATGATACTGAAAATTTAACTCTTGAAAACAATTTTGCTGAAAATTTAGCAAGTGTTACGCAAAGTATGAATGAATTGAGCGAAGATGAAATGATTCAAGCTTTGGAATTTGGTATGAGAGCTATAGAAAACGGCTCAAACGCTTATGAAGAAGCCTTCAACAAACATAAAAAATCAAGCGAGCTTGAACTTAAGATCATAGAAGAGCACAGTGAGCTTGCTGAGTATATCGAAAAAAATTATTCTGACGAAATCAAAGCTGCTCTTTATCAAATGGCAAAAAGCGAAAGAGCTGTCGAGCTTGAAAAAATCGCCCAAATCATACTTGAAAGCAAAGTAAGCGAAGATAAAGAAGCGATAATGAGTGCTTTAAATAAAGTTAAAAGAAAATTTGTGAGATCAAGTATCGTCAATGAAGGCAAAAGGGCTGATGGCAGAAGCTTAAATGAAGTGCGACCTATCAGCATAGAAACAAATTTATTGCCTAATGCACATGGCTCTTGTCTTTTTACAAGAGGACAAACTCAAGCCCTTGTGGTAGCGACTTTAGGCACAGATGCGGACGCTCAAATGATTGATTTACTTACCGAAAAAACAAGTATAAGCGAAAGATTTATGGTAAATTACAATTTTCCGGGCTTTTCAGTAGGTGAAGCAAGTCCTATGAAAGCACCAGGCAGAAGAGAGCTAGGGCATGGAAATTTGGCAAAAAGGGCTTTATATCCTAGCGTCGATGAAACTTATCCTTATGTGATCCGCCTTGTATCTGAAATTTTAGAAAGTAATGGCTCAAGTTCTATGGCAAGCGTGTGTGGTGGGGCTTTAGCATTAAGAGCAGCTGGGGTAAAAACAACTAAGCTTGTAGCTGGAGTAGCGATGGGACTTGTTTTTGAAGAAGGAAAAACAGCTGTTTTAACCGATATTATGGGCTTAGAAGATCATGATGGGGATATGGACTTTAAAGTCGCTGGAAGCAAAGACGGCATTACAGCTTTACAAATGGATATCAAGCTTGGTGGCATCGATAAAAACACACTACAAAGAGCTTTATTGCAGGCTAAAGATGCAAGATTACATATACTCAACATTATGGAAGAAGCTGAAAAAGAAATCATCATCAATGAAGAAATTCTACCAAAACTTGAACTTTTCAACGTTGATCCTTCAAAAATCGTTGAGATTATCGGACAAGCAGGTAAAACTATCAAAGAAATCATCGAAAAATTCGAAGTAGCAATCGATCTTGACAGAGATAAAGGTGAGGTAAAAATCGCTGGTTCTAAAAGCGAACAAGTCAAAGCTGCAAAAGATTATATCATCAATATCGTTTCAAAAGAAAGCAAATTTGATAAAAAGCGAGGCTTTAAAAAAGATCATTTGCCTTTTGAAATAGGTGAAGTTTTTGAAGGTAAGGTTAAAAATATCACTCCTTTTGGAGCTTTTATCGAGCTTAGAGACGGTATAGATGGACTTTTGCATAGCTCTAAAATCAAGGGCGATTTAAGAGAAAATGATCTTGTTCGCGTCAGGGTAAATGAACTCAAAAATGGTAAAGTATCTCTTGAGCTTGACTAAGCAAAAATGCTCTTTCTTTGCAAGATAGCAAAGTAAAGAGCAAAGCTTAAAAACACTACGCTAATGATCTTAAAAACAAACTCTATATTATAAAGCCCAGCCAAAAAGCCTCCACTTACAGAACCGATGAAATTTCCAAGTGCAAAAGCACTTTGATTAAAACCAAAAACCAAGCCGAGTTTTTTTTGAGGCACGATCTTTTTAAACAAAGCATTCACACAAGGCACAAGCCCGCCAAGCCCCACACCTAAAAGCAAACGCAAGAAAATTAAAGTGATGATGTTTTCTACCAAAGAATGCAAATAAAAAATCACTGCACAAAAAGCCAGTGCCATAAGTAAAACCTTTCCAGCTCCTATTTTATCGGCTATTTTACCAAGCTTTGGAGCAAAGATAATATTGCTTACCCCGCTTGCAGCTACAACAAGCCCAGCCCAAAGAGCGATAAAGCGAGCTGAATGATGAATTTGCTCAACAAACAAAGACATGATAGGCATAACTGCATTAAAGCCCACTTGTATGATGAAAGTAAGAGCAAAAAGTGTGAGCAAAAGGCTTAAATTCTGCCTCAAGCCCCCTGTTTGAGCAAATTCTAAATCCACACTATCATTTGCCCTGCCCTTATCTTTGATGAAAAAATAAGTCGTTAAAAAAGAACAAAATAAAAGTGTAGCGATCACAACAAACAAAGCTCGAATACCTACAAGTTCAGCAAATAAACCCCCAAACAAAGGACCTATCAAATTTCCACTCACTGAAGCTGTAGAAAGCGTGGCTAAGGCATAGGTTGCTTTTTCTTTTGGTGAGATTAAAGCAATATAAACAATAGCTGCTGAAGTAAAACCTGAAACTAAACCTGTTAAAGCCCTTATGATGATGATTTGCTCCACATTTTGCACAAAAGCAAGAAAAAGGGTTAAAAAAGCCATACCAAAACTTGCCCTTAAAAGCATCAATCTTGAGCCAAAGCGGTTGGTTAAATGTCCCCAAAACGGCGAGCAAAAAGTCATCATCAAAGCCGTTATACCAAAGCAAAGTCCAGAATAAAAAGTGATTTGCCCATACTCACTTACTCCCAAAGAGCGTATATAAAAGGGTAAAATAGGAGCAAGTTGCGATAAACCCATACTTGTAGTAAAGACGCCAAACCAGCAAATAAGAAGATTTTTCTTGAAATTTCCCATAAAAATATTGTATTATATGAATTTTAAATTTTTACTGAATTAAGGATAAGGCTTTGAATAAAATTTGTTTTGTTTGTCTTGGAAATATCTGCAGATCGCCTATGGCTGAATTTGTGATGAAAAACTTAGCACAAAAATACGGCTTAAATGATAAACTAAATATCACAAGTGCAGGCACAGCAGGCTATCATGATGGAGAAGATATGGATAAAAGGACAAAGAAAAAGCTCAGTGAAAAAGGCATAAATGCAACACATTTTATCAGCAAAAAACTCACCCAAAAGCTTTGCGATGAAAGCAAGCTTTTACTTGTTATGGATAAGATGAATTATAAAGCCGTGCAAAGCAACTTTAAAGGGCTTGAAAACAAGCTTTTTTATCTTTTAGACTTTTGTGAAAATACCGAAAAAGAAATACCTGATCCTTATTATACAAATACTTTTGAAGAATGCCACGAACTTATCCTCAAGGCTTGCGAAGGACTTTGTAAATACTTAAAGCAAAAACTTTAATACCAGCCATTTTAAAACCTTACAATGACAACATTTTTAAAAGCAAAGTTTTTTATCTTAACAAATCTTTCAAACTTTGCGTAACGCTTTTTCCCCTTAAAATTTGAGCCACCTCGCTGACTATTGGGGCGTAAATTTCATATTTATTTGCCATTTGTTCTATAGCAAAGGCTGTTGGTATGCCTTCTACTACTTCTTTAAGCTCATTTAAAATTTCCTCTTTACTTTTACCCCCAGCAAGCAAAAGTCCAGCTCTATAATTTCTTGAAAGCACGCTAGAAGCGGTTAAAAATAAATCTCCGGCTCCAGATAAACCCAAAAAGGTTCGCTTGCTTGCCCCAAAAAAGCTACCAAATCTTTGCATTTCAACAAGCCCTCTTGCGATCAAACTTGCCCTTGCGTTATTGCCAAGTTTTAAGCCATCGCTTATCCCACTAGCTATAGCTAAAACATTTTTATATGCTCCACAAATTTCAGCCCCACGCACATCATCATCAACATAGGTTTTGATATAAGAGGGAAAAAAACTTGCAAATTCTTTGCAAAGTGCTTGATTTTCCCCACTTACCACCAAAGCACAAGGTAGTTTTTGCATAATCTCACTTGCAAAGCTTGGACCGCTTAAAACACAAATTCTATCCTTTGAAATATATTCAGCCATAAGCTCATCTAAAAATTTGCAAGACTTTGTATCTATGCCTTTTGAAGCAAGGAGAATTTTTTGTCCCTTGTCTTTGAAATTCTCTTTAAGCCAAGTAACAAGTCCTTGAGCCCATAAAGCAAGCACAAGGTATTCACATTTTAAAGCCTCATCTACACTTACAAAATGAGGTAAATTCTTTGTGTGAGGCGAAGTAATGAGACAAAGCTGATTTTGCAAAAAGGCATCTTGTAAGGCACTCCCCCACTTGCCAGCTCCTATAATAGCAATCATTTAGCCAAGCTTTGCTTTAAGGAGTTCATTAACTTTGGCAGGATTAAACGCACCCTTGCCCTCTTTCATCACTTGCCCTACAAAAAAGCCAAAGAGCTTATCCTTGCCATTTTTATATTCAGCGACTTTATCAGCATTTTTTTCTAAAACCTCAACGATGATTTTTTCAATAGCCAAATCATCACTCACTTGTTTTAAACCAAGTTTGTCTATAGCCTCATCTATACTGAAATTTACATTTTCAAACACAAAGGCAAGCACTTCTTTTGCAGCTTTTGCTGAAATAGTGCCATCTTCTATGCGAGCTATTAAATCCCCAAGCTTATTTGCATTAATAGGCGAATTTTCTATGGTAAGCTCGCCCTTTAAAAGCCCCATGAGTTCAGTTGTAAGCCAAGTTACACAAAGTTTTGGGCTTAATTTTCTAGCGATTAAACTTTCAAAAAAACGGCTTAATTCAAGACTTGTTATAAGCACTTCAGCATCGCTTTCTTTTATACCAAGCTCACTCATATAACGAGCCTTTTTCTCATCTGGAAGTTCAGGCAAGCTAGCTTCAAGCATAGAAGGTTTTAAAACCACAGGCAACAAATCAGGATCAGGAAAATACCTATACTCAGCACTATCTTCCTTACCACGCATAGAACGAGTGGTTAAATTTGTGGTATTAAAAAGCCTTGTTTCTTGCACCACAACTTGTGCGTAAGTACCATCTTCCCAAGCCGCACTTTGCCTTGCTAACTCATACTCGATAGCCTTTTGCACAAAACGAAATGAATTTAAGTTTTTAATCTCAACTCGTGTATAAAACTTCTCATCGCCTTTTGGACGAATGCTTACATTTACATCGCACCTAAAACTGCCTTCTTGCATATTTGCATCTGAAATATCCAAAAAACGTATAATAGAATGCAGTTTCTTAAGATACGCCACCGCTTCATCAGCACTTCTTAAATCCGGCTCACTGACTATCTCAAGCAAAGGTGTTCCAGATCGGTTAAGATCAACCTTAGAAAAGCTTGCTTCGTGGATATTTTTACCCGCATCTTCTTCAAGATGAGCTCTTGTAATGCCTATGCGTTTATTCTCCTCACCAAGCTTGATAAAAAGCTCGCCATTTTCAACTATAGGAATGTCAAATTGTGAAATTTGATACGCTTTTGGTAAGTCTGGATAAAAATAATTTTTTCTATTAAATACGCTTGTTTGATTGATCTTTGCATTTACAGCTCTGCCAAAAGACACAGCTTTTTTTACAGCTTCTTCGTTTAAAACAGGTAAGGCTCCGGGTAAAGCTAGGCAGGTAGGGCAGACGTTGGTATTTGGCTCTTCTCCAAAAGAAGTCGCACAAGAGCAAAAAATTTTAGTTTTGGTATTTAGCTGGGTATGAACCTCAAGTCCTATGACAAGCTCAAACATTCGTATTTCCTTTATTTTTAAAAATTTTTGCTTTATTATATCTTTATTTGTGTTTAAAAGAGTTTAAAAGTATTTTAAAAAGCTTGATTTTATCATCTTAATACGCATTGAAGCGCAAATTTCTCTCGCTTAAGAAATAGGCGAAAATCAAGGCTATCAAAACTATCTCATCTCAATTTGTCAAATTAAAGCTTCCTAAGTCATAGGGATTGAAAATAATTTAAATTCACAAAAAGAACAATTTTTCACCACTACTCAAAAAATACACAAAAACAGCTAACAAAACCAAACACTACGCACACACTTAATGCGTATTTTGGAGATAGTAGTGAGTTTGATGAGCTTGTTTGCAAATATGCTTGTTATAATTTATATTTTAAATAAATTAGTCTTTTCCTAGCTTGTTTCTTAAATTTAAATTTTCTATACATAAACATACAAGCACAAATAAAACAAAGCCCGGAAGAGCACCTAAAACAAGATGGATGAAAGAATGGTGAAAAAGCATAAAAAGATAAAAGGCACCAAAGAGCATTAAAGCTACGCTAGCACCTTTTAAAAACTCGTAAATATAAATCAATGACCTTCCTCAACCACCGTTGCACCAGCTAGATATACATAAGTTAAGATCATAAAAATAAAGGCTTGCAAAAACGCCATAAAAGTAAGCAAAACATAAGCTGGAAGTGGTGCAATATAGGGCACAAGAGCAAGTATAACCATCAAAAACAAATCATCGCCTTTGATATTGCCAAAAAGACGAAAAGATAACGAAATGATACGAGAAAAATGCGATACTATCTCTATAGGAAACATTAAAGGAGCGATCGCTGGCACAGGACCCATAAAGTGTGCAAAATATTTCAAAAAGCCTTGAGTGCGAATACCTTCAAAATGATAATACACAAAAACAACTATAGCCAAAGTCGCCGTAAGGTTAAGGCTGGCTGATGGTGCGTGAAAGCCCGGTATTATGCCGATGATATTACTAAAAAATACGATAAAACCAATAGTAGCTACAAGTGGGAGATATTTGCGGGCTGCCTTTTCGCTTCCCATAGTATCACGTCCCATACTTAAAATACCTTCTAGATATGCTTCAGCTATGTTTTGCGTTCCATGAGGCACAAGTTGCATAGAACGAGTTGCAAATCTTGCCAAAAGCACTGAAATCACGGCTACTAAGGCAAGGTGAAAGAAATACGAAAAGGTATGACTTGAATCAAACAAAGCACTAAACAAAAACAAATCTTTCATTTGATTTTCCTTGATGAAATTTAAACTTCATTATAACATATTTTTCTTAAATTTGTGCGTGCAAAAAGTCATTTTTGTTAATAACAATGTTAAGTCTTTGCTTTCAATTCAAAAAAAATCAAAAAAAATTGCAACAACAAGACTTTTATTTTCATTGCATAGCAAACTCAATTTATCAAAAATTTACATTTTGTAACCAGAATGTAAATTTTGCACCATTTTTGATATTAAACCTATGATTGCATGTTAAAATGCCTATAATTTCACTTTAATTGAAAGGGAGGAAATATGAGTAAAAAAATTATGTTAAGCCTTGTAGGCTGTATAGCGTTAAGTTCCTTTACGAGCTTGGGTGCGATCTCTTTAGAAGACGCGATTAAGAATGTGAATTTTACAGGAAATTTAAGATACCGCTATAATACAGGTATTTGGGATACTTGGGATGGAGTTGATAAAGGTGCTCAAAGTTCTATACAAGGTCAAAATGCAAGACAAACCCATAGATTCCGCGTGCAATTAGCTACAAAAGCTGATATAGGCGATGGCTTTAAGGTGTTTGGGCAAGTTCAATACAATCAAGATGCAAATGGTGGCCATGGAGTGGGTAACACAACTGCAACTGATAGAACTTTCTATCTTCGTCAGGCATATTTACAATATGACTTAGCTGATTATGGCACTAGCTTCATCTGGGGTAAGCAAGAACTTGGTACCATTTGGACTGATAATATGGCAGGAATGGCTGCTAAAGCTCTTTATACTGGTATAGATGGCTTAACTTTGGCTGCTTTTGCTGTAGATAGTTTTGAAAGAGATGGTGATAGAGCGTTTAT
>NZ_QHLK01000021.1 GCF_006864455.1 Campylobacter sp. MIT 97-5078
TAAAATTGTTTTTATTAAAACTTGCTTGTGACTCTTAACAATGATAATTTAAAGAACATTAGGTTTAAAACCTAAAGCAAAGATAAGATTTATGCTTATGCTTGCTTTAAATTTTAAAGCCTTTTTGTTTGGTTTGCAAATTCTTTTAATTCTGGTGGGCCTAACAAGACTTGAACTTGTGACCTCACCCTTATCAGGGGTGCACTCTAACCAGCTGAGCTATAGGCCCATTAAAATACCTTAGTTAGTATTAAAAATCTTATGGTGGAGAATAGCGGGATCGAACCGCTGACCTCCTGCGTGCAAAGCAGGCGCTCTCCCAGCTGAGCTAATTCCCCTCCAAATATAAAACACATATTATATAAAAATTTTCTTAAAAATTTATAAAATTTATAAGAAAAATTTATAAATTTTTTTATAAATTTTATAGAAGCAAAGATGCTTCTATAAAATCATCTTGTTTTGTAGCCTATTAAAGCAAAAAATAAGATATAAAAATAACAAAACACAGGCACGACATAGGATAAAATCAAATTACTGTAATCAGCCACTAAACCTTGCACAGGAGGTATTAAAGCTCCCCCAACTATCGCCATACAAATAAGCCCTGAAGCTTGAGAAGTAAATTTACCTAAATTCTTAGTTGCTAAAGAAAAAATAGTTGGAAACATAATGGAATTGAAAAGTCCAATAGCAAGCAATGCAAACATAGATGCATATCCATTAGCCACTATAGCTATTATGCTTAATATTATAGTCATTGTGGCATTAAAAGCAAGACATTTATTTGGTGCTATTTTAGCCATTACCGCACTACCAATAAAGCGTCCTACCATAGCACCGCCCCAGTAAAAGACTATGTATTTTGCCCCTGTTACCTCGTCTATACTTGCTATTTCTTTCATCGTTAAAATCAAAAATGAACCTATAGAAACTTCAGCACCCACATAAAAGAAAATCGCAGCAGCACCTAAGACAAGATGAGAATATTCAAACATACTTACCTTTTTATCTTGGTTTTTCTCGCTTATTTCTTCAGCTGTTTTTCTCACATCGGGAAGTTTCAGCAAATACACAAGCACAGCCAAAAGTATTAAAACTCCTGCTATGACGAGATAAGGAATTTGCACAGATTGTGCTTCTTCCATTTTACTGGCATACTGAGCTGTTCCTGAAAGTATAAAAGCAGCACCAAATAAAGGTCCCAAAGTAGTTCCTAAAGAGTTAAAAGCTTGCACTAAAGTTAAAGCACTTGCTTCTTTATTGGGAGCGAGTAAGGTTACGAAGGGATTACCTGCGGTTTGTAGCAACACAACCCCGCTTGCTAAGATAAACAAAGCTCCCAAAAATATAGGATAAGAAGCAGTTGCTGCTGCTGGATAGAAAAGCACACAACCAAAAGCTGTTAAAACGAAACCTGAAATCACACCTGCTGGATAGCCTATTTTAGAAATAAGTTTTCCAAAAAAACCACCTGTGATAAAATAAGCCCCAAAAAAGCAAAATTGTATCAAAGCTGCTTCAAAATAGTTTAGATCAAAGATCACCTTCAAATGCGGTATTAAAATGTCATTTAACACCGTAATAAAACCCATAGCAAAAAACAAAGCCGTTAAAGTGGCTAAAGCAAAAGTATTACTTTTATTTTGCATCATCTTTCCTTTCTTTTTAAGATTGATTCTTTTGTTTATATAGTTCAATGAGATTTTTGGTAGATGAATCATACTTCATTTGTGTATCTTGACCCAAAAGTTCGGCTAGTATGGACTTTGCTAGCTCCTTACCAAGTTCAACACCCCACTGATCAAAACTATTAATATCCCAAATCGCACCTTGCACAAAAATTTTATGTTCATACAAGGCGATTAAAGAACCTATGCTTTTAGGGTTGAGTTCGTCAAGTAAGAGGGTATTACTCACTCTATTGCCTTTAAATACTTTATGTAAAGCAAGTTTTTCAATTTCTGTTTGAGGCATATTTTTATGAGTTAATTCTTCACATACCTCCTCATAAGTTTTGCCTACCATAAAGGCTCTAGCTTGAGCAAAAACATTGCTAAGTAAAATTTCATGGTGCTTTGGCAGTGTGCCTTTTTTACTTAAAACCGCAATTAAGTCAATAGGTGCAAGTCTTGTGCCTTGGTGTAGAAGCTGAAAAAAAGCATGTTGGGCGTTTATGCCCATATCGCCCAATACAATAGGACCTGTATCATAATCTACAAATGTGCCATCTTTGGTAATTTGCTTGCCGTTACTTTCCATATCAAGCTGTTGTATAAATTTAGGAAAATGTCGCAAATGCTCATCATAAGGCATAATTAAGTGCGTATCTGCTTTAAAAAAATTAATATACCATATTCCAAGCAAACCCAAAATTACAGGCATATTTTGTTCAAATTCGCTTTCATAAAAATGCCTATCCATAATATAAGCTCCCTCAAGCAAGGTATAAAAATTATCTTTACCTAAATAGAGCATAATGGCAAGTCCTACCGCACACCAAAGACTATATCTTCCACCCACCCAATTCCAAAATTCAAAGATATTATCCTCAGCTATACCAAATTCCAAAGCCGCTTTTTTATTTGTAGATACAGCGACAAAATGCTTAGCTATAAAACACTCATTAACAGCAGAATCTAAAAACCACTTCCTTGCGGCAAAAGCATTAGTTAGTGTTTCTTGTGTGGAAAAGGTTTTAGAAGCAATGATAAAAAGTGTAGTCTGCGGGTGAATCTTGCTTAAAACGCCTTGCAATTGTGTAGAATCTACATTTGAAACAAAGTGCATATTAAGACGAGGATTACCGTATTCTTTTAAAGCCTTGCATACCATTAAAGCTCCTAAATCAGAACCTCCTATGCCGATATTAACAATATCAGTAATGAAATGATTGTTATATCCTAACCAAGAACCTATGCTGATTTGGTCACAAAATTTTTCCATTTTTTCTAAGACGGAGCGGACATTTTGCATAACATCAACCCCTTCAACTTCTATTTTTTGTTCGCCTCTGTTGCGAAGTGCTGTGTGTAAGACTGAACGATTTTCTGTAGTATTTATTTTATCGCCTCTAAACATAGCCTTAATTTTTTCTTTTAAGTTTCTTTCATTGGCTAGTTCAAATAAAAGCTTTAAAGTTTCATCATTAATGCGGTTTTTAGAATAATCAAGTCGCAAATCAGCCACACTTAAAAAATAACGCTTAGCTCTATTCTCATCTTCTTCAAACATAGTTTTCATATGTATATTTTTCATTTGCTCAAAATGTTCTTTAAGTTTGATAAAAGATGAAAGTTGTGTCAAAGACATATTTATTTCCTTTTTTCTTTAAGATAATTATCTAAAGCCACACCCACTCCATAAATTCCTGGATGTTTTGCTAAAACCACATATACAGGAATAGCTGCTAAATATGCATCAAAACGTCCTTTGTCTTCAAAACGCATCCTAAAGGGCGATGTTTTAAAATACTCTATAAATCTTGGTATAATGCCTCCACAAAGATAAACTCCGGATCTAGCACCTAAGGTAAGAGCTAAATTTGAAGAAACAGTGCCAAGCATAGCACAAAATATATCTAAAGCAAACCTACACAAAGGTGAATTTCCACTCAAAGCTTGCTCGCTAATAAGTTCAGGTGTCATTTTAGCTTTTTTTATCCCCTCTCTACTTGCTAAAGCTTCATAAATTAAAACTAAACCGGAGCCACTTAAAAATCTTTCAGCTGAAACATGTCCAAATTTTTTCTTTGCATATCGCCATACCATAATTTCAATGTCATCAAAGGGTGCAAAACTTACATGCCCACCTTCTCCAGCTAAAGCTATGTATGAGCCATTACCTTGTGGTATTAAAGCACTTACACCAAGTCCCGTTCCAGGTCCTAAAACAGCCTTAGCCGAATGTATATCACAACTTGTGCCCCCTATTTGGATAAGTTCTTTTTCACTCATTTTGCTAATAGCATAAGCTTGAGCCACAAAATCATTGATGAGTATAAGTTCATCAAGCTCTAAAGCTTGTCTTGTTGTTTCTATACTAAAAGCCCAGTGATGATTTGTCATCTGCACCCAATCACCTATAACAGGATTAGCAATAGCAAAAGCTCCAAATTTCACTTTAACATCGCCTATTTTTTTAAGATAAGCCTTAACCGCATCGACTATAGTGTCATAGTCATTACAAGGCAAAACTTCGATATGTTCTATTTTATTAGGCTTTAATTCAAGAGCAAATCTAGCATTTGTTCCACCAATATCTGCAAGTAATCTTGGATAAGATTTTAAATTTTTATTTTGAGTAATAGACATCACAGCTTACCTTTTTTGAATGAAGTATGAAAGAAATAGGCAAATTTGCATCAAATTTCACACAGGCTTTGTCAAAAACTTCTTTTTTTTCCTTACCTTGTATGAGTAAAAAAAGTCTTTTGCAAGCTTCAATAGCTTTTAAACTCATACTTAGTCTCTTAAAAGGAGCATTTTTTGGCTCTATAAAGACTATATTTTTATTTGTATTTAAAGCCTCATCAAATCCTAAAGAATTAGCAAACAAAGAAGCAAAATGTCCATCATTGCCCATACCTAAAACTGCAATTTCAGGTTGTTTGTATTTTTCATTAGCAAGTTTAAGGTTTTCTTCATCACTTAAATTCACATCTTCAAGTAAAGATATAAAGTGTGCATTAGAAGCTTTTTTTTGCAGGAATTCATTGCGGATAAAATAGGTGTTACTATTTTTATCGTCAAAACCAACAATTCTTTCATCAACTAAGCAAATGTGCATATCTTGCCACTTTAAATCCTCTTCTCTTAGATAATGAAAAAAGCCAAGAGGAGATTTACCACCAGAAAGTGCTAAAGAATTGAAACCTTCCTTTTGTATGATTTCTTTAATAGCCTTGCTTAAGGCTAGCTGGCAAGAATCAACATTTTCAAATTCATAAAAACTATATGCCATACACCTTACTTTCATTTTTAAGATATAGTTGGTATTCTAACGTAATAAAGGTGATTTTAGTTGATTTATTATATTTTTATCAAAGAATAACAGATAATATATTACAAATTTTCACACTTTAGCCATAATTTTTAAGGATTAAGCCAAGTATTGCCATCTTTTTGTATGAGTTTCTCTGCTTCTTTTGGTCCAAAACTGCCTGCTGCATAATGATATAAAGGTAGCTCATTGGCAGCAAAAGCCTTGATAATATTATCAAGCCAAAGCCACGAGGATTCAAGTTCTTCTTGATGATTAAAAGAACTTAAATTCCCATTAATAGCATCTTTTATCAAACTTTCATAAGGCTGCGTAACCCTGCCCTCGCCATAATTATTTTGTATAAATAAATTCTCCTCTTTATAAGTAGCTATACCCTCTTTTTTAAGTCTTAAATTTAAGGCGATGAAATTATGAGGTTGTAGATTAATCACAAGTTTGTTAGTATTTTCTTGCCCCTTAAAATGAAGCACGATTTGGACAAATTGCTCTTTCATTCTTTTGCCTGTGCGAAGGTAAAATGGCACTCCTTGCCAAGTTTTATTGTCTATAAAAGCCTTTAAGGCTACATAACTTTCAGTTTTGCTATTTGGCTGTATATGAGCCTCATCTAAATAGCCCTTAAATTTACCATTTTGCGTGTATTGGGCTCGAATAACATTTTCTTTAATATCTTGCTTTGAAAAGGGTTTTAATTCTTTTAAAAGCTTACACTTTGCCCGTCTTAATGAAGTAGAATTAAGCTTTGAAGGCATTTTTAAAGTAAGCAAAGAAAGAATTTGTATCATATGATTTTGCAACATATCTCTTAAAGCTCCTGTTTTATCGTAAAATTCGCCCCTGTTTTCAACACCTAAGGTTTCAAATACGCTTATTTCGACATAGGCAATATGCTTATTATTCCAAATATTTTGAAGCAAACCATTGTATTTTCTTAAATATAAGATATTTTGTACACTTTCCTTACCCAGATAATGATCTATTCTATAAATTTGTTTTTCTTTGTAATATTTTGCAATTTCTGTGTTAATAGCCTTGCAAGAGTGCAAATCCATACCTAAAGGCTTTTCAAGGACTATTTTTACTCTTTGATTGTTAAAGCCTATGAGAGCTAAATTTTTACAAGCTTTGATAAAAAATTCAGGCGATATAGAAAAATAAATCACCACATTAGCATTTTTTCTGCTGCTTTGTTTTAAAGCTAAAAAGTCCTCATATTTGTTTAATTCTATGCTTATGTAGCTTATTTTTTTTAAAAATTCTTGCCATTTTTGTTCATTGATATTTTTAATATGAATCTTTGCTTTAACATTTAAAACTTCTTTAAATTCAATCTCGCTTAATTTACTTCTAGCACTAGCGATAATCCTCACACTTGGGGTTAAAAAATTACTTGAGTAAATTTGAAACAAAGAGGGAAAAATTTTTCTCATTGCTAAATCCCCACTGGCACCAAACAAAATAAAATCACAATCTATCATTTTTTCATCCTTTTTACGCATAAATGCAAATTCTTTAAGATATTTTATATCAAAAAATGTTTAAAAATAAGCTTGTTTAGCAATTTTTATTACAATATTATTACATAAAGGATAAAAAATGCCAAGACAAGAATTAAAACTCATCGCCCAAAAAATACAAGAAAAAAGTAAAAAAACAAGACAGGAGTATTTAGCAAGACTAGAGCAACAAGGCGGTAAAATTTCTCGTGCTAATCTAGGCTGTGCGAATTTAGCCCACACTTATGCGAGTGTACCAAAGCATATCAAAGAAAAAATCAAACATAATGAAAATGCCAATTTCGCCATTATTTCATCTTATAATGATATGCTTTCAGCACATCAACCTTTTAAAAATTATCCAGAACTTATTAAAGAAGAGCTTTTAAAGCATAATGTTTTTGCACAATTTGCCGCAGGAGTACCCGCAATGTGCGATGGTATTACTCAAGGTTATGAGGGTATGGAGCTTTCTTTATTTTCTCGCGATGTTATCGCTCTTAGCACAGCTATAGGGCTTTCTCATCAAGTTTTTGACGGGGCTTTTTATCTTGGAGTGTGCGATAAAATAGTGCCTGGACTTTTAATAGGGGCTTTAAGTTTTGGACATTTACCAAGCATTTTTGTGCCTTCAGGTCCTATGACAAGTGGAATTTCAAATTATGAAAAGGCAAAGGCTAGACAGCTTTTCACAGAGGGTAAAATTTCAAGAAGCGAATTACTTGATAGTGAGATGAAGTCTTATCATGATGTAGGCACTTGTACATTTTATGGCACGGCTAATTCTAATCAAATGATGATCGAATTTATGGGACTGCACCTACCAAATTCAGCCTTTATCAATCCAAATACCCCTTTAAGAACTGCCCTAGTCAAAGAGGCTGCAAAGCATTTAGCAACACAAAAAGTTACACCCATAGGCAAGCTCATCAGCGAAAAAAATATCATTAATGCTATGATAGGCTTAATGGCAACAGGAGGCTCAACCAATCACACCATACACCTTATAGCCATAGCCAAGAGTGCTGGTATCATTATAGACTGGGAGGATTTTGACGCCATTTCAAAGCTCATTCCGCTTTTAGCAAGGGTGTATCCAAATGGCAAGGCTGATATTAACGCTTTTAGTGCTTGTGGGGGATTAGCCTTTGTGATAAAAGAGCTTTTAAAAGCAGGGCTTATGTATGAGGATGCTATGAGTGTAATGGGTGAGGGCATGCACTTTTACACCAAGGAACCTTTTTTGATTGAGGGTGTGCTGCATTATAAAGATGGCGTTGAAGCAAGTAAAAACGAAGATATTTTAAGAGGAGTAGCAAAAGCCTTTTCAATGGACGGTGGCGTTAAAATCCTAAAAGGCAACATAGGCAGGGCTGTGATTAAAACTTCAGCGATAGAAGAAACACATCAAATCGTAAAAGCACCTGCTAAAGTTTTTTACTCTCAAGAAGAGTTTTTAAACGCCTTTAAAAACAAAGAATTAGAATGTGATTTTGTCGCTGTTTTGCTCTTTCAAGGACCAAGAGCAAATGGTATGCCAGAGCTGCACAAGCTTACTCCAGCCCTTGGGATCTTACAAGATAAGGGCTTTAAGGTGGCTTTACTTACTGATGGGCGAATGTCAGGGGCATCGGGTAAAATTCCAGCAGCCATTCATACAAGCCCAGAGGCTTTACTAAATGGCAATATCGCTAAGATAGAAAATGGCGATATAATCTTACTTGATGCTATACATGGTAAGCTTGAAGCCTTGGTTGATGAAGAGCTTTGGCAAAAAAGAGAGCTTAAAAAGCCTCAAAATGAATCGGTATTTGGCTGTGGCAGGGAACTGTTTGCAGGCTTTAGAAAGCAAAGCTCAAGTGCTGAAACGGGAGCGATGAGCTTTGGTGGATATTTTAATTAAAGGAGAGACGATGAGAGCAGATGAAATTTTATATATAAGCAAAATTATACCAGTTATTAGTATAGATGATGAAAATGAGGCTTTAAAGCTTGCCGAGGCTTTGTATAATGGGGGTATAAAGATTTTAGAAATTACCCTAAGAACCCCAAATGCACTCAAAGCCATAGAAAGCATAGCTAAGAATTTTCCACAAAGCGTTGTAGGTGCTGGCACTGTAATCAATGCAAAACAGCTTGAAGCGGTGAAAAATGCAGGGGCTACTTTTGCCATAAGTCCTGGCATAAGTTCAAATTTAGCCAAAAAAGCTTTAGAACTTGACTTTACTTTAATACCCGGTGTTTCAAGTGCAAGTGAGCTTATGTTAGCCTTGGAATTTAATTTTACCTGCTTGAAATTTTTCCCAGCACAAGCTGCTGGAGGCGTTGCTATGCTAAAAGCCTTATACGCACCCTTTAAAGAAGTGCAATTTTGCCCCACAGGAGGTATAAATTTAGCCAATATGAATGAGTATTTAGCCCTAGCTAATGTTTCTTGTGTGGGTGGCTCTTGGCTTAGTCCTAAAGAGCTTATACAAGATAAAAAATGGGATGAGCTTACTAAAATAGCTCAAAAAAGCTTGGCATTAATATCCAACTAGGCTTAAATATGGAAGAATTAAACGAAAAATTAAAAAATATATAAAAAGAACTCTTAGCTAAGAAAAAAAGATATTTAAAAGCTTTAGAATGTTTTAAAAATTCTATCCTAAGGCGAAAAAAATTAGCTTTTATTCTTCTGCGGACAGGACAGAAATAGAAAGATAAATTTTGATTTTGAAAAAATAAATATTTTTTATGCGTTGTAAATACGAAAGCAAATCATACAGATTTAACTGCTGATTATATTTCTATCACACAGGATATGAAACTTGTAGCACAAGCCTTTGATAAAGAAATGTTAAGAGAGGTCGATGAAAAAGATTTTTGCGAAAATATTGCCAAAGAAAAAAATTACAATTTTTCAACCTAAAAACTAACCCCTAAGTAGCCTCCATATAGCCACACAAGAAACACAACACATCATCCCCAAAATCGATACAGTAGTGCAAAAAGAATGTAAATAAATTGAGAGTGCTGCTTCTTGATGGCTAAGCCCCGCGAGATTTGCACTCGCAATGATGGGAATATTTTCTAAGCTCAATCCCGCAGATATCACGCCTGAACTGATAAAAACAAGTGTTAATGCACCATAGAGAGCCA
Source organism: Campylobacter sp. MIT 97-5078 (assembly GCF_006864455.1). Taxonomy (GTDB): domain Bacteria; phylum Campylobacterota; class Campylobacteria; order Campylobacterales; family Campylobacteraceae; genus Campylobacter_D. Next base: position 9,642 of record NZ_QHLK01000021.1, read on the forward strand.
CACCTATAGCTTCACTTCCTAATCGACAAGAATTAAGCACACCTGCTGCAAGCCCCGCTTTATTGGGATCAACACTACTTAAAGCAAGATTATCAATACCTCCAGCATGCAGCCCCATTCCTACGCCAATAACAAAGAGGAGAAAATTGTCAATATGAATTGCCATTGTGGTTGAATAAAGAGTAAAACACCAGCAAGAACAATGAGACCTACACTCATTAAAAGCGACATCATAAGAGCAAGCCTTCTTGTATTCCACCCACTATTTAACATTTTTGAGACAAGGAAAGGGCAAAAAAGCATAGGTGTAGTGAGAGCGAGCATGAATAAACCGGAGGCAAAAGCACTCAATCCAAAAACTGCCTGCAAAAAGCTTGGAAAATAAGTCAGAAGCACTACAAAACTAAAACCAGCAATCACCATAACAAGTGTAAAACCAAAAAAATTTTCATTTTTAAGCACTTCTAAATCTAAAAGTGGAGCTATACCTTTTGTATGCAGAGATTTTTGCTGCCATATAAATAAGCCTGTAAAAAAGAGAAACACAACCAACGCAATAAGGGTTTGGGTATTAAATTGAGCCAAAGAAGTAATACATACCATGAAAGAAAAAAGCAACGCAACAAACAAAAATGCACCCATATAATCGAAAGAATTTTTTGCTCTATCATTTGGTGTATCTTTTGGCAAAGCAGGACTAAGAAATAATACAAGAATCAAAATAAGAGAATGAAAAGCAAAAATAGAACGATAAGAAAGGAGAAAGTCCCCTATAAAAGTCGTTGCAAAAGCGTCGATAAGTAAGCCCGAAATCGTTGGTCCAAATGTGATTCCAAGTCCTGCCGTCGTTCCAAAAAAGGCGAAAGCCTTTGCTCTTTCTTGTTCTTCAAAGTTCCTAACGAGTAAGCTTGCTCCACAAGCAAATACGCTTGCACCTCCAATTCCTGCCAAGGCACGAGCTGTATCTAAGATAAATAAATCTCGTGCTACAACAGAAAGCAAAGAACCAAACACATAAACACACCCCAACCAAAAGACATCTTTTTGCTCCAAATCTATCCGCCATTGCTCCCCAAATAAGCGTAAAACTTGCAAAAAACAGATTAAACGCATTCACAACCCACTGCAAAGCCATAACATTATTTCCTAATTCTTGTGCAATGAAAGGAAGTGCGATGGCTGTTCCAGAAATAGAACTTGGCACGACAAAAACGGCTAGGAGTATAGCAAGCAATAAGATCTTATGTTTGATGTTTATTTCTCCTTAATCAGGGATACACTCTAACCAAAATTAAGAAATTGAATGATTTTGCTTTTGTTTGTTTAATTTATAGTTTTATTGACATTTATAAAGACTAAAGTCTTTTCTATCAATCTTTAAAATCTAAACAAGGACTGATTGAGATTTACTACTTAA
>NZ_QHLK01000022.1 GCF_006864455.1 Campylobacter sp. MIT 97-5078
GAAAAGCTTATCAAACAAGCAGAACAGCTTATCCAAGAAAAAAGTAAAAAGTTAGGTTTAGGAATACAAAGATGAAATATGTTAAAACTATGCAAATTTGTAATAGTTCAAATACCAAGAAAGGACAAAGTATGAAAAAAATTGTTTTAAGTTTAAGTGTTTTAGCAATGAGTGCTTTTATACATCCATTAGGAGCGAGTGGAATACCCACAGTTGATATTTCTGCTATTACCCAATCTATTTTAAATATGCAAGAAATGATTAAGACTAATGCTCAACTGATCAAACAATATGAAGCAATGATCAAACAAGGCACTAATCAAGCTCTTCAATTACAAGAACAAGGCATTGGAATGTCTGTAGAAGATGTTTTAGGACAAACCAAAGGCATTATCGATAAAACAGCTTCATTAGCTGATGTAAAGCTTGATGAAAACTTATTTCAAGAAACAACTGATATAACAAATACTTGTGCTTTTTTAGAAAAAGAAAGCAAAGAATTAGCCGAACAAATCTCAAAAGCAAGTAGCAAACTTGATGATAAGGTTAATGTGTGCTTAGCAGCTGTGAGTTCTGGTATATTGGGTAAAACAAAGGCTGAACTAGGTGAAAAATATGCACAATTATTAAGACTTGATGAAAACGGCATTAATGATGCAAGAGAACAAGAAAAAATTGATCTAAGACACAAAATTGATATGATGCAACAGGCTGAAAATTTTTTAGCTCATTCAGCTAATTCTCAAAAAAGCTCTAAAATTTTAGCTTTCTATGATACTTATAATAATGGTGGTGCTGATAATCCTTATTCAAGAGAAAAACTTGATGAAGATATTAAAAGCCTTGCTAATCAATTAAGACAAAGCAATAATCAAAAACAAGCTGCAGCTTTAACCAATGCTATGCTTTTGAAGCTCTTAGAAGTTGCAAACAGACAATATGATTTATCTTTAAACTTTTATGCCATGAGTGCAGTGAAAGAAAAAAAGGAAAATAAACCAAATCAAATTATAGATGAAAACAGCTACAAACAAGCAAGCCCTAAATATGTCAATGAAAAGGATACTGAATACTACCAAAGAAACAAAGATGACTTTGAATTTCAAGTGATGTATAATGACTTTGGCTTGCCTGATTATGATGCTATGATAAAGATTGAAACACCTAAAAACTAAGAAAGGAAAAAACATGAATGCTTTTAAAAAAATCTTTTTAATGCCTGTTTGTGTGATGAGCTTTGCTTTTTTTTCTCAAGCAAAAGAGTTGCAAGGCGATCAAGCTAATGCTTGTGGTGCTTTGCTTTGTTTAGCTGGTGGTATGATGAGTGGTGAGTGTGCTGGCTATATTTCTAAATACTTTTCAATACAAATGGAAAAACCTTGGCAAACACTTGCGGCACGAAAAAACTTTTTAAACCTTTGCCCTCAAGGACAAGCCCCAAGCAATGCCCCAATTTTAGATAATCCCGAAAAATACGGCTTAACTCAAAACAATGATGATTATACAATTTATTTAGAAATGCTTAGCAATTTAGATGAAGATTGCACTCAAGCTACTCTTAATAGAGTAGAAAAAAGAACAGCTGGAAAAAATGGTTTTAATGTGATTTATGAGTATAGAATAAACCCTAATCCTACAAAGTCATGCAAACTTTTGACCGAGCACAAATACTCAAATAAAAGCATACATTATACTTGCAAAAACACACAATTTTATAGTGAAGAAGATTGGAATAATGGCTATACAAAAAAATTCATTAGCAAACAAGAATATGATCAATTAGCCTCTGCTCAAAGAGGAATGCAGATTAAAGAAAAGAGTATTAATTATATAGAATATCACACACTATTAAGAAGCGATCCTCAAAGAGTAAAACAGGTTACAAACTATGATACTAATGATAAAAAGTCTATCTTTTCATATTTTCGTTTAGATACTTTGTATTTTCAAAAAATGCCGATTGAAAAAAATTGCTGGGAAGTAAAAGATAAGCTTGTTTATAACTAAAATCTTAAAAAGCAGTTATTTGGATTTCCCAAATAAGCAAATCTGCTTGCAAAGCCTCAAAAAATTCGAAAAAACACAAGCAAAAAAGAGGCTTTAAACAAGAACTAAAAGAGTTTTTTGGCTTCAGCAAGTAAAATTTTTATGCAAAATTTTCACACAAATCAAAGTCTTTTAAAAACAAAGCCCTATTTTCTACTTTTTTGGGTAGATACTTTGCATAGGTTGCAAAGGTTTGATTTAAATTACAATGTCCTAGCATTATCTTAGAAATCCACATAGGTTCTTCGCCTTTTGAAAGCATAATACTAGCAAATGAATGTCTTGTATCATATAGCCTTCTTAAAGGCTGTATATTCAAGCTCTTTTGCAAATTGATAAAATCACTTCTTAGCCGTTGTCTTGATTTTTGAATTAAAAACTCACCCTCTTGGTTCATTAATTGAATAAGTTCAGCTCTTATTATAGGCAAAATGTCAATAACTCTATAAGAGCTTTTTGTTTTTGGTGCATTAATCATCTTATTTTGTGAAAGTGTTCTTTTAATGCTAGCTTTATTTTTATCAAGATTAATATCTTCTTTTTTCAATCCTAAAATTTCGCCTGTTCTTAAGCCTGTAAAAAAGGCTATTGTGAGAAAAGATCTTAACTCGCCTTTTGCATTTAAGAGCAAAAGCTTGACTTGATCTAAATCAAAAGGCTTTAATTCTGCTTTTTCAAGCTCTTCTATACTTTGGCTCATTTTTGGCATAAAAATAATATTCTTTTCTATAAGCTCAAGTTTAATGGCATATTCAAAAAGGTGTCTTAACATTGCTATTTTTAACTTTATAGTAGAGTTTTTATTATTTTTTGTTTTTAAAAATGTGATAAAATCAAAGCAGTTTTTGCGTGTAAAGTCTCTAAATTGTGTAATATTTTGCATTATGCAAAACTCTTTAAATTGCTTCATAAAAATTTTATATGAAAGTAAAGTGTTTGGCTTGAGTGTTTGTTTTTCTTGAAACAAGTCTTGTAAAACTTCGTTTATTTCGTTGTTTGAACTCTTTGTGTGTTCTTTTTTGTGTAAAGAAAGTTCTTTTATAGGCTTATATAAAGGCTTTTTAATAGTTTCTTTGGGTATTGCTAAGCCATAAAAAGCATTGAGTGCTTCTTGTCTGTCTTTGATGAAGAGCTTATAATTTTCTTTTACAAATTGCAGAGCTTCTGGGCTATTTTTTAGCTTTGTGCTAAGGCGTAGCCTTTTATCCTCTGTTCTTGCATCAATATAAAGTGTGCCACCTCTTTCATAAATATTGATACTTTTCATTACATACTCCTTTTTTAGATTGATGAGGATGTTTTATATCGTTTCTTTGCGGAAAAAATGAAGTAAGCCTTTAGCTTACTTCATCTAAGTTATCAAATAAGGAAGGTTCTTTGTTTTGTTCTGTTTGGATATAATCTTGAGTATTTGCAAGCATTAAAGGCATATCTTTTTTGCAAAGCGTTAAGCTCTTTTTAAAACCACTATCAAAGGCTAAATTGCTTGCTTCTTTAAACTCTTCTCTTGCCTGTGCCTCATTTCTTAGCCACCCTCTTAATCGCCCTACAGCTAGATTTAAAGCCGCCATAAAGTCCTTATCAAATTTGATGTGCAAGTTATGATTTTTATAAGCTTTGTATTCAGCAAAAACCTTTTTGCATATTGTCCCATTTTCATTTACAAATCTTTCAAATTCACCCTGAGTGCCTGCTAAAAAAACAACCTTTTCCCAAGTAGAATGTGGAGTAAAACCTAGATTGTGAGCAATAACGCACATATCATCTAAAAAGTCGCTTTTGTTTGTTTGGTGTAATCGATATAATGTATCTATTTGCACTTCATCTTGCAAAACTATTCTATAATCTAATTTATGCGGGATATGTTTATAATCTTCTCTATTATATCGCCATTTGTCCGTCTCAAAACGTTCGTTACTTTTATAATGTTTAGCATTATCCTCTCTTGCCATTCTATCAAAAAAATCAAGGTAACTTTGTTCTATGTATTTGTCCGCATTTTTGATTACCCAAATCACGACTGAATGGATATTTTCTTTAGTAAAATCAATGTTTGCCCCACTTGCTACACGAGAAGATAAAACATTTCTATACTTTTTAATCATTCTTCTTTTAATACTCTCAAGCTCATTAAATAAAGCATTCCAATACACAGCCTTAAGCTGAATGAGTTGCTCTTTAATACTGTTTATAAGCTTTTCCTTATCAATATTTAAAGAATTTAAAATTTGAGGATGTATATTTTTTAAGCTTGCCACAGCTTGCTGAAATTCTCTTAACTCTTTTTCATACTTAGAAACCAAAAAATCGATTAAATCAGCCTTTGCAATTTCTCTTGTTTGATCTTCAAGCTCCTCAATCCTTTCTCTTTCTTTTGCGTAGGCGTTCTTTTCTTCTTTGATATGCTCAAAATTAAACCCAAATTGTTTTTCTAAAAAATCGCTGAAAATGTCTTTTTCTTGCTTTCTTTCGTATTTAGTTGTTTGCAAAAGCACCAAATCCACCTTAGCCCTTGCCATTCTATCTGCTGCTAAAAAATCAAAGCTTGCTAGAATTTTTAGGCTTTTCAAATCTACTCTTTGGCGCAAAGCCCTTTTAATCGCAAGGCTTTTTCTCCACCTATGAGGCACAATAAACGCAAAATATCCAAAATTCCCCTCCTTAATAATCCTTTCTATCCATGCTTCAAATTCACTATAAGGCGGATTACAAAAAATAAAATCTTGCTCTTTTTCTATCAGTGAGGTTTGCCAAAAATCCACACCCACATTTAAAATCTCACGGCTCATAGCTTGAATTAAAGATGTGGCTTTTTCTATAGCATAAATCCTATTTGCACCTAATTCTGAAGATAATGCTAAAAGCGTTCGTCCATCACCTGCTCCTATATCTAAAATGCTTTTAATTCTTCTTTCTCTATCCTCTTTCTCAAAATACTTAAATAAAGGTTCTAACATTTCCTTACTTGTTGGATACCATTCAAAGTCTTGATTATTTTCTTTAAGCTCTTTTAAAAGTGCATTTGTTGTCGCTTTACTCATCTTTATTTCTCCTTTTGTTTCTAAAGTCTCACTATAGTTTGGTTTATGTTCTTTTTTGCCATTTTAACCTTCCTTTAAGTTCCAAAATAACATATTCCTTTGCAAGCCTTTTAATCTCATTTGTTGAAATTTCAACAAGTCCAAAATCAAACTTCAGAAAAACTTTCTCATTCATCTGATTAACAACATCCACGCCATTTTCCAGAAAGTATGCTATGCAGTCCTTAATTTCTTGTTTGTTTGCTCTCATCTTTATTCCTCCTTTTTTATATAATCTCATTAAGCGTTGCTGTTTCAATATTTAAGCCTATAATCTCATTAAAAGCATCTTCTTTACTAAACCATTGCAAGCTTCCAGGATAATTCTCATCGAATTTATTCTTCCAATTCCTCCCATAAATTTTACCTATAGCCCTATAAGCTTTTGCAAGGCTCGTAAAAATACCTATAGTTTCCATACTCCCATAACTCAACCACTCATCACCACATTTTAAAATATAAATAGTTTTCATCTCTCAAACTCCTTTTTTTCTTTAATAAATTATACCCTTTTTTTGCTTAAAATATGCTTAATATTTAAAATAATAAAATAATTTTTATTCAATTTTTTTTCTCTTTTTTTTACTTAAAAAATACCCCTCAAAAAACTATCTAAAAGCATTTCACTAACCTTAAAATCCTTTCCCCTTTTTTAAGGGGGCGTTGCGGGGGATTTCCCCCGCTTTTCTTAGCTTTAAGACTATAAGTAAAGAGGCTTAAAGCTTCCAAATAAAGACAAACGACTGATAAGGCGGTTTGGCTTTATTTGCCATAGAAAAAACACTTTTCACGATAACAAACACTTTTCACAAGAATAAATTTAAACAAATTTATTTCACAAATATAAACTTATTATTTAAGCATTTTTTAATATAATTTACAAAGAACAAAAACAAGTTTATTATTTAAGTATTTTTTAATATAATTGCTAATATAATTACTGCAATTTTTTATAAAGGATTTTCATGAAAAGTTTTAAACTTTTAACTTCAACCCTCATCTTAGGTGCTGTTCTTACAGCTTGTTCTTCTGATTATTCAGCATCTGGAAATTTTAAAGCAAAGAATGAATATCAAGAAAAGAAAAGGCATTGAAGCTTATCAAGCTAAGTGCTGATTCTAAAGTCTTAAGCTATGAAGAAGTCAAAGCAAAATATAATATCCCAGCAAATGCTAAAATGTGCGAATTAAAAGATTCTAGGAAAGCTGTAGTAGTATTTAGCGACAATGCTGAAGATTATGAATCTTATCTAAAAACCAAAGTTGGTAAATATATTTATATTCCTATATTTTATACCTATACAATAGCAGGTAAGCAAAGCGAAGCTTTTGAAGCTTTAGATTATGACATGGCTAAGAATATAAAAGATCCATTTTTTCTAAAGATAGCTGGTCCATCGGGGATAGATATTATCGATCCAAAAACTTGTGAATAAATAAAAAACAATTTTCTAAAGAGAGTTAAAATTCCATAGCTAATCATATAAATTCTTAACTCTCTTCAACTTTTAAAAAACGACAAAAATACTTAAAATTAAAGTTATTATTTAAGTATATATTAATATTTATTCGCTATGATTACACAAATGAAGAAGATAAGAAATGATAAGCTTTTAAGCAAGAAGAAATTTTTTGAATTGTTAGATGAAATAAACCTAAGCAAAGCAGAATTGGCAAATATTTTAGGACATAGCGAAGAAACACTAAATAGGTGGATACAAGCCAAGCGAATTCCTAGACATATTCAATCTATCTTAATTTGGGCAATAAAGGCTCAAAAATATAAAAAAATTATGGGCATAATCAACCAAGATACAGCAATTTTAAGAAAAAATGACAAAAACACTTAAAATTTATGATCTTGCAATAAGTAATGATAAAGTGTATATCAATTCTTTAAAATTAGCAGAGGTGTTTGAGAAAAGACATGCTGATTTAATGCGGGCAATTAAGGCTTTGCCACAAGATAATTTTCGAAAACGCAATTTTGCGTTTTCGTTCTACACCCGAGAAACAGGGAATGGAACGATTAAAAAATATCCTTATTATAACCTCACTAGAGATGCCTTTGCTTTACTCGTTATGGGTTTTACAGGCGAAAAGGCATATCAATGGAAAGTAGAGTTTATTAAGGCTTTTAATCTTATGGAGGAAAAGATTAAAAATCTTGCTTAAAATGCTAGAATGTCAAAGTAAGGACGAGTTTTTTGATTTGGATAGTTTTGAGCATAAGATCAAAGTGGGACAATCTCAAACAGAACTTGTCAATTAAAAACCTTAGGTCTAGCTTAAAAATTAGAGCTAGACACTATGTGGTAATAGTTTGAAAGGGTTAAAGGGCATTTTGCGGAAATTTTTTCTTAAAATAAAATTAAAGATATGGTAAAATAGGCTTTTATTTAAGTTTAAACTTTTTTTAAGCTTATAGCTTTAATGAAACTTAAAAAACACTATATAATACTATATATTAGGTATTTGGTTAAGTTTTTAAATTCTCAAAAACACCCCTAAAATGATAAAAAATACCGCAAAATGCCCTTTAACCCAAAAATGCCTATATTAGGAATTAACTATAAAGTTTAATATATATAAAACTAAAAAAGGGGAAGGAATAGAATTTAAATTTAAATTTAAAACTTAATTTACATTTAAGTTTAAGTTTAATTTAATATTAAGTTTAACTTAAGTTTAAGCTTAATTTAAAAATTCAAAAAAAAAAAAAAAAGAAAAAAAAGAAAAAAAAAGAAAAAGAAAAAAGAAAAAGAAAAAGAAAAAAAGTTGCTGAAGATAAATTTTAATTTAACTTAGGCTCATAGATAAACAGAAATAAGCCATAAATCGATTTTATTATGTTTTTAATACCTTGAGTAGTCTTTAAAGTTAATTGAGGTTTTAGACCGCTTAAAATGCTTTTAAATGACTATATTAATTTTTTCCCCTTTTTTAGGGACTTTAAGCAAAGTTTAATATTAAGTTTAACTTAAGTTTAAGCTTAATTTAAAAATTCAAAAAAAAAAAAAAAAAGAAAAGAAAAAGAAAAAGAAAAAGAAAAATTTTGTTTTTGAATTTGCAAAAAGTTTAAGCTTTGATTTTAGTTTCAATTTGATTGAGCTTGATAGATAAACAGAAATAAGCCATAAATCGATTTTATTATGTTTTTAATACCTTGAGTAGTCTTTAAAGTTAATTGAGGTTTTAGATAGCTTTTAAAGCTTTTATGAGGGTATTGGTATTTTGTAAATTAATGTTTGAAATATAGTTCATTATAAGTCTTTATAAGTATTTTCATCTCTTTTGCTGATTTTAATAACTTGCATGAGCTGAAAAGTATCATTTTTTACAATACCAAATAATGCGATAATTTCCAATTCTCCACAGATAACGATTATCGCTAAATCCTATAAGCTTCTTGCAGTTTGGCAAAAAGTGAAGGATTTTCACTATCTGACAATATATTCGTTAGAAAATGGTCTATCTTGTCAAATTCTTGCGGTGCAGTCTTTGCACTTCTTGTGCTAGTTTGACTTGTTCTTCTGGTGTTCTTGCTTTTCTGCGTTAATGAGAGAATTAAAGATTTGTTTCTGCGTCATATTTGAGTATTTTTCATAATCGATTGTTTGTACTATTGCACTACGTGGCTTATATATTAATTCGCAAGCTTATTAATATATTTTGCATTTGGATTTTCTTGCCAAGATGCAAAGATTTGTTATATCACTCAAAAAAAATCGATGATGATAGATTTGTAGCCTTTGAAGTTAAAAACTTCAAAGACATACAAAGCCTTGAAAACTTAAAGACAAAGCTGAAGAGCTTGTTTATTTAGATAAAGCTAGAGTT
>NZ_QHLK01000023.1 GCF_006864455.1 Campylobacter sp. MIT 97-5078
ACTGTTGCAGAAGTAAGCTACAACTATACTAAAAACCTTGACTTCTTGCTTTGGTATTCATATCTTGATGTAAAAGCTAAAGCAGAAGCAGGTAATTACGATACTAAAAAGAACACTGTGCGTTTCCAAGCGATCTATAAATTCTAATCTACTTAAACCACACAAAGAGGCTTTATGCCTCTTTGCTTTTTTAAATTCTTTTCCTATCCTTTTAAAATCGTTTTTTTAAACTTAGACTTTTAAATTTTATTTATGCTTTTTTACATCCATTCTAAAACTTGACCGAGTTCTTTAGCTACAAAGCATTTTATATCGATTTTTTCAAGAGCTTTAATCGGCACTATAGCATTTTTAAAATGCTGCATACTCGCTTCTTTTAGCCTCGTATCAAGGCTAAAAACTTCTCTTATCTCTCCATTTAAACTTAGCTCACCGATAAAGACACTATCCTTGCTTAAAGGGCGATTTCTAAAACTTGAGATGATAGCTGCAACTACAGCTAAATCAGCTGCTGTTTCATTGACCTTTACACCTCCGCTGATATTGATAAACACATCATAATGCCCTAGAGGAATTTCAAGCTTTCGCTCAAGTAAGGCTAAAAGCATATCAAGGCGGTTTTTTTCATAGCCTGTAGTGCTTCGTTTAGGATAGGAGCTTTCACATACCAAAGCTTGCACTTCGATGATCAAAGCTCTAGAGCCTTCCATAATGACGCCTAAAGCACTGCCACTCGTAGCTTTTCCGCGTATAAAAAAACGACTTGCTATATCCTTAGCGCTGATAAGTCCCCTTGCACTCATCTCAAAAATGCCTACCTCGCTTGTGTTACCAAAGCGGTTTTTAAAGCCTCTTAAAAGCCTGATTTCACGCGTAGAATCGCCCTCAAAATAAAGCACCACATCAACCATATGCTCAAGCACTCTAGGTCCAGCTATGGCTCCGTCTTTTGTGATATGTCCTATGATAAAAGTGCTGATATTATGAGCCTTTGAAAGCCTCATCAGCTCAAAAGTGATCTCTCTGACTTGTGTTAAGCTACCAGCTGCTGAAGCGATCTTGTTTGAATACAGAGTTTGAATGGAATCAACAATGAGAACTTCATATCCACCTGTGTGGATTTGGGCGATGATATTTTCAAGACAAAGTTCAGTGAGTAAAAACAACTCTTTGGCATTTGCTTCAAGGCGATCTGCTCTTAATTTGATCTGCGTTTTGCTCTCTTCGCCACTTACATAGAGCACTTTTATACCTTTTTTAGCTAAATTTGAAGCGATTTTAAGCAAAAGCGTGGATTTACCCACGCCCGGACTTCCGCCAATAAGTACTAAAGAACCTTGCACTAAGCCCCCGCCAAGTACCAAATCAAGCTCATGATCATCAGTGCTGATTCGCTTTAAAGTCTCTATCTTTACTTCTTCTATACATACTGCTTCATTTGGTGTAGAACTTAGGGTCGCGATTTCTTTTAAAACAGCGATTTGCTCGGACTTAAGCTCGATAAAACTATCCCAAGAGCCACAATCAGGACATTTTCCAAGCCATTTGCTTTGCTGATTACCACAATGCTGACATTCAAAAATCACACTTTTGTTTTTTGCCATAACTTCCCTTTTTTTCAAAAGCTTATTGTAGCTCATTTTTCTTAAGCAAGAACTAAATTTTATCTTTGCGTTTGAAATTTCAAAAAACACTTTAAATTTATATCGTGGATTTTGAATTTATTTTTTTATGATAGAATTTAGCCCTATTTTTAAAGGAGTTGCAAGATGTTTTATCATAATACGCGTTTTGCAAAAAGCTTTATTTTGCTTTTTGTGTTAAATTCTTTTTTTATCGCACTGGCACAAATTTATAATCTTTCTAAACTTTTTGATGCGTATTGGTTTTACTCGTTTTTTTACCGAGAGAGTATGCTTTTTTGCACATATTTTTTAGCGTTTTGTTTGATTTATTTTATCAAGATACAATGGTTTCAAAAGCTCTTTTTAGCCTGTGTTATAACCTTAAGCGTGTTATTTTTTCTTATCAATCTTTTTATGGTGTATCATTTTGAAGTTACTTTAAATGATTATCTTGTGAGTGTAGCACTGCAAAGCGATCCAAGAGAGAGTAAAGAATTTTTCATCACTTATTTTGACTTGAAATTCTGCTTTTTGGCGTTTTTGTTTTGTGTGCTTTTTTACCTTGTATATAAGTATGCAAGGGCTTTAAAGCAGGGGGGGGGGAGTCGCATTATTTTGGTTGTGTTTGCTTTGCTTTTGCTTTTTATTATCATAGCTCATATTTTTAAACTTCGCCCACATTATGAAAGGACTTCTGATGTGATATATAACACCGCAGTTGCTGTAAATGGAAGCTTGAAAAGGATTCTTTCTTCGATGAAAGAATACGAAAAAATATCGCATGATTATGATGAGTTTATCAAAGATTTAAACTACACTCAAGCAAATAAAGAAGATCAAATTCAAAACCTTGTCTTAATCATCGGCGAATCAGCACAAAGAAATTTAATGCAAATTTATGGCTATAAGCTTAAAAATACTCCAAATTTAAATAAGCTCAAAGATGAAAAGCCTAAAAATTTGCTTGTATTTAATGATGTTATTTCTTCAAGGGCTACGACTTATGAATCTCTTTCGCAAATCTTGAGCTTTGCAAATCAAGAAAATAATGATAAAGAATGGTTTAAATATCTTAATCTTATCGATGCGATGAGGCTTGGAGGCTATAAAAACATCAATATTTCTAATCAAGAAAAATTCAGCCTCTTTGACAAGGCTTCAACGACGATTTTTGGGCGAAGTGATGAGGTGTATTGGGCGAGTTTAAGTTCGTATTTTGAAAACTCAAAACCTGATGAGAAAATTTTACCCCTTATCGATAAAGTCTTAGCTAAACAATACAAACCCTTGTTTTTAAGCATCCATATCATGGGAAATCATGCCATATACTATAACCGCTATCCAAAAGAATTTGCTGTTTTTAATGAAAATGATATACAAAGCAAGTTTGGCAAGAAAACAAGGGCAGAGTATGCAAATGCTGTGCTTTATACAGATTTTGTATTAGGTGAAGTGATTAAGAAATTTCAAGATACAGATAGTCTTATCATCTATATCAGTGATCATGGCGAAGATGTGTATGATAGTGGCGAAGAATACCAGCTTCACAACGATGTAAAAATCAACCGCTTTATGGTAGAAGTGCCTTTTATCATCTATGCAAGCGATACTTTTCAAGTAAAGCACCCAAAAGCTTACGAAAAGATAGTAAAGGCTCAAAATCGCCCTTTTATGCTCGATGATTTTATCCATGCTATCATTGATATAGCTGGCTTTAATATAGACGGCTTTGAAGCAAAGCGAAGTCTTTTTGCTGATGATCCTAGTTTTTTAGAAAATAGGGCAAGAAAAGTAGGCAAAAGTGCTCAAAAAGATTATGATAAAGAGCTGAAAAATCAGATTTTTAATATCAAATAAAAACAAAAAAAAGATATAAAATGCCTTGTAAGATACAAACAATTTGTTTGCAAGGCATTATAAAAAGCTTTTAAGCTGTAAAGAAATAATTAAAATACAAATTTATATTCTTTATTAGTTTTTAATTTCAAAATTTTTATGTTATAATGAAAAAGTTTATTTTTAAAAAGGAAAGAAAATGAGTAAAAAGATCACACTTTCACTTGCAGGATTTGCAGCGTTAAGCTCTTTTGCAAGTTTAAATGCTATCTCTTTGGAAGATGCGATTAAAAATGTTGATTTTACAGGAGCTTTAAGATATCGTTATGATACTTTTAGAACAAAAGGTGCAAAAGTTCAAGATGATAGTCAACTTCATAAAATGAGAGCACAACTTGGTTCAGTTGCAAATATAGGCGATGGCTTCAAAGTCGTTGGTGTGCTTGACTATAACTATGATAATGCTGCAAATGATGGCGGTTATGGTGCTGGCTCAAGCACAAAGACAGATCAACCTTTTTATCTAAGAGAAGCATATTTGCAATATGACGCTACTGATTATGGCACAAGCATAATGCTCGGTCGTCAGTCTTTAAATACGATTTGGACAGATAATAGCATAGACGGTTCAGTAGGTATGGTCGGTAAAATCATCAACCAAAGCTTAGAAGGCGTTACTCTTGCTGCATTTGCTGTGGATAGTGTTAATAATGATCCTGATTTTGTTGGTTTTGAGGAACCTGTTGCTGGAAATAAAACGTTTAGCAGTCTTAAAGATGCTATTTTTGCACAAAATCTTTATGGCGCGGCTGCTATTATCGACTATAGCGAACAAGCTGGTGTTACAGGACAGCTTTGGGTGGGCTATGTGCCAAACAGAACCACACTTTATGCTGTAGATGCAAGCTATACTTTGGCGATTAACGATCAGCTAAATTGGGGCTTGCAAGCTCAATACCTTGGCAACAGCACAGAAGACTTCCTTAAAAATCGCAATATCAAAGGCGGTTCGCTTTATACCGTAGCAGGTACACTCGAGGGCTATGGTTTTGATGGCACTTTAGGCTATACTGCGTATGGTAAAGATGATGCAACAACTTTCAATGTGCTTGAAGATATGGGTGATATCATCACAGCTGGACAAGAAATTCAAAATTTCAATGGCTCAAGTTTGCATGGCTCTTTAGGTAAAAATCAATTTGTTTTTGCAAGTGCTGGCTATACCTTTAATGATATCGTGCGTGTAGGTGCTGATTATGTTTTTGGTGGAACTAAAGTCGCGAAAAACGAAAATGATAGAAGCGGAGCAGGCAAGAAGCAAGAAATCGTAGGTAGAGTGGATTATAACTACAGCGAAAAACTTGTTTTTTCAGGCTTTTACTCTTATATAACCCAAAAGTCTGACTTTCTTTCTAATAGAGGTTTTGATGATTCAAAACAAACCAATATCCGCCTTGAAGCTGAATATAAATTCTAACTTGCTTGATAGCTTTTCTTGCTCCTTTTTGGAGCAAGAGCTTTTTATTATAATATTCATCACAAAAAACAAAGCAACTTAAGTTAAATTTTAAATAATCATTATTGTAAGATATAAAGCAATCCATTTCATTTTCATTCGCTTGTGTTTTTTATCTTGTTTAACGAAAAATGTTATCATTGATAAAGATAAGCAAACAAGGAAAAAGTTTTGAAAAAGAGTATTTTTGTTTTGGCATTGTTAGGAGTATTTGCAAATTTATCAGCCCAAAGTCTTGATGAGCTTTTTAAAGATAAAGAAGTAAAGGTTTCAGGTGAATTGCGTTTGCGTTATGAAAAGCAAAATGCAAGTGATAAAAGCTTGTTAAGGGATCAAAAAGGCTCTAAAGCAACTCTTAATCTCAGCATAGAATAATAAATCTAAAAATTTATTTCTACCGCTAAAAGCTTTTACTTTTTAAAAAGCCTAATTTTGCTTGATAAAAATGATATGTTTTATAACAGCAATCAGCAAAAATAAATTAATGAATTATTTGCTTATAAGCTCGTATTCTTTGCCGATAAAAAGTTGATTGTCTTTTTCAATCACTGGGCGTTTGATAAGGCTAGGATTTTCAAGAATGAGCTTAAAAAGCGTTTTTTCATCGCTACTTGCGAGCTTTTCTTTGTTTAATTCTAACTTTTTTGCAGTGGTGCCAGCTGTGTTGATAAGCTCGCCAAAACTTCTCTTTTCAAGCCACGATTTTAAAGTCTTTTCATCAAGCTTTTTAATATCTAAAAACTCATACTCAAAGTTTTTTTCGTTTAAAAAAATTAAGCTTTTTTTAACGCTATTGCAGTTTTTGATCCCATATACTTTCATACATTTTCCCTAGTCTTTTCTCGCTTTTTTAACCAAATCAGCAATTAAAAAGGCAAGTTCAAGGGCTTGATCGGCATTTAGGCGTGGATCGCACTGCGTTTCGTAGCGATTTTGTAGGCTTTCTGCGGTTATATTGCTTGCCCCGCCGGTGCATTCGGTTACATCTTGTCCAGTCATCTCAAGATGAACACCGCCCGGATAGATACCCTCACTCATTGAAATTTCAAAAAACATTTTCACTTCTTGCACAATCTTATCAAATTCTCGTGTTTTGAAATTCCCAGCTTTTGTGGTGTTGCCGTGCATTGGATCTATGCTATAAACGATATTTAAGCCTTCTTTGCTAAGTTCTTTAAAGATGTGAGGTAAATTTGAAGCAATTTTATCCGCACCCATTCTGATGATGATATTAAGCCTTCCAGCTTCATTTTTATGGTTTAATGCCTGTGCTATAGCCTTGATATCATCGGCTTTTGCACTTGGTCCTATCTTCACACCTAAAGGATTTTTAACCCCGCTTAAAAAGTGAATATGCGCCTCATCAAGCCCACGCGTTCGCTCTCCTATCCAAAGCATATGAGCTGAGCAGTCATAAATTTCGCCACTTAAGCTATCAACCCTTGTCAAAGCTTCTTCATAAGGTAAAAGTAAGGCTTCGTGAGAAGTATAAACCGAAGTTTCTCTTAGGCTTGGCGAATTTGCAGCAGTGATTCCACAAGCTTGCATAAAATCAAGTGTTTGTGTAATCTTTTCACTTAATTCGTCGTATTTGCTTCCAAGTTCAGCCTTTTTCAAAAAACCCAAATTCCAGCGATGCACTTCATGCAAATCTGCCAAACCGCCTTTGGCAAAAGCACGAAGCAAATTTAAAGTCGTCGCACTTTGATAATACGCTTCTATCATACGTTTAGGATCAGGCTCTCTTGCTTCTTTGCTGAAATCAAAGCCATTGATAATATCGCCTCTATAACTTGGTAATTTCACACCATTGACTTCTTCAAAGTCCGCACTTCTAGGCTTTGCAAACTGCCCAGCAAGACGTGCGATTTTCACTATAGGACAGCCTCCAGCAAAGGTAAGCACGATCGCCATTTGTAAAAGAAGTTTAAACATATCGCGGATATTTACAGCTCCAAAATTTGCAAAGCTTTCCGCACAATCACCACCTTGAAGCAAAAAAGCTTCTTTTAAAGCGACTTTTTCAAGTTTAGCCTTTAAATTGCGAACTTCGCCAGCAAAGATAAGTGGGGGCAGTTTTTCAAGACGTGCTAAAACCTCGCCGAGTTCCTTTTCATCACTATAAGTGGGCTGTTGTTTAATGGGATAATTTTTCCATGAATTTTTTGTCCAAGTCATTATTAAAACCTTAATTTTATATAAATTTTGGCGAGATTATAGCAAAAAATGCTTTAAATTAGGCTTTTGATTTGAGTTTTTTGTGATTTTGACTTATTTTTGATAAGAAATTTAAAGCTTAGATATGTTAAAATAAGGCTTTGAATTTATAAAAAGGAGTAGTAATGCAAACTTATCCAAAAGCAGTAGGTGCTTATTCTGCGTTTAGAAAAGCAGGGGATTTGGTCTTTATATCAGGACAACTTGGGCTTGATCCACAAACAAATGAGCTTGTTAAAGGTGGTGTTGGCGAGCAAACAAAGCAAGCTTTAAGTAACATAAAAGCGATTTTAAAAGAAAATGGCTTAGAAATAAGTCAAGTTGTAAAAACTATGGTGCTTTTAAGTGATATAAGTGATTTTGCGATAATGAATGAGGTATATGAAAAAGCCTTTCAAGTTCCATTTCCGGCTCGATCAGCCTTTGCGGTAAAAGATTTGCCAAAAGGAGCAAAGGTAGAGATCGAAGCTATCGCGTATAAGGCATAGGTTGGCTTCAAGGCTTGCACTCTGGCTTTGCTTAGAAATTATTAGCAAAATTTTAAGCAAACCTTAACCTACCACGAGTTGAAAAGCTCCGCAGTTTGTCCTTGCTTTTCAGTATTCTTCTTAAAAAAACATATGTTTTATTAGATGATAGAGCTGTTTTTTGAAATAAAGCAAAGAGGCATAAAGCCTCTTTGTGTGGTTTAAGTATGATTAGAATTTATAGAACGCTTGGAAACGTACAGTGTTTATTTTAGAATCATAATTACCTGGATTGCCAGCTTCTGCTTTAGCTTTTACATCAAGATATGAATACCAAAGCAAGAAATTAAGGTTTTTAGTATAGTTGTAGCTTACTTCTGCAACAGC
>NZ_QHLK01000024.1 GCF_006864455.1 Campylobacter sp. MIT 97-5078
TACGCTTACGCTTATAGGAGCAGGTTTAATCGTGGCTTTAAGCTCGTATTATCCAGCCAAAAAAGCTACTGAGGTTGATGTGCTTGATACTTTAAGAAATGAATGAATTTGATCTTAATGAGAACTTTGTGAAATAAACCCTGCCCAAACTAATTCAATGAAAATTGTGTAACTAACTTATGCTCAAGGTTTTAAAAAACAACTCCCCGTAACTGCTTTGGCGTTCGATAATGTCGCAAGTTTGACCTAAATTTAAGTTCCCTTTTAAACAATTTGTAAGAATTTGCATTATAAAACAGGCATCTTTTGGAGCGATGTGAGCGGGGCATTTTTGGGCGTTTGTGTAGTGATGATGAATTTTTCTTATTAAAGAAGTGTTACGAATTTCTACAATAAGCATTTCAAGCGGGGCTTTAAAAAACATTAAATTTTGTTTCACATTTATGGAAAGATAAAACATCTCAAGCCCATAAATTTTTTTATCATAAGAATCAAAAAAATACAAAGTCTTGTTGAAATTGTCCTTAAAAGTCGCTATCATCAGCTCTAAAATCGCTATCTTTTGTTCCTTTGTGTAAAAATTTCCTATAGGAGAAAAGCAAAACTCAAGCAAGGATTTTATACTATACCACTCACTCGCTGCAAATGAGTAGTCCCTCATTTTCTCACCTCTTTTTCTTCGGTAAATTTTTGCCTCTTCACTGTCTATATTTTGATACACAAAAGGCACGATAAAGTCTCTATAAGCTGGATTTGGAAAGGCAGGATGCAGTATGGTCGCACCCTCGTTTTCATTTTCAAAAATATATTTTAAACCACCAATATAACCCTCATCAATCACTTTTAATTCCTCATTTTTAAGCCCGTTTAAAAGCGAGAAAAAATGTGCTCTGTCGCTATGCCAAATTTCTTTTGGATAGCGAAAAAGTTCACAAATTTTATTCTTCACGCCCTCATCAAGTTCCTTTTTTTCATTCTTTTCAAGCCAAGAAGCAAGGGTTCTTCTATCTTTTCCTAAAAGGGTGGCAAATTTGCTTAAACTAAGCCCCGATTTATTAAAAATCTCTTTTAGTCTTTCTTTATGATTTAGCATCTTTAGCTCCAAGTTTATTTAATATTACTTTTAGTAACAAATTATTTTTAAATTTTGCATTTTATTTGGAGAAATTTTATACAAATAATCATACAAATTTATAAATTTTGCACAAATTTTATACAAATTTTACATTTTAGTTACAAATTTAAACAATATGCCTTTTAAATTTGCATTGATTTAATAAATAAAATTTTTTTATACTGCTTATATCTTTTAAGAAAGGACAAGTCTATGAGTATTTACGCAAAAACTTATCAAGAATCCATTAGCGATCCTGAGAATTTTTGGGCTGAGGCTGCAAAAAAAGTGCATTGGTATAATGAATGGGACAAGGTGCTTGACTCTAGTGGGGAGCATTATAGGTGGTTTGTAGGAGGTTGTATGAATACTTGCTATAACGCCCTTGATTTACACATTCATCACGGAAGAGGCGATAATATAGCATTAATTTATGATTCTCCTGTTACAGATACAAAGAAAAAATATAGCTATAAAAAACTACGTGAGCGTGTGGCAAAAGTGGCTGGAATCTTGGCAAATAAAGGTATTGTAAAGGGTGATAGGGTTGTCATTTATATGCCTATGATACCTGAAGCTGTGATTGCAATGCTTGCTTGTGCCAGACTTGGGGCTATTCATAGTGTTGTTTTTGGAGGCTTTGCTGCACACGAACTTGCTGCTAGGATAGAAGATGCAAAACCACGCGTTGTCATGAGTGCAAGTTGTGGCATTGAAGTGAGCAATATCGTAGAATACAAGCCTATTTTAGATGAAGCCATTAAAAAATCAAGCCACAAGCCTACCTCGTGCATTATTTGGCAAAGACCGCAATTTAAGGCAAATATGCTTCCTTGGCGCGATGTGGATTGGGAAAGTGAAGAGGAAAAAACTAAGGGAGTTGATCCTGTGCCTGTTGATGCGACCGATCCGCTTTATATACTTTATACCTCAGGCACGACAGGCTCTCCAAAAGGTGTGATTCGGTCAAATGGCGGGCATTCTGTGGCAATGAAATGGTCTATGGATAATATTTATAATATAAAATCAGGCGATGTAATGCTTACAGCCAGTGATGTGGGCTGGGTTGTGGGACATTCTTATATCGTTTATGGTCCTTTGATGAATGGAGCTACTACAGTGCTTTACGAGGGAAAACCTGTAAGAACACCAAATCCGGGTGCTTTTTGGAGAATGATAGAAGAACATAAGGTTAATGTGCTTTTTTCTGCGCCAACTGCTTTTCGTGCGATAAGAAAGGAGGACCCAAAGGCTGAATGGATAAAGAAATTTAATTTAGAGAGTTTAAGGGCTGTTTTTGTCGCAGGAGAAAGATGTGATAGCGATACGCTGAAATGGATACAAAAAATCACTAAAAAATCTGTGATTGATAATTGGTGGCAAACTGAAACAGGTTGGGCAATTGCGGCAAATCCTATGGGTCTTGAACCCCAACCCATAAAGCCCGGAAGCCCTACAAAACCAATGCCCGGCTTTAATTTAAAAGTGCTTGATGAAAACGGCAAAGAATTAGGTGCTGAAAAAAAAGGTGCTTTATGTCTTAAACTTCCTTTGCCACCTGCGAGCTTAATGGGAATTTGGGAAAATGATGAAAGGTATAGAAGAGGTTATTTGGATCAATTTCCGGGCTATTATGCAACAGGTGATACAGGCTATATCGATAAGGACGGCTATGTGTATGTGCTTGGCAGAATGGACGGCATTATCAATGTCGCAGGACATAGGCTTTCAACAGGAGAAATGGAAGAGATTATCTCAAAGCATCCAGATGTGGCAGAATGTGCTGTAATAGGTGTAAATGACGAGTTAAAAGGTGAGATTCCTATGGGCTTTATCGTGCTAAAAAGTGGTATAGAAAGGGATCATAGAGGCATAGTTGATGGGGTTGCGGCTTTGGTAAGGCAAGAAATAGGTGCTGTGGCGAGTTTTAAAATCGCTTGTGTAGTTGATTCTTTACCAAAAACAAGAAGTGGTAAAATTTTAAGAAAAACACTAAGAGAAATAGCCGATGGTGTAGATTACAAAATTCCAGCTACTATTGAAAATGAGGGTGTTTTAAAGCATTGCGAGGAGGCTATTAATAAACTTGGTTATCCACAAATTTCAAAAAAGGAGAAAAGATGAGTGCAGGAAAAAGATTTAGACAGGCTTTAAAGGAGAGCTCACCTTTATTGATATTAGGTGCAGTAAATGCTTATTCTGCTTTACAAGCGACCAAACTTGGGGCTAAAGCAATTTATGTTTCAGGTTCTGGCGTGGCTAGTGCGAGTTATGGATTGCCAGATCTTGGTATAGTTGGGCTTGAGGATTTTTGCATAGATGTGAGACGCATTACTTCAAGGGTAGATACGCCTTTGCTTGTGGATGTTGATACAGGTTTTGGTGGAGCTTTTAACATAGCAAGAACCATTAAAGAAATGACAAGAGCAGGTGCAGCTGCCGTGCATATTGAAGATCAAGTCGTGCAAAAAAGATGCGGACACCGCCCCAATAAAGAGCTTGTAAGCACTGCTGAAATGTGCGATAGAATTAAAGTTGCAATGGATGCTAAGATAGATAGTGAATTTGTGGTTATGGCAAGAACTGACGCACACGCTATTGAGGGACAAGCAAAAGCACTCCAAAGGGCAGCTGCTTATGTGGAAGCGGGGGCTGAAATGATTTTTGCTGAGGCAATTCACAGCTTAGAGGAATATAAAGAATTTACCAAAAACATTAAAGTACCTGTTTTGGCAAATATCACAGAATTTGGTAAGACGCCTTATTTTAGTGCAAAGGATCTTAAAGAGGTGGGAATTTCTATGGTGCTTTATCCACTTTCTGCAAATCGTGCGATGAATCAAGCAGCGGTTAAAGTGTATAAGAGCATACTTAAAAATGGACATCAAAAAGATGTTTTAGAACTGATGCAAACTAGAGAAGAGCTTTATGAAATGCTTGATTATTACGCTTACGAAGATAAGCTAGATGAACTTTTTAAAGGAGGTAAAAAATGAGTGCGAGCCAAGCAGCAAAAAAGCAAGGTGGTTTAGCAGGGGTGATTGCTGGTGAGAGTGCGATTTGCACTTGTGGGCTTGGAAATGGGCTTAATTACTATGGCTATGCGATTGAGGATTTAGCAAGAAACTGCGATTTTGAGGAAGTGGCTTTTCTTTTGCAATATGGCGAGTTGCCAACTTCAAAAGAGCTTGAAAGCTATAAGGAAAAAATCATAGCAAGTCGTGCTTTAAATGAAAATTTAAAAGCTGTACTAAGGGCTATTCCAAAGACAGCTCACCCTATGAATTTAATGCAAAGTGCGGTAGCTGCTCTTGGAAGTTTAGAGCCTGAGAGTGACGATTTTAAAGACCAAGATGAAAAGATTATCAGACTTTTGGGCGTTTTGCCCAGTGTGCTTTGCTATTGGCATCATTATGCAAATTTTGGCAGAGAAATAGACTTTAACTCCGCTCAAAAAAGCATAGCAGGATATTTTTTAGAAAAACTAGAGCTTCAAGCACCAAGCGATGAATTTATTAAGGCTATGCACTGCTCGCTCGTGCTTTATGCAGAACATGAATTTAATGCTTCAACTTTTACAGCTCGAATTTGTGCTTCAACAAAAAGCGATATTTTTTCAAGTGTAGCAGCAGCGATTGGGGCTTTAAGAGGGCCTTTACACGGCGGAGCAAACGAAGCAGCTATGCACCTGATAGAAGGCTTTTCAAGTGTTGAAGCAGCTATTGATGGCGTGAATAAAAAGCTTGAAAATAAAGAGCTTTTAATGGGCTTTGGACATAGAATTTATGGGACTGGTGGAGATCCTAGAAATGCTTTGATTAAAGTGTGGAGCAAAAAACTAGGCGGGGATACTTTGTTGTTTAAAGTTAGTGAGGCGATTGAAAATTTAATGAAAGAAAAGAAGCCAAATTTACCGCCAAATGCGGATTTTTATAGTGCTTCTGCCTATTATTTTATGGGAATACCAACGGATTATTTCACGCCTATTTTTATAATGAGCCGTGTTTCTGGGTGGTGTGCGCACATTAAAGAGCAAAGGGCTAACAATAAGCTCATTCGTCCAAGTAGCACTTATATAGGACCTGAGCCAAGAAATTTCATAAAAATCACACAAAGATAAAGGAGAAAAAATGAGTAATATGGGAATTTTAGAAACCAAAAGACCAGAGTTTGACGAGCTTTTAACAAAAATAGCAAAATACGCTGATGAATACAAAATCACCAGCGATTTAGCCTTAGAAACGGCTAGGTATTGTTTGCTTGATACCTTAGGTTGTGGGCTTTTAGCCTTAAAATACCCCGCTTGCACCAAGCTTTTAGGACCTAGTGTTGAGGGGGCTGAATTTAGACCTTTGGGAGCAAAAGTACCCGGCACTTCTTATCAGCTTGAGCCGATTCGCGGGGCTTTTAATGTCGGTGCTATGATAAGATGGCTTGATTTTAACGACACTTGGCTTGCGGCTGAGTGGGGGCATCCAAGCGATAATTTAGGTGCGATTTGGGCGGTGGCTGATTATGTTAGCCGTAAAAATTTAAGCGAAGCAAAAGCCCCTTTAAAAGTGGGTTGCGTGCTAAAAGCGATGATAAAAGCCCACGAAATTCAAGGCGTTTTAGCCCTTGAAAACTGTTTTAACAAAGTGGGAATGGATCATGTTTTGCTTGTTAGAATTGCAAGTGCTGCGGTGGCTGCTAAGCTTTTGGGTTGTGATTTTGAAGAGATTAGAAACGCTGTTTCACACGCTTTCATTGACGGGGGTGCTTTAAGAACTTACCGCCACGCACCAAATACAGGTTCTCGCAAAAGCTGGGCGGCAGGGGACGCTTCAAGCAGGGGCGTGGATTTAGCTTTGAAAGCAAAAAAAGGCGAAATGGGCTATCCGTCTGCACTTTCAGCTTCATTTTGGGGCTATGAAGATGTGAAAATGAAAGGGCAAAAGCTTACTATACCGCAAGAATTTGGCACTTATGTAATGGAAAATGTGCTTTTTAAAATTTCATTTCCGGCAGAATTTCACGCACAAACTGCTGTTGAAGCAGCCTTAAAACTTCACAATGAAGTGAAAAACCGCTTAGATGAGGTTGAAAAAATCATCATTACTACGCAAGAATCAGGACATAGAATTATCAATAAAGTTGGCAAACTCGACAATCCAGCTGACCGCGATCACTGCATACAGTATATGGTCTCTGTGCCGCTCATTTTTGGACGTTTGGTTGCTGATGATTATGAAGAGGGTGTGGCAAGAGATTCTCGCATAGATAAATTGCGTGAAAAAATGGTGGTTGAGGTTGATGAACGCTACACAAAAGAGTATTTAGAAGCGGATAAAAGAAGCATAGCCAATGCGGTGCAAGTTTTCTTTAAAGACGGCTCAAAAACTGAAAAAATAGAAGTTGAATACCCAATAGGACACAAAAGACGTCGAAGCGAGGGGATACCTGTTTTAATGGAGAAATTCAAGGCAAACTTAGCTGTGAAATTTGCTCCAAAACAATGCGAAAAAATCCTTAAAATTTGTGAAAATCAAAGCAGCTTAGAAGCTATGGATTTTAACGAATTTAGCGATTTGTTCTGGCTTGGGTAAGTTTATTGACATGTTTAAATTTAAAAATCGATGTTTAGCTTAAATTCATTTTGCAAAAAAAGAAGCGTTTATGAGCCTTTCATCACAACGTTTCTCTTGGTTTTACTTTTCACTTAGTTAAATTTGGGCTGGTTTAACACGATTCGTTTAAGTAATTTTAGAGAGTGTTTGCTCATAATTCATAAAAATATTTTCACTTTATATTTTAAAATAGTTCATTTTTCATAGCTACAACTAAAATTTTAAACAAAATTAAGCTAAATTGCATTTTAAGTTTGATAGTTTTTTATTGTTTTGATATTTCTAGTGAGACAATGGAAGGATCGATAGTATAGATAAAGCGAGCATCAAGGGCTAAATTTGCAGCCAAATCCCCACTTCCAGGCGCAA
>NZ_QHLK01000025.1 GCF_006864455.1 Campylobacter sp. MIT 97-5078
AATGAAATTATATACAAATAAGCTTAAAGTTTTATTAAATTGTTTGGGTTTGGGGAGGTTAATATTTTTAAATTTCAATAAAGTATGGCTTGTAAAGCATATTAAATCTTTTAAAAAAGAATAAATTTTTTAAGTCAAAGATAAAAATTCAAATACACCATTAAAAAAGCAAAGAGGCATAAAGCCTCTTTAAATGTGAAATTTAGAATTTATAAACTGCTTGGAATCTCACAGTGTCTTTGGTATTTTTAGCATCTTCATAGTTACCATTAGTTCCTACGCCTTTATTGCTTTTCCAGTCAAGATAAGAATACCAAAGCAAGAAATCAAGGTTTTTGCTGTAATTATAGCTTGCTTCTACAACAGCTTCCATTTTATCGCCACCGCCGTAATACTCAGCATTGCCTATATTTCTATCTCCAGCTTGAGTTGAACCATACACAAATTGCACACCAAGTCTTAAATCAGAAGGAAGAGTATAGCCAGCTTTTACATAGCCAAAAGTGTTTTGTCCAAAGCTGTTCATGATATTTGAACCTTTTACATAAAAGATTTCTCTACCACCAGCAAGAAAGCTATCATCGAGTCTATTGATGGTAAATTTACCTTTTTTACCATACAAAACCCCACCTAAAGAACCATCAAAGCCATAACCTTTTAAAGTTCCCATTAAGTTGATCAAATTTCCATTTGCGATGAGTGTTTCATCTGCATTTCCACCAGTAGGCAAATTCGCAGGAGCTGATGTCATTTTTTGTGCAACCATTCTATCTTTTAAAGCAGAATCAACAGAGTTACCCAAATAGCTTAATTGCAACGTATAGTTTAAGTCTTGATCGATATCTAAACCATACACCACATCAAGAGCATAGAAAAACGCTCTTTTGTTAAGATAGCCTAACCAAAGTTGTGTATCAAGGTTAGAACCACCTAGATCATAAGAACCTATAGCAGCTACGCCATAGAGATTTTGTCTAAAGAGAAAATCACCAACTGAATTTGCTGTATTTTGTGCTGCTGAAGTTGTAACGATGCCATTGTTATCAGTAGTAGCTTCATATTTATCTATATCCCAAAAAGGTCTATCACTATCTTGTTCAAAACTATCCACAGCAAAAGCAGTTAAAGTCAAGCCTTCAACACCTGTGTAAGTTGCCCTAGCTGACATTGAAGAGATATCATCAGTCCAAATGGACGTAAATTCTTGCTTACCCCAGGTAAAACTTGTTGCATAATCAGCAAGATCATATTGCAAATACGCTTGGCGAAGTTCAAAAGTTTTGTTTGTAACCGTTGTGTTACCAACTCCATAGCCACCATCGTTATCTGGTCCGTATTGAACTTGTCCAAACACCTTAAAACCATCACCAATATCAGCTTTAGCACCCAATCTTGCTCTTATATTGTGTTGTTGATGTCCACCGATATTGTCTTGAGCACTGATGCCAGAATTGTTTTGAGAGCCGTCCCAGCTACCTGTATCGTAGCGGTATCTTAACTGACCTGAAAAATCAACATTCTTAATCGCATCTTCTAAAGAAATCGCATTAAGTGCTGAAAACGAAGCTGTGGTTACAGCTGCGACAAGACTTAGTTTAATTAACTTCATAAAAACTCCTTTAAATCAAAATAAATAAAGCAGGCGTATTGTATCATAAAAAAATGCAAAAAATTCCTAAAATGCGTTTTTTTTGCATTTTTACTCTAAGTTTTAGTTAGAATTTGACGATATAATCTTAATACAAGTATATAGAAAAGGAGAGAATATGATCCAAGATTCAACTTATGGTAATGCTTCTTTGCTCGTTGCTACAAGCACTTCAGCTTTGCAAAAAGCTGTGCAAAGCAATGAAGAAATGATAGCCCAGCTCGTTGAAAGCACTACTGAAGCAAACTCAAGCGAGGTGCTTGATATTTATGCGTAAAAAAGCTAAGACTTTGCATTAAAACAAAGTCTTAGCTTTTTATCATAAAAATTCTTTATTTCATTGCATTTTAAAACAAAAATTTAACTTTTTTAAGTAAAATACCTTAAAATTTTGTCTTTATACAAACAAAACTCTATATTTTTAAGAAAGAATAAACACTGGTAATGAAAAATATCAAAAGACTTGTAAAAAACGAATCTTTTCCGGGATTTTTACTCATCGCTTGCACATTTTTTGCTCTTGTATGCCAAAATACTATATTTAGTGCTATTTATGAGAATTTTTTATATGTTAAAGTAAGTTTTTCAGTGAATGATTTTACTATCTCTAAAACCTTGCTCCACTGGATTAATGACGGACTTATCGCTATTTTTTTCCTCTGCATAGGACTTGAGCTTAAATATGAAATTTTAAGAGGACAATTACAACATATCAAAGCTGTTTCACTGCCTATATTTGGTGCTTTAGGCGGTATGATCATGCCAGCTTTGATCTTTTGGGTGATTAATTATAATGACGCGTTTGCGATGAAAGGCTGGGCTATACCAACGGCTACTGATATAGCTTTTGCAGTAGGAATTCTAATGCTTTTGGGTAACAAAGTCCCGGCAAGTTTAAAGCTTTTTTTACTTTCTTTAGCAATTTTTGACGATCTTGGTGCGATCATTATCATCGCTTTATTTTATACAAACGAGCTTTCAAGCTTAGCAATTTTCGTGTGCATAGCTTGTATATTGGCACTTTTTATATTAAACTACTTACGCGTGAGCAAATTGCCTTTTTATTTTATCGTGGGTGTGATTTTGTGGATAGCTATGCTTGAAAGTGGCGTTCATGCGACTTTATCTGGTGTTATTGTGGCACTTTTTATCCCCGTAGAAAGAAAAAATGGCAAACCTTTTTTAAAGCATCTTTATCACGATCTTGATCCTTGGGTAATCTTTTTTATCTTGCCTTTATTTGCCTTTGCAAATGCTGGTATTGACTTGCGTGATATGGAATTTTCAGCCCTTTTATCACCGGTAAGCTTAGGTATATTTTTAGGGCTTTTTGCAGGAAAACAAATCGGTGTATTTTTATTTAGCTTTATCAGCATTAAGCTTAAAGTCGCTACCCTGCCACAAAATGTGAGTTATGCTCAATTTTATGGAATTTGCATACTTACGGGCATTGGCTTCACGATGAGTTTGTTTATCGATGGACTTGCGTATGCTGAAAATGTTAGTGCCTTTGAACACGCTGATCGCTTAGCTATCTTGCTTGCAAGCTTTGTAAGTGCTTTGGTTGCTTATATTTATCTTAAGTGTGTTAAGATTGAGAAAAAGGACAAACTTGCAAGCACTTAAAAATTTTGTTAAAAACGAAGCTTTTGCCGGAGTTTTACTTATCGTCGCAACCTTGCTTGCGTTGTGGATAGAAAACGGCTCATATCAAGGAGTATATAAAAATTTTCTTAGCCTTGAGGCTGGTTTTAAGGCTGGAGGATTTGAGCTTTTCAAGCCTTTTTTGCTGTGGATTAATGATGGGCTTATCGCAATTTTTTTCTTTTCCATAGGACTTGAGTTAAAAAAGGAATTTACACAAGGCGATTTTAAAAATCCAAAAAATATTACCCTGCCTTTATTTGGTGCGATAGGCGGGATTATCGTTCCAGCACTCATCTTTGCTTTGATTAATTTTAATAATCCTTATGTTTTAAGGGGTTGGGCGATACCAACGGCTACAGATACGGCATTTGCACTTGCCATACTTTTGATGTGCGGTAAGCATTTGCCAATAAGCCTTAAAATTTTTTTATTAAGCCTAGCTATTTTTGATGATGTTGGGGCGATCTTAATCATCGCAATCTTTTATACAAATAAGCTTTCGGTTTTTGCTCTTGTGATTGCCATGCTTACTATTTGTGCTTTGTTTGTTTTAAATTTACTCAAAATTACACGTAAATCTTTTTATTTTATCTGCTCCCTAATCCTTTGGATAAGCGTCTTAAAAAGTGGCGTTCATGCGACTTTAGCTGGCTTGGTTACGGCATTTTTTATCCCTTTATACACCAAAGATGGCGAGCCTTTCTTAGAAGAAATTTATGAAGGTTTAAAAGCGTGGTTGGGTTTTATGATCTTGCCTTTATTTGCCTTTGCAAATGCTGGGGTAAATTTATCAAACATTGATTTTTCAAGCTTCTTTTCAGGCGTGAGTTTAGGTATATTTTTAGGACTTTTTGTAGGAAAGCAAATCGGTGTATTTGCACTAAGCTACCTTAGTATCAAGCTTAAATTTACTAAACTCCCAGAAGGAGCGACCTTTAAACAACTTTATGGGGTTTGCATACTCACAGGCATTGGCTTTACGATGAGTTTGTTTATCGATAGACTTGCGTATGAGGTAAGCGATGTTTTTAATTATGCAGATAATTTTGCCATACTTTTAGCATCTTTATGTTCTGGAATTTTTGGCTTTGCTTATTTGAGATTTTTTGCAAAGTCTTAAATTTTCAGACGTATTGTTTAAAGGAAATGATGAAAAATTTACAATTTATTTTTATTATAAGCTTAAGCTTTTTTATATCAGCTTGTTTTAGCTCTCATTCATCATATAAAACACAAAGAGGTGTTAATGCCACACCCTCAAAGCTTGAAAGTATTCACAAAGAATGGCAAAAAACGCCGTATCGTTTGGGCGGGGCAAGTAAAAATGGTGCAGATTGCTCTGGCTTTACTCAAAGCGTGCTTTCACAACACTTTCGCACACAAATTCCACGAACAACTGCTTTACAAATGAAAAGCGGACAAAAAATTTCACGCAAGAATTTAAGAGCTGGGGATTTGGTGTTTTTTAGGACAGGAAGGGGACCAAATGGCTTGCATGTGGGAATTTATGTTCAAAATGATAATTTTATCCATCTCTCACCTCGCGGTGGGGCAAGAAAAGGTTCGTTAAATAGCAGTTATTGGAAACCTAAATACTTAGGTGCAAGACGATATATAAAATGAGGCAAAAATGAGAATAGGTGTATTTGACAGCGGGATTGGTGGCTTGAGCGTGTTAAAGCCTCTGCTTGAGGCGAGGTTTTTTGATGAAGTGGTGTATTACGGCGATACAGCACGCGTGCCTTACGGAGTAAAAGATAAAGAAACTATAGTGCGTTTTTCTTTAGAGGCTTTGGAATTTTTTGAGCCTTTTAACCTCGATATGCTCATCATTGCTTGCAACACAGTGAGTGCGTATGCTCTAAGAGAACTTAGAGCAAGGACTAAAATGCCTATTTTTGGCGTCATTGATGCTGGCGTAAGCGCGGTATCTAAGACTTTACAAAATAAAAATGATGAAATTCTCATCATTGCTACTCAAGCGACGATAAAATCTAAACGCTATCAAAACCTCCTCGAAAAATTAGGCTTTTCTCACATTAAAGCTCTATCCACAGGGCTTTTTGTGCCTATGGTTGAGGAGGGAATTTTTGAAGGAAAAATCGTTGAAAGTGCCTTTGAATACTATTTTTCTTCTTTACAAAGCAAGCCAAAAGCTTTAATACTTGGTTGCACTCATTTTCCACTACTTGCAAAATCCTTGCAAGAATATTTTGGAGAAGATATCCTGCTGATTCACTCAGGACAAGCCCTTGCTGATCAACTTGAACGCAAATTCCATCTCAAAAGAAAAAACAAAAAAACAAAAGTAAGCTATTATGCTTCAAGTGACATCAAAAAACTAAAAGAAAAAGCTAAAATTTGGCTCAAACACTAAAAAGATTAGCTTAGCTGGCGTAGCAGTGATTATTCAGAACAGCTATCAAACAAGCCAAAGTGAGGGCTTTTTAGAGTGATTTTAATGAAAACACTGGCATACTAAAAAGCTTTAAGATAAACAAAAACAAGCACAAAATCAACTCTGGGATTTTCTTGATATTTGATAAATTATCTATATATTTTTGTTTGGAATCAAACCACGAAAGTTCCATTAAGTTGTGTTTATATTATAAAAACTAGCAATTTGATTTTATTCAACAAAATTTTAAGTAAATTTTGCTATGATCCTAATTGCCCTTTTTTAGACCTGTGCAATACTATCTTAAAGTACCGCTTCAGGGTGGGAACACAGCAGAGCAACTT
>NZ_QHLK01000026.1 GCF_006864455.1 Campylobacter sp. MIT 97-5078
CTATGGTGTAGATAAAGAAGGTTTTTTTACAAGTGATTTTAATGAGGCTGCAGGATTGCCACAAGATTATAAGATTTATGCTAAAGGAGCTGAAAGTTTTGTAGCTTGGGAAACAGGGGATAGATATTTTTATGCAACTCACGCTACAATAGACATTGCTAAAACTGTAGGAAATGCTTATAAAGTTTTAACTCAACTTGTGCCACAAACTTCAAACTCTAGCTTAAGTCAAGATGAATTAGCTAATATACCCTATGCTTTTATTTTAGATAAAAATCTTAATGTTAGCAAAACCTTTACCAAGGATGAATATGAAAAAACGACCTTAACGCAAGATAGAATTAATGTTACTTTCAATACTTTTACAGATGCAGGTTTTGATAAAATCAGTGTGGATAATATTTTTAGCAATAGCAATGGTGATGTGAGATTAAACAAATTTGCCTATATAAATAAAGGCGGAAGTGTTGATAAGGGTGGTGTTTTAATGGCTCTTTTAAATTCTCAACTCTATGGGGCAACAGGTCCTCTTTTAGAGGGAGATACTAAATTATTTGGAAAACTCACTTTTGATAAAAACATTAGCGACGCAGAGCGTAAAGATTTTGAAAATTTTATGGATACAAATAAAATGAAAAGCGCTTTCATAAGTAATGATAATTCTTGGACCATGTCTGAAGAAAGGCTTTCAATGAAACTTTATATCAAAAGAAGTGAAGCCATAGGCAATAGTGAATTGGCACAACAAGCAAGTGATTTTGATAAAGAATATAACGAAATGATAAATTCTAATATGAGTTTGGATGAGTTTAAAAACAAATACCTTGATTTAAAAAAAAGACACGATGAATTTGTTAAAGCCTTAGAGACAGAGGAAAAGGCAAAAGGGATAAATTATAGCCTTAGTGGCGGATTGGTTTTAAATATTCCACAAACACAAAACACCCAAGAAACAAAACCTTTTAAACCCATACAAGGTGAAAGTAAAAACAAAGAAACTTACAAAGATGACAATATAAGAAGTGAATTTTTAAAAAAACTCTTAGAAGATAAATTTAGCACAAGTGAAGAGTTAAAAATTCTTTTTGGTATGAAAACAAGTGATGATGATACAAGTAATGATAATTTTAGAAAGATTATTTCTCAAATGGGCTTAAATAATATAAAGGGTATAGATATAAGAGCTTAAGAATATTATGTTAAGTATTTTAAATCCTAATTCAAATCATCGTTTCCATAAATGTATGCCTAAGGAAGTTCATCAAATCTATGACACTCTAAAACTTATGGAACAACAAGAAGATACAAAAAAAGTAGAAGTTAAAGCTAAAAAAGAAGAATATAACAAAGCAGACAACAAAAAAGATAAACTTTTAGATATATTTGCTTAATTGGGGCTAAAATTGCGAAAGGTAACTTTTTTGTCGTGAAAAACTTTAAACTTTCTTATAGAATTTATCAAATAGTGTGCCTGATTTTAATTGCTTTCTAGTATCAATTGCTTTTTGGACTTTCTCTGTGTCAAGGTAGAATAACTCCTCTGCTCTATCTTTAGCTTTTTGAATAGAGTTAATATCTTTGAAGCTCTTAACTAAAAAACCTACAGGCTTGTCAGTTTCTTTGTGTAAAAACATAGCCATTATACGTTCTTTTTTATCATTTTCCCAATTCCAACTTTCGCATATTAAATTGCCATAGCCTTTGATATAAACACTTTTGCCTATATAGCTTTCTACTGCTTTAATAAGGGCTTTATTAAAGCTCTCTTGTTTTTCTTGTTCTCTTGCTATACGTTTATCGTTGTTTTTATAGTCAAAGATAAACTCTAAGTCTGTGATTTTACGTCCTGTCTTAAATGTTTTAATTTCAAGCAAAACTAGGTTAGATTTAGCATTAATATCTTTTTGGGCTTGTTTTAAAACAAAGCGGTTAAAATCAAACCATTCATAAAAGCTTTTAGGCACTTCTAAGATGTTTTGCAATACTGAAAGGTTCATTTTCAAGCTTTGTCGGTTTTGCTTTAACTCACACACAAGCATATTATAAATTCTTATACTATATGCGGATTTCATTTGCTGTATATCGCTAAATTTAAGCTGTGTAAAGTCTCTTTTTAGGTCAAGTAGGTATTTTGTAAGGCTATCGTTTAGCTGATAGGTTACATAGTTTTGCCCTTGCTCGTATCTAATAAATTTAAAAAGTGGCATAGCTTGAAATACGCTTTTTTCTTTCATTGTTTTTTCATCAAGTAGCTTAAAATCCTCTATATAAACCTTTCTTACCATACTTTCCACTATTTGAGAGCAATAAGAATAATCTATTCTACCATTCTCCCACTGCCACATTTGAAAAATCTCACTTAATGGAATCTCGCACACTTGAAAGAACTTGTCTCTTTGGCTATTAAGTTGAGCTACTATCCACATAAAGAATTTCATCTCATTAGCGTTCATATCGTATTTAGCATATACGAAGCGATTATCTTGTGTTACTATGGCTTTTTTAGCTTTTGTTTTGACTGATTTTTTCTTTTTTGTTTCCATTTTAAATCCTTTAACACAGACAGGGCTATCATCGCATAGAGGCTAGGCGTGTCTGCAACCACCTAGCCTAAAGCTTCCCTTAAGCCTTAATAAGCCAAAGTTACAATTAAGCAAATAATGCTATAATTACGATGATATTCAACTTGCTACCTCCTTTCGGCGGAGCAAATTAACCCTAGTGGAGATGCAATCCACTAGGATTTAAACTCCACAATCAAAATCATAGCAAACTAATTCTTAGTAGTAACTTATTTTTATAAAATATAGTTACCTTTATCTACCAAACCCCCTATCCCTTTGCCTTGTTCTTTCTTTTTCTTGTTGCTGTTTTCTCAATAGTGTTTCATTAAGATTTTTAACTTTGTTTCTCTTAATTCTAGAATTAAGCAAATGCAAAATATATTAATAAGCTTGCGAATTAATATATAAGCCACGCAGTGCAAATTACCAACAAATATTAAAAAGTTTCACGATTTTAAAATATAGGTGGATAATTTGCAAATTATCCACCTATATTTTAAAAAATGTGCTAATTTGCTTTTTTTAAATTTTAATATGCTATAATTTCGCAAGCTCAATTAAGCAAAAAAATAAAAAAAGGGGAAACAATGGAAGCATTAACAATCGACTTTGACAAATATGCAAATATGAGTAGAAAGCAACTTATTAACGCTTTAGATGATGCGGAAAAAAAAGAACGAAAAATAAAAGAGACTTACGAACAAAATTTAAGTATGACTTTGCAATTAAAAGCCTTTTTAAAGTCAAAAATCAAAGAAAGCTTAAATGAACCAAAGTATTACAATGCTAAAGAAACACCTATTTTTAAAGAACTAAATAGAGAAATCGAAAACGACCCTGAAACCGCAAAACTAGCAGAACAGGCACGACTTGAAAACGAAAAAGAAATGCAAGAGTATCAAAATGGAAATTCAAATTGAACGCAAGGTTAATAAATACCTAGAAAAACAAGTTAAAGGCGATAAATTAGGTGTTTTAAGGATTAAAGACTATATAGAAAACTTTCTTATAACAGCTAAAGACCCTACACAGTTACCACAATGTAAAAAACTGCAAGGATATGAGAACCTTTACAGGTGGCGTGTTGGCAACTATCGTATAAAAGGCGAAATTAGAGAAAAAGAACTCATTATTTTGATAATTGAGATTAGCACAAGAGAAAACGCCTACAAATAGGGCTTTAACATATGAGCAATCTTTCAAGCATAAATTTTAAAAAGTCTATAAAGTGGCAAATATGGCATAACAGCTCAGAAAGAGCAGATTATGCTATCGGTGGCGAGTTAATTTGTAGTTGTGATGGCTATGAAGCCTTAAAACTGAAAAATCAAATCATTGAAAACGCCAAAGAACAATATGCTAAGCACACAGGGCAAAAATTTCAAGCTAAATCTTACGAATGGAGTGCGGTTGTTAATATAAAACCCAATACAACAATGCACGATCTTGAAAGACTTGCAGAGCATTTTAATTCAAAATATGGCTTTCAATGCTATCAAATCGCAATCCATAGAGATGAAGGACATATAAACGAAAATGGCGAAAAAGTAATCAATCATCACGCACACCTTGAATTTATTACACTTGATAAAAAAACAGGTAAGAATATGTATCGTAGAGAGCTGATAAGCCCTAGAGTATTAAGGCAAATTCAAACCGAAGTCGCTGAAATTTTACAAATGCAAAGGGGACAAGATAAGCGTATTACAAAAAGACAGAGAATTGAACCACGCAAATACGCACAAATAAAAGAACAAGAAAAAAGAGAAAGAAAGCAACTATTAGAGCAAATCAGACAAGAACACGAAGCAAATCAAGCACAAATCAAATACGAATATACGCAAGAAATTGAGGCTTTAAGAACTGAAAATACAAAAGAGGAACTTTTAGCCGCAAAAGAAGTTAAAGCCGAAATTGAAGCCTTTAGAAAAGCTTGTATAGGCAAAGGCTATCCAAAAGATTTTTTTCGTGAGCTTGGAGAATTAAAAAAGACAGCCAAAGAAACACTAAGCAACGATTTAAACAATACTTTAGAAGCTTTAACACAGGCTTACACAAGGCAAAATCAAGAACTTACAGAGGAAAAAACCAAAAGCAAAACACTAGACGAGCAAATAAAAGCACTTGAGGCAGAATTAAAAGCATTAAAAGCAAAAGAAGAAGAGCTTATAGAAGAAAAAACTGAAAGAGAAAAAATAAAAAATAACTTTATAAGAACTTGCATTAAAACACTTTATACAAACGATGAGAACGAAGAAGAGTTTGAAAAATCATTCCCAATAAGAAAAGATATCCTTGAAAACACCATTAAAAAACCAACAAAAGAGACAATAGAATGCCTTTTTAACATAAATATGAATAAATCTTTAAGTGATAAAAACAAAACTCAAAAAATCGAACTGGAGGAGCTAAAAGCTAAAAATGAAGCCCTAGAAAAAGCTTGCAATGAGCTTGAAGCTAATTTATCAGCACTTCAAAAGATAAAAGAAGAAAATAAACAACTCAAAACAGAAAACGAAACTTTAAAAACTCAAATTAACACCCTCATAAACGAACAAAAACGCCCCTTAAACATCAAAAAAGAAAAAAACGAGGATTTATACGAAAAAACTCAAAAAAACGATTTAAACCACTCTTATGAGCCAAAAAATATCAAACAACAGAACAAAGACTTTTCAAGATAAAACATATCTTTTCCTTTTTTGGTGTTTTATGAGGCGTAGCGTTAGCGTAGCCTATTGAATAAAAGAAGTTCAAAGCGTTAGCTTTGATTTACCTGATGTTCTATAAATACAAAAAGGATTTTAAGCTTAAAATCTGCTTAACCTTAAGCGATTTTCCCTTGTTTAATATAAATTCTTGTTTTATACTTGTTTACGGGCATTTTTCATATGGAAAAATAGGGGCTGAAATTGCGAACTAGATTATTAATTTGTGTCAATCAATACAAACTAAAAGGCTTAAATTCAAAATGCAAAGCCTTAGGGAGATTAAGAGTAAAAACTTTTAATTCTTTTTT
>NZ_QHLK01000027.1 GCF_006864455.1 Campylobacter sp. MIT 97-5078
GATAATCGCACCTATGATAATACCATTTGCGTGAGAGCAGTAGAAGCACAAGATGGAATGACAGCAACTTTTTCGCACTTACCCCATAGCTTTTTAGAAGTTGTCTCTAATCGCATTATCAATGAAGTTGAGAGCATTAATCGCGTGGTGTATGATATTACTAGCAAACCTCCAGGAACGATTGAGTGGGAGTAGGGAATGATAAATATTTTACCCTTTGATAAATTTTTACAGACTCTTCAAACAAGCAATAGAACTTTAGAATTTTTCGTAGATTGGCAAAAGTGTCTTAAAAATAAAAATGAGATAAGTATATCCCTAAATCATTTAAACTTTTTGCTTGGAAAAGACAAAAAAGAGCTAAAAGCTGATATTAAAAAGCTCTTTGAAGAATATCCAAAGGCTTTTGATATATTAAATCTTCTTATTGCTGTAAGGGATAAGAATGATCTAGTGCTTGATGTTGATGGTAATTTTTATCCTTTAAATTCTTATTTTGAAAATTATGAAAAAATTTATAAGTTTATTTGTCAAACAGGATTAGAACAAATTTTTTGTGATAGAAAGCTTAAAGATTTAAATGATTTTGTTTTTGGTATTGAAGTAGGACTTGATAGCAATGCTAGAAAAAATCGCAGTGGTAAAGCTATGGAAAACTATCTTAGTAATCTTTTTGCAAGAGCTAAATTAAATTTTAAAGAACAAGTCAATATTAGAAAATTCAAGGATTTGCATCAAGCTTTTGGAGAGGATATTAAAAAATTTGATTTTGTTATTTGGGGTACAAAAACAACCTATTTTATAGAAGCTAACTTTTATACAGGTAGTGGAAGTAAGCTTAATGAAACAGCAAGGGCTTATCAAGATTTAGCTTTAAAATTTGAAAATTTTTCAAATTATGAGTTTATTTGGATAACTGATGGCAAAGGTTGGAGAAGTGCCAAAAATAAACTCCAAGAAGCTTATAAATATGTAAAAATTTATAATTTAAGCAATATTACTGATTTTATCCAAAAGGTGAAAAATGCTATCGCTCAATAAAGATTTATCCCCCATTTTTATAAGCGAAGATTCTCTATTTAGGCTTTATCAAGGGAATTGTAATGGAATTTTGCCTCAATTTGAAAATAAGTTTGATTTGATTTTTGCCGATCCACCTTATTTTCTTTCCAATGATGGCTTAAGCATACAAAGCGGGAAAATTGTGAGTGTCAATAAAGGAGAATGGGATAGAGGAGAAAATATCAGTGATATTGATGGGTTTAATATGGAGTGGATAAGTAATGCAAAAAAAGCCTTAAAAAATACAGGAAGTATTTTAATTAGTGGAACTTACCATAATATTTTTTCTTTAGGTAGAATCTTACAAAAACTTGATTTCAAGATTTTAAATATCATCACTTGGCAAAAAACCAATCCTCCTCCAAATTTTAGTTGTCGTTATCTCACGCATTCAACAGAGCAAATCATTTGGGCGAGAAAAAGCCCTAAACACAAGCATATTTTTAATTA
The DNA here is from genome assembly GCF_006864455.1 of Campylobacter sp. MIT 97-5078. GTDB lineage: Bacteria > Campylobacterota > Campylobacteria > Campylobacterales > Campylobacteraceae > Campylobacter_D. The sequence goes on from NZ_QHLK01000027.1 coordinate 1,513, forward strand.
TGAAATTTTAAAAAAACTTAATGGAGGCAAACAAATGCGAGATGTGTGGAGCTTCCCCGCTATTGCTCCCTGGGAAAAGGCAAATGGTAAGCATCCTACGCAAAAGCCTTTAGCTCTGCTTGTGCGATTGCTTTTAATGGCAAGTGATAAGGATTCTATGATTTGTGATCCTTTTAGTGGAAGTTCTACCACAGGAATAGCGGCTAATCTTTTAGATAGAAAGTTCGTTGGTATCGAAAAAGAAAATGCGTTTATAAAAATGTCAGTGGAGAGAAAAAGAGAGTTAGAGAAAAATATTGCAATAATCAAAAATAAAATAAATGATTTAAGGCTTTTGGAAAATATGGACTTACTTAACATAGATAATAATTGTGTAGCACAGATAAATACTTCCAAGCCTCCTGGCACGATTTATGGAGAGTAAGATCGGTATGCCTTTTATTAAGCTTTGTTTGAAATTTACAAATTTTATTAGAGGAATGCTAGTGAGTTGATAAGGCGTAAAAGGCATTCCTTTACCGCAATGCAAAGCAAAACCTTGCTATTTGTGAGGTTTTTGGCTAAAATATTTTTTTTATTATTCCTTGTCCAATTACAAAGCTTTCTACAGAATTTTATTAAAGATCGTTTTTTAAATTTAAAACAACTTGCTTTTTCATTTTCATCAAACACTTTTTTCGTTTTTGTATGGTTTATTTCATCGTTTTATATTTTGCAATGACGAAGATAAGATTAAATTTACTTTTTGTTTTAAAACTTTATACAAAAATTTTTAAAATATAATTCTCAAATTAGCATCATTTCTTTGCTTTTAGGAGGCTTACCGGGTTCTTTGTTCTTTTTGTATTTTAAAATAAGGGTAAATGTTTATATTTTAGCTATCGTTTTTTTGTTTTATATTTTGTATAGTGTTTTTTAAAGAGAGGAAACAAATGACTCAAAAAGAAGAACTTCTTAAAAAACATTTATTTTCTTCCTTAATTTTAGAATTAAAAGGGAATAAGGCTTTAAGACTCTTATTTGTTTTAAGTAATGTTTCCTTTTGAAACTTTTATTATTTTTGCTTGGTAGAAATGGAGTTTTTAAGTCAAATACAAGCAATTATGAAATACCATAACTTAAAAATACTTTAAGGAGAAAAAAATTATGAAAAAATTAACTTGTATTATTTTATTATTTGTTGCAAGCACTCTTTTTGCAGCCACTCCTCGAGCAGGAGAAAAGTTGGCTAAAGAACAAAGCTTTACTTTTAATGCTGAAGCTGCACCACAATCTTTAGATCCAGCAAAGATCGAGGGTGTTCCTGAAGGAGTATTTGCTAGGAATTTGTTTGAAACTTTGATTATTTCTGATGAAAATGACAAACTTGCTCCAGGTGTAGCTTTAACTTGGAATCATAGTGATGATTATAAAACTTGGACTTTTAATCTTAGAAAAAATGCTAAATGGTCTAATGGAGACAATGTTACAGCTAAAGACTTTGTCTTTGCTTGGAAAAGATTAGCTGATCCAAAAACGGCTTCACCTTATGCTTCTTATCTTACTTATTTAAAATTGCAAAATGCAGATGAGATTGTCAAAGGCAAATTAAGCCCTGATAAACTAGGAGTAGAAGCAAAAGATGATTATACTTTAGTTTTACATTTAGAAGATTCTGTGCCTTTTGCAGATCTTTTAACCCAATTTTATGTGCTTTCTCCTGTTCCACAAAAAGTAGTAGAAAAACTAGGTGATGCTTGGAGTGATCCTAAAAATTTAGTAAGTAATGGGGCTTTTAAACTTGATTCTTTTGTTGTTAATGAAGAAGCTAAATTATCTAAAAATCCTTATTATTGGGATGCTAAGAATGTTTTACTCGATAAACTCACCTTACTTCAAATTCAAAATCAATCTGTAGCTTTTACAAGGTATAGGGCAAATGCTTTAGATATTAGCACCTTTCCTTTAGAACTTCTAGATAAGGTTAAAAAAGAATACCCTAAAGAATTCACTACCGGTTCTAATTTATGCACTTATTATTTTCAATTTAATGTCGCCAACCCACCCTTTGATAATGTAAAAGTCCGCCAAGCTCTTTCCATGGCTTTAGATAGAAATATCATTACAGATAAAATTTTAAGACAAGGTCAAATTCCAGCTTTTAACTTCTCTCCTCCTGCTATCAGTGCAGCTGAACTTATCACACCTCCTGAGTGGTCTAAATGGGATGATAAAAAACGTCATGAAGAAGCTATAAAACTTCTTAATGAAGCAGGTTATAATAAAAATCATCCTTTAATTTTTACTCTTTTATATAATACCAGTGAAGAGCATAAAAAATTAGCCATAGCTGCCTCTTCTATATGGAAACAAAATTTAGGAGGCATAGTTAATATAAAACTTCAAAATCAAGAATGGAAAACTTTCCTTTCTACTAGACGCTTAGGACAACATCAAATGGCTAGAGCGGGGTGGTGTTCTGATTATAACGAGGCTAGTAGTTTCTTAAATATTTTCTTATCAAATTCATCTAATAATCACTCTCGTTTTAAAAATACTCAGTATGATGAAACCATCAAACAAGCTTATAAAGCTAAAAATGAAGAAGAAAGGGCTAAGCTTTATGCAAAAGCAGAAGAGATTTTAGCCACAGAAGTTCCTTTAGCACCTGCTTTTAACCAATCTCAAACCTTTCTTATAAAACCTTATGTAAAAGGTTTTAAGATTAAGCCTTCAAGGAGTTATTATTTTAAAGATGTTTATATTTTAGAGCATTGATTTACAAGCCTTTTTGGCTTGTAAAATTTAAAGGTGCTTCTTTTTGGAATTCTTGTGATATTTTTATGTTACAGGATAAATTTTTAAGCTTTATGAAAGTTTTAATAAAATAACATTAAGTTTATTTTATTAAAGGAGTTTATATGAAAAAACTAATCTATGTTATTTTATTATTTGTTGCAAGCACTCTTTTTGCAGCCACTCCTCGAGCAGGAGAAAAGTTGGCTAAAGAACAAAGCTTTACTTTTAATGCTGAAGCTGCACCACAATCTTTAGATCCAGCAAAGATCGAGGGTGTTCCTGAAGGAGTATTTGCTAGGAATTTGTTTGAAACTTTGATTATTTCTGATGAAAATGACAAACTTGCTCCAGGTGTAGCTTTAACTTGGAATCATAGTGATGATTATAAAACTTGGACTTTTAATCTTAGAAAAAATGCTAAATGGTCTAATGGAGACAATGTTACAGCTAAAGACTTTGTCTTTGCTTGGAAAAGATTAGCTGATCCAAAAACGGCTTCACCTTATGCTTCTTATCTTACTTATTTAAAATTGCAAAATGCAGATGAGATTGTCAAAGGCAAATTAAGCCCTGATAAACTAGGAGTAGAAGCAAAAGATGATTATACTTTAGTTTTACATTTAGAAGATTCTGTGCCTTTTGCAGATCTTTTAACCCAATTTTATGTGCTTTCTCCTGTTCCACAAAAAGTAGTAGAAAAACTAGGTGATGCTTGGAGTGATCCTAAAAATTTAGTAAGTAATGGGGCTTTTAAACTTGATTCTTTTGTTGTTAATGAAGAAGCTAAATTATCTAAAAATCCTTATTATTGGGATGCTAAGAATGTTTTACTCGATAAACTCACCTTACTTCAAATTCAAAATCAATCTGTAGCTTTTACAAGGTATAGGGCAAATGCTTTAGATATTAGCACCTTTCCTTTAGAACTTCTAGATAAGGTTAAAAAAGAATACCCTAAAGAATTCACTACCGGTTCTAATTTATGCACTTATTATTTTCAATTTAATGTCGCCAACCCACCCTTTGATAATGTAAAAGTCCGCCAAGCTCTTTCCATGGCTTTAGATAGAAATATCATTACAGATAAAATTTTAAGACAAGGTCAAATTCCAGCTTTTAACTTCTCTCCTCCTGCTATCAGTGCAGCTGAACTTATCACACCTCCTGAGTGGTCTAAATGGGATGATAAAAAACGTCATGAAGAAGCTATAAAACTTCTTAATGAAGCAGG
>NZ_QHLK01000028.1 GCF_006864455.1 Campylobacter sp. MIT 97-5078
TGCTATCAGTGCAGCTGAACTTATCACACCTCCTGAGTGGTCTAAATGGGATGATAAAAAACGTCATGAAGAAGCTATAAAACTTCTTAATGAAGCAGGCTATAATAAAAATCATCCTGTAAGCTTTACTTTGTTATATCCTACAAACGATGATACCAAGAAATTAGCCATAGCTGCTTCTTCTATATGGAAACAAAATTTAGGAGGCATAGTTAATATAAAACTTCAAAATCAAGAATGGAAAACTTTCCTTTCTAATATACATTTAGGACAACACCAAATACAAGCTTCAGGTTGGTGTGGAGATTATGATGAAACGAGCACTTTTTTAAATATTTTTTTGTCTAACTCGTCAAACAACACTGCTTCTTATAAAAATACTCAGTATGATGAAACCATCAAGCAAGCCTATAAAGCTAAAAATGAAAAAGAAAAAGCTGGACTTTATGCTAAGGCTGAAGATTTGCTTGCTAAAGATGTACCTCTCATTCCTATGTTTTATGAAGTTTCAGTAAATTTAATAAAACCTTATGTAAAAGGTTTTAAGCTCAAGCCTTCAAAGAGTTATTATTTTAAAGATGTTTATATTTTAGAACATTGAGGGATTAGATGTTAAAATTTATTTTTTTTCGTATTTTGCAAGCCATTCCTACTTTATTTATTCTTATCACGATTTCTTTTTTCTTGATGAGATTAGCCCCTGGGAGTCCCTTTATGGGAGAAAGGGCTTATCCACCAGAAGTTATGGCTAATATTAATGCTAAATATGGTTTAGATAAACCTCTTATAGTTCAATATGGGGTTTATCTTAAAAATTTAGCTCATGGAGATTTTGGTCCAAGCTTTGTGTATAAGGATTTATCTGTAAATGATCTTTTAGCTCAATCTTTTCCAGTTTCTATTGTTTTAGGGATAATAGCTTTTATTTTTGCTGTTGTGGTCGGGGTAGGTATAGGATTAATAGCAGCTTTAAATCAAAATAATATTTTAGATTATTGCATTATGGCTTTTGCTATGATAGGCGTTGTTTTACCAAGTTTTATTATAGCACCTTTGCTTGTTTTGATTTTTGCTATTAATTTAGATATTTTACCATCTGGAGGTTGGAATAATGGAGAAATTCGATATTTGATTTTGCCGGTTTTGGCTTTATGTATCGCTTATGTCGCTGCAATCTCTAGGATTACTAGGGGATCTATGATAGAAGTTTTACATTCTGATTTTATAAGAACTGCAAAAGCTAAAGGTTTATCGTCTTTAAGAATTTTATTTCGTCATGCTTTAAAACCTGCTTTAATTCCTGTAGTTTCTTATTTGTCCCCAGCCTTTGTTGGTATTATAACAGGATCAGTTGTTATAGAAACTTTTTTTACCATACCAGGCGTAGGTCAACTTTTTGTCAATGGAGCCTTAAATAGAGACTACTCCTTAGTGCTTTCTTTGACTATTATTGTGGGAACGCTCACTATATTTTTTAATGCCATAGCTGATATTGTTTATGCTTTCTTAGATCCTAAGATAACTAATTGAGGTGCAAAAATGAATGTGTTTGATACATATAATACGAAAAAATTAGCTAAAAATTTAGAAAACACTCTTAATATAAATTTGGAAGAACTTAGAAAAAATTGGGAAAATCAAGCCCAATACCCTCAAAATTCAGATCAAAAAATTTTAAAAGGAAGGAGTTTGTGGCAAAACGCCATGAAGAGGTTCTTTAGAAATAAAGCCGCAATAATGAGTTTAATTTTAATTATTGTAGTAGTTTTATTTTCTCTTTTTGGTTCAGTTTTATCAAAATATAGCTATGATGAAACAGATTTTGCATTAATTGCTTCAGCTCCTAGCTTTGAAAATGGACACTATTTTGGAACAGATAATTCAGGTAGAGATTTGTTTGTAAGAGTAGCCATTGGTGGTAAAATTTCTTTATTAGTAGGTGTTGTAGGTGCTTTAATGGCGATAGTTATTGGGGTGATTTATGGAGCAACTTCTGGATATATAGGTGGAAAAACCGATATTATTATGATGAGAATTTTAGAAATTTTTTCTGCTTTACCTTTTATGTTTCTTGTCATACTTTTGGTTACTTTTTTTGGACAGAGTATATTTTTAATTTTTGTTGCTATAGGAGCTGTAAGTTGGCTTGATATGGCAAGGATAGTAAGGGGGCAAACTTTAAGTCTTAAAAATAAAGAATTTGTTCAAGCAGCATTGATATGCGGTGTTAGCACTAGAAGTATTATTTTAAAACATATAGTGCCTAATTTATTGGGTGTTGTAGTTGTGTATGCTTCTTTGCTTGTCCCTGGGATGATATTATTTGAGTCATTTTTGAGTTTTTTAGGTCTTGGGGTTCAAGAGCCTTCGAGTTCTTGGGGTTCTTTGATGAATGATGGGGTAAGTTCAATGGAGCAAACTCCTTGGTTAGTTGGGTTTCCATCAACATTTTTGGTGATAACTTTATTTTGTTTTAATTTTATAGGCGATGGATTAAGAGACGCCTTAGATCCAAAAGATAGATAAAATGTTATTAGAAGTTAAAAATTTAAAAGTTAGTTTTAAAACAGCCGATGGAATTGTAAAAGCTGTTAATGATGTAAGCTTTAGTTTAAATGAAGGACAAACTCTTGGCATAGTGGGTGAATCAGGTTCTGGAAAATCTCAAAGTGTATTTGCTTTATTGGGCTTATTGGCAAAAAATAGTATGGTTGAAGGCAGTGTTTTATTTGAAGGTAAGGAAATTTTAAATCTAAAACCTAAAGAAATGAATCATTTGCGTTCAAAAAAAATGTCTATTATTTTTCAAGATTCTATGACCTCTTTAAATCCTTATATGAAATTAGGGGATCAGCTTGCAGAAGTTTTAACTATTCATAAAGGAATGAGTTATAAAAGAGCTCTTGTTGAGTGTTTGCATATGTTAGATGCGGTAAAAATTCCTGAAGTTAAAAAAAGAATGCAAATGTATCCTCACGAGCTTTCAGGGGGTATGAGACAAAGAGTTATGATTGCTATGGCTCTTTTATGTAAGCCTAAGCTTTTAATTGCTGATGAGCCTACCACAGCTTTAGATGTCACGGTTCAAGCACAAATTATGGCTTTATTAAAAGAATTGCAAAAAGATTTAGGTATGGCTATTATTTTAATTACCCATGATTTAGGTGTTGTTGCAGGTTCTTGTGATAATGTTTTAGTTATGTATGCAGGTAGGGTAATGGAATATACTAATGCAGAAGATGTTTTTTATCATCCAACTCATCCTTATACCTTAGGATTAATGAAAACAATTCCGCGTTTAGATATGGAAGAAAAAGAGCTTAATTTGATTCCAGGTAATCCTCCTGATTTATTAAATCTTCCAAAAGGTTGCCCTTTTGCTCCAAGATGTTTTTTTGCAAAAGAAATTTGTTTGCAAAATCCTATTTTAGAAGAATTAAATTCAAATAAAAAAAGAGCCTGTTTTGCCCCAATTGATAGAGTTTTAAGGAATTATTAATGAAAGAATTACTTTTAGAAGTTAAAGATTTAAGCGTATTTTACACTATTAAAAGTGGTGAAGGTTTTTTTCAAAATAAAAAAATCAAAATGAAAGCCGTTAATAAAATAAATTTCAAGCTTTATAAAGGAGAAACTCTAGGTATAGTAGGCGAGTCAGGTTGTGGCAAATCAACTTTAGCTAAGGCTCTTTTAGGTTTAAATAAAGATTTAAGCGGCAGTATAGTTTGGCTTGGCAAAAATATAGAAAAACAAGGAAAGCAAGAGTGGAAAAATACAAGAAAAGACATACAAATGATCTTCCAAGATCCTTTGGCTTCTCTTAATCCTCGTATGACTATAGGTGATATTATAGCAGAACCATTAAAGATTCATTTTCCCAATATGAATTCTAAAGAGCTTAAAGAAAAAGTTCAACAAATGATGCAAAAAGTCGGCTTACTTCCTAATTTAATCAATCGTTATCCACATGAGTTTTCAGGTGGTCAATGTCAAAGGATAGGAATTGCTAGAGCATTGATTTTAGAGCCTAAACTTATAGTGTGCGATGAACCTGTTTCGGCTTTAGATGTTTCTATACAAGCTCAAGTAGTAAATTTACTTAAGAATTTACAAGAACAAACCCAATTATCTTTGATTTTTATTGCACATGATTTGTCTATTGTAAAGCATATTTCAGATAGGGTTTTAGTTATGTATTTAGGAAATTTGGTTGAAATTGCAAACTATGAACAAATTTATAATGAGACAAAACACCCTTACACTAAAGCTTTAATGTCAGCTGTTCCTATTCCAGATCCAAAAGTGGAAAAAAATAAAAAAATTCAACTTCTAGAAGGAGAATTGCCTTCGCCCATTAATCCTCCAAGTGGTTGCGTTTTTAGAACTCGCTGTCCTTTAGCGGATGAAGAATGTGCTAAAAATATTCCAATGCTTCAAGGTGAAAATGAACATTTTTATGCCTGTTTTAAAGTAAATGATTAGAAAATCATAATACATTGAGTATTATATTTTAAGGGTTTTTCTAGCTTTTTCTGAAAGAAATAGCAAGTATAGACGAGGTAACAGGGGCAAAATACATAAATTAAGCATAATTAGCTTTAGCTGATTAGTAATTTGATTTTATCCTATGTCGTGCCTGTGTTTTGTTATTTTTATATCTTATTTTTTGCTTTAATAGGCTACAAAACAAGATGATTTTATAGAAGCATCTTTGCTTCTATAAAATTTATAAAAAAATTTATAAATTTTTCTTATAAATTTTATAAATTTTTAAGAAAAATTTTATATAATATGTGTTTTATATTTGGAGGGGAATTAGCTCAGCTGGTTAAAGAATTTGCAAACCAAACAAAAAGGCTTTAAAATTTAAAGCAAGTATAAGCATAAATCTTATCTTTGCTTTAGGTTTTAAACCTAATGTTCTTTAAATTATCATTGTTAAGAGTCACAAGCAAGTTTTAATAAAAACAATTTTA
>NZ_QHLK01000029.1 GCF_006864455.1 Campylobacter sp. MIT 97-5078
ATAAGCATAAATCTTATCTTTGCTTTAGGTTTTAAACCTAATGTTCTTTAAATTATCATTGTTAAGAGTCACAAGCAAGTTTTAATAAAAACAATTTTACTAAACTTGTTAGAGTTGTAAAAACTTAATTATTTTTGCGTAAGATAAATGAATATTTACTTACAAAAACTTTAGCCCTCACAAGCTAAGGCTTTCCGTCTTAAAATAAAAAAGAATTTACATCATAGCTTTAACAAGGAAGTGATGCGTTTTAGAATAAAAAACATAGGCATATAAATAGAATTTTTATATTAATTATGTCAATAAAGCTATAAGGTAACACTCTCAATTACCAAACAGGTAAGGAGGTGTAGCCTTTAGCTTAAACTTTAGATCAGCTTACTACTCAAATTAGGGTAGGTCGGGCTGATCTTTAGTTTTTAGTTCTTTTAGGGCGGATTTATTCTGCCTGCTAAAAGAACACAAAAAAGGTAAGCTATAAAGAGCGAATGGTGGATGCCTTGGGTAGTAAAGGCGATGAAGGACGTACTAGACTGCGATAAGCTATGGAGAGCTGTCAAGAAGCTTTGACCCATAGATTTCCGAATGGGGCAACCCAATGTATAGAGATATACATTACCATAATGGAGCGAACGAGGGGAATTGAAACATCTTAGTACCCTCAGGAAAAGAAATCAATAGAGATTATGTTAGTAGCGGCGAGCGAAAACGTAAAAGGGCAAACCTAGTGCTTGCACTAGGGGTTGTAGGACTGCAATATGCACTAACTAAGCTTAGCAGAATATTCTGGAAAGTTTAATCATAGAGGGTGATAATCCCGTATGCGAAAAGCAAAGTTTAGCTAGCAGTATCCTGAGTAGGGCGAAACACGTGAAATTTTGTCTGAATCCGGGTCGACCACGATCCAACCCTAAATACTCATACTACACCGATAGCGAACAAGTACCGTGAGGGAAAGGTGAAAAGAACGGCGGTGAGCCGAGTGAAATAGAACCTGAAACCATTTGCTTACAATCATTCAGAGCCCTATGGAGCAATCCAGGGTGATGGACTGCCTTTTGCATAATGAGCCTGCGAGTTGTGGTGTCTGGCAAGGTTAAGCACACGCGAAGCCGTAGCGAAAGCGAGTCTTAAAAGGGCGATTAAGTCAGATGCTGCAGACCCGAAACGAAGTGATCTATCCATGAGCAGGTTGAAGCTAGTGTAAGAACTAGTGGAGGACCGAACCCGCTAGCGTTGAAAAGCTATGGGATGACTTGTGGATAGGGGTGAAAGGCCAATCAAACTTCGTGATAGCTGGTTCTCTCCGAAATATATTTAGGTATAGCGTTGTGTCGTAACTAAAGGGGGTAGAGCACTGAATGGGCTAGGGCATACACCAATGTACCAAACCCTATCAAACTCCGAATACCTTTAGTGTAATCACAGCAGTCAGGCGGCGAGTGATAAAATCCGTCGTCAAGAGGGAAACAACCCAGACTAACAGCTAAGGTCCCCAAATCTCATTTAAGTGGAAAACGATGTGAAGTTACTTAAACAACCAGGAGGTTGGCTTAGAAGCAGCCATCCTTTAAAGAAAGCGTAATAGCTCACTGGTCTAGTGATTTTGTGCGGAAAATATAACGGGGCTAAAATGAGTACCGAAGCTTTAGACTTGCATACAATTTAAATTTCTTAAGCTTAGACTTTATTGTATTAAGTTAGGTTTAAAACGAGTAATACAAGAAAGTTTTAAAGTGCTTAGGGATAAAGAAATTTAAATTGTATGCAAGTGGTAGGAGAGCGTTCTATTTGCGTTGAAGGTATACCGGTAAGGAGTGCTGGAGCGAATAGAAGTGAGCATGCAGGCATGAGTAGCGATAAAAGGGGTGAGAATCCCCTTCGCCGTAAACCCAAGGTTTCCTACGCGATGCTCGTCATCGTAGGGTTAGTCGGGTCCTAAGTTGAGTCCGAAAGGGGTAGACGATGGCAAATTGGTTAATATTCCAATACCAACATTAATGTGCGATGGAAGGACGCTTAGGGCTAAGCAAGCTAGCGGATGGAAGTGCTAGTCTAAGGTCGTAGGAGCTCATACAGGAAAATCCGTATGGGACTACTCCGAGAGCTGAAAGGCTTCTCAAAGTCTTCGGATAGCGAGGAGAATTGCTGATGCCGTCGAGCCAAGAAAAGTTTCTAAGTTTAGTTAATGTTGCCCGTACCGTAAACCGACACAGGTGGGTGGGATGAGTATTCTAAGGCGCGTGGAAGAACTCTCTTTAAGGAACTCTGCAAAATAGCACCGTATCTTCGGTATAAGGTGTGGTTAGCCTCGTATTAGAATTTACTTCGAAAGCGAGGAAACTTACAACAAAGAGTCCCTCCCGACTGTTTACCAAAAACACAGCACTCTGCTAACTCGTAAGAGGATGTATAGGGTGTGACGCCTGCCCGGTGCTCGAAGGTTAATTGATGGGGTTAGCATTAGCGAAGCTCTTGATCGAAGCCCGAGTAAACGGCGGCCGTAACTATAACGGTCCTAAGGTAGCGAAATTCCTTGTCGGTTAAATACCGACCTGCATGAATGGCGTAACGAGATGGGAGCTGTCTCAAAGAGGGATCCAGTGAAATTGTAGTGGAGGTGAAAATTCCTCCTACCCGCGGCAAGACGGAAAGACCCCGTGGACCTTTACTACAGCTTGACACTGCTACTTGGATAAGAATGTGCAGGATAGGTGGGAGGCTTTGATTCATAGACGCCAGTTTATGATGAGCCATTGTTGAGATACCACTCTTTCTTATTTGGGTAGCTAACCAGCTTGAGTTATCCTCAAGTGGGACAATGTCTGGTGGGTAGTTTGACTGGGGCGGTCGCCTCCCAAATAATAACGGAGGCTTACAAAGGTTGGCTCAAGATGGTTGGAAATCATCTGTAGAGTATAAAGGTATAAGCCAGCTTAACTGCAAGACATACAAGTCAAGCAGAGACGAAAGTCGGTCTTAGTGATCCGGTGGTTCTGTGTGGAAGGGCCATCGCTCAAAGGATAAAAGGTACCCCGGGGATAACAGGCTGATCTCCCCCAAGAGCTCACATCGACGGGGAGGTTTGGCACCTCGATGTCGGCTCATCGCATCCTGGGGCTGGAGCAGGTCCCAAGGGTATGGCTGTTCGCCATTTAAAGCGGTACGCGAGCTGGGTTCAGAACGTCGTGAGACAGTTCGGTCCCTATCTGCCGTGGGCGTAAGAAGATTGAAGAGATTTGACCCTAGTACGAGAGGACCGGGTTGAACAAACCACTGGTGTAGCTGTTGTTCTGCCAAGAGCATCGCAGCGTAGCTAAGTTTGGAAAGGATAAACGCTGAAAGCATCTAAGCGTGAAGCCAACTCTAAGATGAATCTTCTCTAAGCTCTCTAGTAGACTACTAGTTTGATAGGCTGGGTGTGTAAGAAATGAAAGTTTCTTAGCTGACCAGCACTAATAGAGCGTTTGGCTTATCATATTAAGCATCACTTCCTTGTTAAGGCTATATACAAAAGCAAGACATAGAATAATAAATAATATTTATTACATTATTCTTTTTTAACTTGCTTTGCATAAGTCTAAAGCTTAAGGGTTTTTATAAAACTTGTTTCTTAGCATTGTTTTTTAAGTGTTTTTAGAATTTAACTTTATTTATACTTATATTTTTATAAAGTATAAAGTTAAAAGTCTTATCAAATAAGCTGAAACAAATACAAAAACATTTACATAACAATGTCCGTGATTATACAGATGTGGAAACGCCTTGCTCCATCTCGAACCAAGAAGCTAAGCACATCGTGGGTGATGATACTACGCCTTACTGGCAGGGGGAAAGTAGCTTGTTGCGGACTTTGTTATTTTACTGCTTTTACTTACTTTTAAATTTTTATTTGTTTGAGTTATTTCTTATTTCTTTTTATATTTTT
>NZ_QHLK01000030.1 GCF_006864455.1 Campylobacter sp. MIT 97-5078
CTATGGTGTAGATAAAGAAGGTTTTTTTACAAGTGATTTTAATGAGGCTGCAGGATTGCCACAAGATTATAAGATTTATGCTAAAGGAGCTGAAAGTTTGGTTAGTTACATAACTAACCTTAATTTTAAATCTTTTACCAGCATAGACCTTGCCAAAAGCTTAGGTAATGCTTATAAAGTTTTCTCACAACTCATTGATAAATCAAATGGAAATTTTACTACTGAAGATTTAAGTAAAATCCCTTTAGGATTTTCTTATGATAAAAAAAGCTTTCAAGTAACAAATATCTATCAAACTCAAAAAGAGTTTGATAGTGCTTTAAGTGCAAACAATGATTTACAAATTTATCAAAATTCCAAACAATTAGCATTAAGCTTTCCAAGTTGGCATGAGAATGCTCCTAGTGATTACACTAAAAAGAATAACGATATATTTGCTCCAAGTTCCCACATAGATATAGGAGAGTCAGTCTATAAAAATGATAATGATTCTATAAGCAAAGGCGGTGTTTTAATGGCATTCTTTGCAGGCTTATCAGGTCAAAATCCTCTTATAGAGGGTGAAACAACCATAGCAGGAAAGCTTAATGGCTATGATAAAAATATGAGCCAAAGTCAAATAGAGGATTTGAATGAATTTGTAAAACAAAATTCCATTAATTATGGCATAACTGGGGATATAGGAACAGATTTTACAAATATTTTAAAACTTAAAAACAATATTAGCGATATAGATGAATTTAAAAAACAATGGCTAGAAATGAAAGCCAAAAGCGATGAAATGGGAGAGAAATATAAAGCTGAGATAGCAAAACAAAGTGAAATCACTTCATCGCAAGAAATTTCAAAAGAAGAAAATAAAGAACCTTTCAAACCCATACAAGGTGAAAGTAAAAACAAAGAAACTTATAAAGATGACAATATAAGAAGTGAATTTTTAAAAAAACTCTTAGAAGATAAATTTAGCACAAGTGAAGAGTTAAAAATTCTTTTTGGTATGAAAACAAGTGATGATGATACAAGTAATGATAATTTTAGAAAGATTATTTCTCAAATGGGCTTAAATAATATAAAGGGTATAGATATAAGAGCTTAAGAATATAAAGATTTAAATTTAAAAAGGAGAAGAAATGAAAAAAATACTAGGTTCTGTAATTTTGCTCGGTTGTCTATCTAATATTTTTGCAACAAATTGGCATTATGATACTGATGGTTGCACTAAAGTGTATAATTATGGTTTTGATTCTAGTGAATGTTTCGACAAAAAGAGAGAAATATTATAAAGAAGCTGGGCATAAGCTACTTTGTATGTATGGATATTGTCTATTCTAATGTTAAGTGTTTTAAATCCTAATTCAAATCATCGTTTCCATAAGTGTATGCCTAAGGAAGTTCATCAAATCTATGACACTCTAAAACTTATGGAACAACAAGAAGATACAAAAAAAGTAGAAGTTAAAGCTAAAAAAGAAGAATATAACAAAGCAGACAACAAAAAAGATAAACTTTTAGATATATTTGCTTAAGCTATTGTGAAAAGGTTTTTATAATTTTGTGCTTCTTTTGTGTTCATTCTTAAAAGATGATTTAAGTTTTTCTAGTTTAAATAAATTGAGTATAGATTTTATTGATAAGAATGCAGATATTTTCGAACCAAAAATTTAATATAGGCGAAAATATGTATAAAAATGCAGATGATACTATGTTTAAAGGTGGTGTTATACTAAATTTTAATAGTTTTTAAAAATTTGAAGATATATGTTACAATATAAAAAATTAGAATTAAGGAGGCATTATGCCTTTTGTTAATATTAGAATCACAAAAGAAAAAGGCGAACCTACACTCAAGCAAAAGCAAGAATTAATCGAAGGTGTTACAGATCTGCTCGCTAAGGTTTTAAATAAAAACAAAGCTTCTACTGTTGTAATTATTGATGAAATTGAAATGGATAATTATGGCTTAGGTGGAAAAACTATCACTGAAGTAAGAAAAGAGCAGGGAAAAAATTAGGTTTTCTTTGTGATTAGTTTGATGCCTGTTTTATCCTCTGCACTCCACCTTAAAGTGGTAGCTTTCTAGCTAAAATCAATTGTGCGAAGTGGTTATTTTTATAGGCAAAAGCACAAGAAAGCTGAATATTAAACAAAATCCACAAAAGATAAATATCCAAAAATAGCCATCTAAAAATTTTAATAAATAAGCAAAAAGAAAAGAAAAAATTGCTTGAAAAACTCCAAAAGCAAGGGTTAAAAACTTGAACTTGTAGGAAAATGCTCTTTAAAAACAATTTTTAATGCCAAGGTATTAGTGAGTGTTACATTACCAGTTGTTGTAAAATCCATAATAAAAATACTACAATTGAGCCAAAACAAATCATTAGCAAAAGCTGCAATAAAACAAGATAAGGCTTTGAAAAATAATACTACAATATGGGCGTTTTTTATTTCAATTTTATCAGCTAAAATCCCGCTACTTATACTTCCTAAGGCTGAACCTATACCAAAGAAAGCCCAAGATGAGCCAGCAAGCAAAGTTGAAAAATTTAATTCTCTCACAAGATAATCAACCCAAAAAAGCGTATGAGGTAAATATCCTATGGCATTAAGAATATATGAAATAATAAGAAGCCATAATCCATAAGGAATTTTAAATTTATTATCTTTATGTATTGTTTGTTTGAGATCTTTAAGCGTTCTAAGTGAAAAAAGACTTAAAACAAAAGCACAAAAAACTACACTACCTAAAACAATCCAAACTAAATCAATATTAATATTGGCTATAAATGGTAAAGTAAAACCACTAACAACAGCACCAAGCCCTATGCCACTAAATACAAAACCCCCTATACGCCCTCTGAAGCGTTCTTTGATATAAGGCAAAGAAAGTGGTGCAGCAAGTATCATTAAAGAAGCACTTGCAACACCGGCTAAAAATCTCCATAACCACGCCCACATAAAAGGTAAGGTTTCTATCATACAAGCAAAAAAAACTTAAAGAAATAATTAAAAAACTTAGTTTTGCAATATTTTCAAGACTCATAAATTTTCTTAGAAAATTGATGAAAAAACTACCAAAAATATATCCAACTAAAATTGCAATACCTAATTGAATGCTTTGATTTTCATTTAATCTACCTGATATTATCATAATAGGAATTAAAACAACATAGCCAAATCTTGCTAAGCCATTTGCCACAAAGGTTGAAAGGAAACAAACAACAACGCGTAGAGTCATACTTGTGCCTTTTTAATAAGATAATCTACAGCTTTATTGGAATCAAAAAGAAATGTAGAAGCAATATGAGGTAAAATAAATGTATAAAATTTAATTTCTTCTGTGGGTAATCCCAAAATAAATAGCTTATCAATAGTTTTATTGTCTTTATTGATAGAACAAAAATTTTCATCAATTTTTAAACATTTCAATTCTAAATTCTTTTAGAACTTCTGTATGCCTTGTATTTGATTTTTTAATTCTAACAAACAATAATTAAAAATTTTCTTAATCCTGCCTGAAAATAAATCCTATGTGCAAAAAGATGTAAATTATTTTTGTTTTTCGTTTTATTACAAAAATGTGTGCCATTTTTGTTTAATTTTCCCATTTCATGGTATTTGCAAAATACTTAATCTTAGCGTAATGGTATTAAAGCCATCTTGTTAATTTTATGATCAAAGTTCTAAAACATAGATATAGGAACAATAACCATAAAGTTTAATATATAGAAGTCTAAGAAAAGGGGAAAGAACTAGAATTTCAAACCAAAACTCTAATAAGAAATTGAATAATTTTATTTGTTTAATTTATAGTTTTATTGACATTTATAAAGACTAAAGTCTTTTCTATCAATCTTTAAAATCTAAACAAGGACTGATTGAGATTTACTACTTAA
>NZ_QHLK01000031.1 GCF_006864455.1 Campylobacter sp. MIT 97-5078
TTCCAAAGCCTGGTGAAGCCCATCACTAAATCGTCTGCCTTCACTTAAACGACCTGTAAATTCATCAACGATGATAACTTCTTTATTACGCACCACATAATGCACATCTTTTTCAAAAAGATTGTGAGCTTTTAAGGCTTGATCAAGTTGGTGTGCTAAGATAGCATTATCAAGGCTGTATAAATTTTCTACCCCAAAAAGCTCCTCAGCCTTTGAAATTCCAGTTTCAGTAATGAGTATAGAGCGGTTTTTTTCATCAACCACAAAGTCACCTTTTTGTTTTTCGCCCTTTGCTAGAGCGTTAGCTTCTAAAGGCTCGCCTTTTTGCATTTTTTTAGCTACTTCATTGGCTTTGATATAGCCATCAAGAGTGCGATTTGTTGGACCTGAGATGATTAGAGGCGTTCTTGCTTCATCTATTAAAATACTATCAACCTCATCAACAATGACAAAATTATGCTCCCTTTGCACCTTTTCATTATTTGCAAATTTCATATTATCACGTAAGTAATCAAAGCCAAATTCGTTATTTGTTCCATAAGTTATATCACATTCATAGGCTTTTTTATGATCTTCATCGCTATTTGAGCTTGAAAGCACTACACCTACTGAAAAGCCTAAAAAATTATAAATCGCACTCATTTGTTCAGCATCTCTTTTGGCTAGATAATCATTTACTGTTACTATATGCACGCCTTTTCCACTCATGGCATTAAGCACAACTGGCAGGGTTGCAACTAAGGTTTTTCCCTCGCCGGTTTTCATTTCAGCTATCTTTCCCTCATGAAGCACCATACCACCGATAAGCTGGACATCAAAATGCCTCATATTTAGCGTTCTTTTGCCTACCTCACGCACTATGGCAAAAACATCACTGAGTATTTTTTCTAAGGAAGTGTGATTTTCTTGCACTTTTTTTCTTAGCCCATTAAATTCATTTTTGAGTTCTTCATCGCTCAAAGCTTGGTATTTTAGCTCTAGGGCATTGATTTCATTAACTCTTTTAAAATATTTTTTCACTTCTCTATCATTTTTTGTGCCAAAGAGTGATTTGATGATTTTAAGCATAATGCGTCCTTAAATTTTAAATGCAAAGTTTAATTATAGTCTTTATTTAATTAAACTTTGCTATAAATAAAAAAATAAATTCAAATTTTTGAAGTATATTTTTTTGAAAATATTTATTAAAAAAGAGTAAAACTATTAACAAAGGACTTAAAACTAGGTTTAGTCCCTTCAGGTAGAGGTATAAGGACTTTAATCTTTTCGCTATCATTAGGGTTCTGGCTACGCTAAAAGCCCAAATATAGAGATTTAAAGAGCAAGTAGTCAAAAACTGCTCTTTTACCTCGAAATTTTGTGCGAGTTATTTTTTGTTGATAAGGCCATTATTTCCAATGTGATGTTTGTGTTTTTCATTTATTTTTGATATGTTTTATAATTTTTCTACGCATAAAAATTATTTTATAGCGTATATTATATTTGTTTAAGCTCTTTTGTTATAATGATATTTTTGTGAAAAATAAGGAAAACTCTGTCATGTTTAAAAATATCTTATTTTTATTTGTTATTCTCTTCAATGCACAAGCTTTTGATATAAATTATAAAAATTTCTCAAGCGACTTTGTGCAAAGCGTTGAAAATGCACACTCAAAGATTTATTACAAAGGAAGCTTTATCATCACTCAAACAAAGGCTTTTTGGGATTATAAAGAGCCCAGCAATAAGCAAATTTTTATCAACAATCAAGAACTTGTCATCTTAGAACCAGACTTAGAACAAGCTATCATAAGCACGCTTGATAAGGTGCCAAATCTAAGCGAGATTTTTAAGAGTGCTAAAAGACAAGATGAGCAAACTTATATCGCAAAATACGAGCAAATCACTTATACTATAAAGCTTAAAAATGACGAAATTTCAAGTATTAGCTACAAAGACGATCTTGATAATAAAGTCCTTATCGAGCTTTCTAATCAAAAAAGAAACACGCTTATCAACGAAGAAATATTTAAAGTAAAAATTCCTGCAAATTTTGACATCTTGCGCTAGGAGTTTTTTATGTTTGAACTTGCTTGCTTGCTTGTCGCCATAATACTTGTTTTTGGTGCTATACTGAGCTTTTTTAATATTATAAAAATTAAAAAACTTGAGAATGAACTTTTTCTTTTTAAGCTAAAATTTACAAACTTAAACGAAAAATTGCAACTCTTAGAAAAGACAATACACACTTTAAACATACAAAATGATGAGAAACCCTCTCTTCAAAAAGAACAAAACCTTGCTTTAAAAAGTGTAAAAAATCCTCATTTAAACCTTGATAAAAAAGCATTCAGCTTCAAAACACAAAAACAAATTCTTTTGATATCCAAAAATCCTCATTTGCGGTATTCAATTTCAAATTTGAAAATTTCTTTACGCAAAAATTTTTAATTATAGCTTCTGGTTTGTTTTTAGTGCTTGCTGGCTTATTTTTAATCAAATACTCCATAGAAAATTCTCTAATCACTCCATTAATGAGGCTTATTTTAGCATCTTTTTTTGGGCTGTTGTGTATTGTTTTTGGGTTTATCTTACACTTTAAAAAGTTTAAAATACCAAAGATAAAGATCGTCCAAACCAACCTTAACCTAAACTCACAAATTCTCATCTCAGCTGGTTTTATAATTGAGTTTTTAAGTGTTTATGCGGCATTTAAGTTGTATGATTTTATTGGATTTAAACTCTGTTTTATCCTACTTTGTGTGTTCAGCATAATTTTACTTTTCAATGCTTTAAAATTTGGTGTTTTGTGTGCATATTTTGGTTTAATTGGAGCTTTTGCAACACCTGTTTTGCTTAACAATGGAGTATATAATGGGGCATTTTTGTTTGGATATTTGTTTGTTTTTTATATCTTGCAAGCCTTTTTAAGCCATAAAAAAAATTTTATATATGTTAATTTTATCGCCTTGCTTTTGTGTGTATTTTATATTTTGCATTTTATCTTTTTTAAACTAAGCGAATATGAGGGCTTTTTAAATGCTTTTGTTTTGCTATTTATACTTTGCGTAGCCTGCTTTAGCATATTTTTATACCGCGTAAAAATGCTCCTTTTTATCTTCAGTCTTTGTTTGAGTTTTATTTGCTTTTTTAGCTTTTTTGCTTTGGTGCAAATGAGCCTTGTAGAATGGATTATATTTGGGCTTTTGGTTGTATTTTGTTTTGCTTACACTTATCTTAAAAACACCTTATATAACTTTTTACCATTATGCTTTTCGATTTTGGTATTTTTAAGCACCATAATAAGCCTTTATCTACAAGGAAAAGATGTTCTTGTGCCTTTTGCAAGTTTTTTTGTCTTATTTAGCATTCTAGTTTGCGTGCTTTGCTCGTATTTTGCGATATAAGTTTGCTCATCTTGTCTTTTAGCACTCTTAAAAATCTCGCTTAGATTTGGCACCTTATCAAGCGTGCTTATGATAGCTTGTTCTAAGTCTGGTTCTAAGATGACAAGTTCTTGATTGTTGATAAAAATTTACTTATGGCTGGACTTGACGGCATTAAAAACAAAACTATCCCAATTGGACCAATGGATGAGAATCTTTTTGAACTTACCCTTGATGAGATTAGAGAAAAA
>NZ_QHLK01000032.1 GCF_006864455.1 Campylobacter sp. MIT 97-5078
ATGCTAAGTTAAAATAAAAATTGAAAAAGATCAAAGTTAAGAATAATTATCTTGACCACAAAAAGGGTCAAGATAAAATTACAATTCTTCAAAACATTTGATATTTTTTGCCTTAACAAAACGTAAGAAATAGCCTGCTATCATTGAAGATAAAAGTGTGGTTAAAATGAGACTTGTAAAAAAATTAACATTGATGATCTTATAATAATATGCTACACTTGCTAAAACTATGCCCGGACCGCCCCTTGCATTCATACTTACAGAAAAACTAAGACGTGCTAAATTTGACATCTTTAAACTCAAAAGCATAATATAACAACCTACAAATTCAAATACACAAGCAAGTAAGCAAAAGAGTAAAAAATATGTGAAAGAAAAGTCATTGACGATATTAAGCTGAATACCAATGAGAGCAAAATACACCGGTATAAAGAAAGAAAAAGAAAAATCACTTACACTTTTTATATTAAACGAAGTAGATAAATTTTTCACCAAAAAGCCCATCAAAAAAGCACTATACATAGGATTAATGTGTGCTAGACTTAAAAGAAAGATTACTAAAAATAAAGCACTAATGCTAAGGATTATAAAATCATCGTGTCTAATTTTAAACTTAAATTGAGATAAAAATTTTACGATAAATTGGATACCAAAAAACAAGAATATAGTCAAAAACACAGTTATAACATTGCTCAAAAAGCTAAATTCTTTGTTAAGTGCTGAATTTATAGCTACATTTAGCACAATCCACAAAAACAAATCTTGTATCGTAGAGGTGCTTAAAACAATGCTTGCAAAACGCGTTTTAATAAGCCCTAAATCAAAAAATATCTTTGAAATTACTGGTATAGAAGTTACTGCAATGGCAATTAAGAATACAAGAGCAAACGAAAATTCATCATTTGCTGCACCCAAATATGCTTCTTTAAAAAAGTCTATAAAAAAATAACCCGCTAATATAGGCAAAAAAGTAGCTCCTACAAACAAATAAGAAATGATCTTTAAATTCGCTTTTTCATAGTTTAAACGAGTGTTAAAGCCAGCAACGAACATTAAAAATATAAGCCCTAAATGATAAAAGATATTTAAAACCTTGCCTTCTTGCTCATAGCTTTTAAACAAGCCTAAGGCTAGTTCTGGCATAAAATAATAAAGCCCGCTTGCTCCTAGAATAAAGCCACCAAATATTTCGCCTATAACCTTTGGTGCTTTTATAGCTTCAAATAATCTTCCACAAACAAAGGCACTAAAAAGTAAGATAAAAAGAGCTAATATAGTGCTATTAAGCTCACTTGCACTTAAAACTTCAAGTTTCATTTTCTCTCCTTTTTTTTAATTAAATTTAAATAATTTTTTCATTTTTTATGCTTTGTTGCATGAGATCAAGAATCTCTATACATTCTTTCACATACTCTCCCACAGCACTTTCTTCGCTTAATTGCACTCCATACACACCACTTTTAAAGATGGTGTATAAATCATCAATCTCAGCTATGGTTGGCACAGGATTAACTTGCATATTTTTTAAAATTTGAGTGGCAAGAAAAACTTTTTTATGATGAAAATTCGCAAGCTCTATAATATGTCTTTGAAATTTAGGCACATTTTCTATCCCCACTTCTGTGCTTAAATCCCCTCTATCAATCAGCAAATATTCAATTAAAGGTAAAATTTCACTTAAGTTTTCTACAGCTTTTATAGTTTCAACTTTACAAATAATTTGAGCTTTTGTTAAATTTGTAAGTTCTTTGACATTATCAGCACTTCTTACAAAAGAAGCACCTACAAAATCAAGCTTTAACTCATTAGCCAAAGCAATAAGCTCTTTATCTTTTTCAAACAAAAAAGGAAGATCATCAAGTCCTCTTGTATGCATACCCTTGTTATTTAAAAGCTCTCCGCTAGAATGACTTAAAAAAGTAATTTGCTCCTTGTTTGAATCAAGCACCTCAAACAAAAATACACTATCGTTGGCATGAATTTGCATACCTTTTTTAAGGTGTTTGTAAAAATTAGTGTAATTAAAATTCTCACTTTTTATGTGAAATTCCTTACCTTTTTCAAGTTTAATGCCTTGTGTTAAATTTGATGTTCTGACCTTATTGCCGGGTAGATCAAGTAAAATTTTAGCTTTACTTTCTTGAGCTTTTAAGACTTTGACTTGAAATTTTATACTTTGTATATCTCCATGAGCTCCGTTAATACGGTAGATAAAGCTTTCTTGATGAATCTGATGAATTGGGATTTTACCACCAAGACTAGGACCTGTTGTGAGTATAAATTTCATAGTTTTTCCTTATATAAAGATATTTTCAAGCTTTAAAAGCTCAGAAGAAATTTCTTTTCGTATGATCTTTTCGCTTGGAATTTCTTTACTTAAAAGACTTTTTCGTATATTTGTAGCACTAATATAGATTTTATCTTTCTCGGTATGTGAACAAGACTTTTCACTTGTAATCTGCTCACAAACTTTACAATAATATGGCTCCTTTAAGGCAAGTATGTGTATGCCAAGATCATCTTTAAAATGCTTTGCAAAGTCTTGTGCGGCGTATTTTTCGTAAAAATCACCTACTCCAGCATGATCTCTTCCTATGATAAAATGAGTACAACCTAAATTTCTTCTTATGATAGCATGAAAGATCGCCTCTTTAGGACCAGCATAACGCATAGCAGTTTGCAAGGGTTTTAAAAGCACTCGTTTTTTAGGATAAAATTTTAAAAGCATTGTTTCATAGGCTTTAAAAACAGCTTCGTTAGTAAAATCACCGCTTTTTTTATAACCTGTTAAAGGATTGATAAATAAAGCATCACAAAACTCTAAAGCCGTTCGTTGCAAATGTTCGTGAGCCTTGTGTATAGCGTTTCTTGTTTGAAAACCACAAATTGTTTGAATGTCTTTATCAAGCTTTTGAAACTCTTCTTTAATACAATTTTTATAAAGAAAATTTTCTAACAAAATTTGCTCAAAAGATACAAGTTCACCTCCACATCGCCAAAAACCTTTTTCAAACTCTTTTTTAATACCCGGATGAGTTTCGTTTTTACAAACATACAATTCACAAATTTGTTCTTTTGTGATTTTATATACAGAGGTAATTTTAATCGAAGCGATTTTTTTCCCTTTATAAATAAGGCTTTTGATCTGCCCCAATTTAAAATTTGAATCCGCTTTTAAGAAAATAGGCATAGTAAAAACGCTCTTATTCAAAAGTCTAAAATCCATTAAAACATTCTTAAACTCATCTTCACACATAAAGCGATCAAGAGGATCATAAAGCCCATTTTTTAAACATAAAAGGTCTAGATATTCATCATCACTTAGATGTATCATTTGTGCCTACTCTTTCTTTGGCAGCTCTTTTGTTTTCAA
>NZ_QHLK01000033.1 GCF_006864455.1 Campylobacter sp. MIT 97-5078
TACGCTTACGCTTATAGGAGCAGGTTTAATCGTGGCTTTAAGCTCGTATTATCCAGCCAAAAAAGCTACTGAGGTTGATGTGCTTGATACTTTAAGAAACGAGTAAATTTACTTTTTACTCTTTAAATTAGCATGATTGATGCTTTTATAGAATATCAAAAAAACAAGAGATAGTTTAAAAGAAAGTTATTGTAAAAATTGGTTCTGGGTTTATAACTTCGCTAGGAATTAATGAATTTATAGACAAACAAAAAGAGCATTAGAAGGTGAGTAATGAAACTCAAAGCGAAGGAAATATTCAAAACCAATTTTATTTTTGGGCTAAGTTAAAGATAATGAAAAAAACAAATTATCAAATTTCTTATTCTCCTTATAGTGTTTTTAACTTAAATTTAATACATCGCAATTTCACTACAATCAAATTGAGTTTTAGCTTTAATTTTAATGAAAGATTTTTTAAGCAACTTAAAAAGAGAAGTAATGCCTTGCAAGAAGTCAATCGTTATGACTTCTTGCAAGGATCGCATTAATTAATACATACCAGCGTTTTTAAATTCTTCAGGATGTTCTATGGCATAGCGGAATTTTTCCCAATCTATTTGTTTATCCCATATACCAACTATTAAGGCTGCTACTGAATTGCCACATAAATTTCCAACAGCCCTCATTTCAGACATAAACTTATCCACTCCAAGTAAAACACTTATAGCAGCTACGGGAAGCACTTGTGCTAGGGTTGCTCCCATGCCATTATTTGCTTCAGTTATTTGCATTCCACCTAGTGCTGCAAGAGTGCTTCCAAGCACTATAAAACCAGATCCTGTAACCCCTACAGCTCCTTTAGAGGCTATCATTAATACAATTAAAATACTAATTTCATGAGTCAAGCTTAAATTCACACCAAAGGCTTGCACTAGAAAAATTAAACTCATAGCTAAATAAATATTTGTGCAATCAAGATTAAAACTATAGCCAGTTGGTAAGATAAGTCCCACCGTTGCTCTTGATAAACCTGCTTTTTCAAGTTTTCTCATTAAAGGAGCAAGAGCTGATTCACTAGAGCTTGTAGCAAATACTATTAAAACTTCTCTTGATATAAAACGCATAAATTTAAAAATATTGACTTTTGCAAAATAGCAAATCAAGCCTAAAATTCCAAAAATAAAAATCAAACAAGAAATGAGCATAACAAAGAGTAAATATCCTAAGTTAATTAAGGAGCTTAACCCAAAATTAGCAATTAAAACCGCCATAGCTGAAAATGCAGCTATAGGACTAAAATACATAATAATTTGTAAAATTTTAAAAACAAAATTTTGTATGACTTCTAAAGTTCTTTGTATAGCTTGTTTGTCTTCGTCTCTCATTAAAGATATGACTAAGGCTGTGATGATAGCTATAACTAAAACCTGTATAGTTTTACCATCGGTAAAAGGGCTGATAATATCTGTTGGAACAGCATCTTTTAAAATATGCATGATTTCAGAACCTGCACTTACCTCAGTGGTTTGTGCTATATATTTTTCAACGCTTTTGCTATCAACTTTACTAGGATCTAAATTCATCCCATGTCCAGGTTGCATGATATTTGCCATAAAAATTCCAAGAGCTAAAGCAAGTGTGCTAACTATTTCAAAATAAATAACAGCTTTAACTCCTATACTTCCAACCTTTTTTAAACTTTCAAGGCTGATGATACCTAAAACTATAGTAACAAAAATAATAGGTCCTATTAAAACTTTTAAAGCTGATATGAAATAATCAACCCCTGGTTTGCTTGCATTTGCTAATTCTTTGTCATAACACCCTAACAAAACTCCTGCAACAATCCCTAATATAACCCAAAATCCAAGACTTTTTAATATTCTTGTTAGTAAGGGAGGTTTATTTTCATTTAAACTTCGGCTTAAAGTTTCCATAATGAACTCCTTGAAGATTTTTAATTTAAACAATGCTAACAAAAAATGTATAAAAGGAAATTAAATTAAAGTGATTTAAAAATAAAAAGTAAGAATACTCTCTTTATAGTGTTACTATAATTCTCAAAAATTGCATATATTCTCTTATATTGTATTTTATGAAGTGATTTTTAAGTTTCATTTTTTTAAATACAACAAGACAAGTGTTTTTTTAAATTACTAAATAATGATGATAAATAAGCTTTCAAAACTTTGCCAAGAGCTTAGAAATGGAAATTTTGACAATAGGGCAATTTATATTAAAACAAAAAAAATAAAAAGCTGGCTCAAATTTTAACGACTTAAATAATACTTATAGATGACTTGGAAGCTTATTTAATTTATCCTCGTTTTGATAATCTTTCCCTTAAAGCCTAAGCTCACTAAGAATTTGTATATTTCTTCTTCATAAAGTGGAGCAGCGATGATGATGGCTTTGATATTTTGCAAATGCTCTAAAGTTGGTTCTTTGATAGCTATGTTTGAGTGCTGTAAAAACTTGCCTTGTTTTCGATTATCTAAATCAAAACAAAGTTGAATATTGGCTAAATTTTGCTTACTAAGAAAGCAAAGAAAAGAGTTTGCATGTGCTCCAGCTCCGTATATAGCTATGTTTGAATATGCTTTAAGCTCATCATTAAGCTTAGTGATCGCTTCATCAAAGTCTTTTTTAAAATCATAAAAGCGAGGAGTAAGATAGCTTTGTTTTGTGGCTTTTTTCTTTTTAAAAAATAAGCCCATGTGTTGATTTTCATATAAAAATAGCTCATCTACAAGCTCACAATGAAGCTTTGAAAGATGATTTATAAGCACACTTTTTTGATAATACCCACAATGATCATTAAAAATTTCATAAAAGCGTTTGTTGTCTATAAATTCATCAATATTAGGCACTTCAACATAGATAAGTCCATCTTCTTCAAGCAGATCAACCACTTCTTTTAAAAATAAAGCTGGCGTATAAATATGCTCAAGTAAATGCCTAAAAACCACACAATCAACCTTATGCTTGAGTATAGGTTTTATTGTTTGGGCTTCAAAAAAGCCTTGTATGTGTTTTGCGTTGCCAAGTTTTGATATTTCTAGTGAGACAATGGAAGGATCGATAGTATAGATAAAGCGAGCATCAAGGGCTAAATTTGCAGCCAAATCCCCACTTCCAGGCGCAA
>NZ_QHLK01000034.1 GCF_006864455.1 Campylobacter sp. MIT 97-5078
TATGTGGTGCGTAATAAAGAAGTTATCATCGTTGATGAATTTACAGGTCGTTTAAGTGAAGGCAGACGATTTAGTGATGGGCTTCACCAGGCTTTGGAAGCTAAAGAGGGGGTAAAAATTCAAGAAGAAAGCCAAACTTTAGCTGATATTACCTTTCAAAATTATTTTAGAATGTATAAAAAATTAGCCGGCATGACAGGGACAGCTCAAACTGAAGCAACTGAATTTAGCCAAATTTATAGTCTTGATGTGATTTCAATTCCTACTAATATCCCTATCAAACGTCAGGATAAGCACGATCTTATCTACAAAAGTCAAAATGAAAAATTCAAAGCGGTTCTTGAGGAGATCAAAAAGGCAAATGCTAAAGGACAGCCGGTTTTGGTTGGAACTGCAAGCATTGAAAGAAGTGAGGTTTTTCATGAAATGCTCAAAAAAGAAAAAATCCCTCATCATGTCTTAAATGCTAAAAACCATGAGCAAGAAGCCTTAATTATAGCTGATGCTGGCAAAAAATCAGCCGTAACTATAGCCACAAACATGGCAGGGCGAGGCGTGGATATAAAGATAGATGATGAGGTAAGGGCTTTAGGCGGACTTTATATCATAGGCACAGAAAGACATGAAAGTAGAAGAATTGATAATCAATTAAGAGGACGTGCTGGAAGACAAGGTGATCCGGGCATGAGTCGTTTTTATCTTAGCTTAGAAGACAATCTGCTAAGAATTTTTGGAGGCGATAGAATCAAAGGCATTATGGAAAGACTAGGGATTAAAGAAGGCGAAAGTATAGAAAGTGGCATAGTTACAAGAGCAGTTGAAAATGCTCAAAAAAAGGTTGAAAGTTTGCATTTTGAAAACAGAAAGCACCTTTTAGAATACGATGATGTAGCAAACGAGCAAAGAAAAAACATATACCGCTATAGGAATGAACTTTTAGATGAAAATTATGATCTAAGCATAAAAATTGATCAAAATATAAGCGAATTAAACCATCATCTTTTGAGTGATTTTTTCTTAAGCGAACAAAATGATAGCGATCTTTTAAATTTAAAACAAAGACTTTTATTTGAATGTAATGTCGAGCTTAATGGAGCCGAATTAAAAGGGCTTGGTGAGGCTGATATAAATGAAAAACTTTATGAAATACTCAAAAAGCATTATGAGCAAAAAATGAGCTTTTTAAATGAAACAGATAAAAAGCGAGTGGAGCGAATTTTATACCTTCAAGTGCTTGATAATGCGTGGCGTGAGCATTTATATCAAATGGATATACTCAAAACTGGCATAGGACTAAGAGGATACAATCAAAAAGATCCACTTGTAGAGTATAAAAAAGAAAGCTATAATCTTTTCTTAGAGCTTGTTGAACGTATCAAACTTGATAGCACAAAGGCTTTGTTTAATGTGGTTTTTAATGCTTCTGAAAGTTTGGAGCAAAAGGCTCAAGAAGAAAATGAAAAGCTTTTGCAAAATTCAGTTGAAATAGGAGCAAATGAAGATAGCTTGGGCGAAGCTGAGTTTAAAAAAGTGCCACGCAATAGCCCTTGTCCTTGTGGAAGTGGTAAAAAATACAAAGAATGCCATGGTAAAAGCGGTCCTAAAAAAGGGGTTTTAGCTTGAAAAAAAGCATAAAAAGCATACCAAAATACCTACTTTTAAAATACCTCCGCTTTGATAAGGATCAGCCCTTTATCATGCTGTGTATGCTCTTAGCCTTTTTAGGCGTGTGTGTGGGCATTTGCGTTTTACTTGTGGCTATGGCTATCATGAATGGCTTTGATAAAGACTTTAAAGAACGTTTTTTTGTGATGAATTATCCGCTGACTATATTGCCTCGCTTTTATACTCAAGTTGATGATACCTTGATTCTCAAGCTTCAAAATGAATTTGAAGAGCTTAGCTTTAGCCCCTATTTGAGCACGCAAGTTATTGCAAGGGGTGATAATCGCTTTGAAGGCGGTATAGTTTTTGGTGTCAATTCCCAAGATGAAAAAAAGATTAACAAGGTTGTGGCTGAAGCCTTAAAAGATGAGGAGTTAAAAGGCTTTGATCTACTGGCTGGCTCGGCTTTAATCGATGAATTTCACCTTAAAAGAAATGATAAACTTCCTCTCATCTTTTCAAATCTTAATCCAAGTGGCTTAGCCTTAATCCCTCAAACCAAACGTTTTGATGTTAAATACAGCTTTAGCTCTGGACTTTTGCTCTATGATAAAGCCTATATGTTTGCAGATATTGAGGCCGTGCGTAAGCTTTTAAATGTGCCTAGTGGCGTGTATGAGGGCGTGCATGTGTATTCAAATGATGCCTTTAAGGACTTAGAACGTTTAAAAGCTTTTTTAGGAGATGAATTTGCAGTCTTTGGCTGGTGGGAGCAAAATGCGAATTTATTTTCTGCTTTGGAGCTTGAAAAAAGGGCTTTATTCACAGTTTTAATGCTTATTATCCTTGTTGCAAGCTTAAATATTATCTCATCTTTACTCATGATTGTGATGAACCGTCGCAGTGAAATTGCCCTTTTACTCGCACTTGGCACGAGTAAACAAGAGATCAAAAAAGCCTTTTTTGCCCTTGGCTCACTCATAGGTGGTGGAGGCATTTGTGCTGGAGTAGTGCTTGCTTTTATAGCAATGTGGGTGCTTGGAAATTTTGATATTATCTCTTTGCCAGCTGATGTGTATGGCTCAAGTAAATTGCCACTTGATTTAAGCATGATTGATTTTACGCTTACGCTTATAGGAGCAGGTTTAATCGTGGCTTTAAGCTCGTATTATCCAGCCAAAAAAGCTACTGAGGTTGATGTGCTTGATACTTTAAGAAA
>NZ_QHLK01000035.1 GCF_006864455.1 Campylobacter sp. MIT 97-5078
TGTTGATGTTCTTGCTCTTGTAACAAAAGGTGCAGTGAGTGATAACTCTAAAGGTGTTAAAGTTCTTAGCCTTGATGAGATGAAAGAGGTTAAGGGTGGTTCGTATCCTGTATATACTATGTGTTTTGATGATGCTTGTCTTGCGATTGCAAACCATAGAGTTGGTGCAAAGACTGGAACTCTTACGCCTGGAGAAGAAACAGCTTGGAAAACTGCTACTTTAGAAAAAGATCCTATAAATTCTAGGTATTATTTAGGTTTTATGGCTGAAAATAATTTGGCTGTTAATGGAAGCGGACAACGCTATAATTATTTCACTTATTCAGCAGTTATGTTAAGTCCTAATGGGCAAATTTTCAAATTATCTAGTCAAGTTTTAAATACTAACCTAATTGTTAGACAACTAAGTATTAAATACAAAGATCAATTTGATAGAAATTTTGGTCGATTGCGTATTTATTAATGGGCATAACCTTTTCATTATTTCTGCCGATTTAATTGTAAAGCATTAATTAATTTAAAAGGGCAGAAAAATGATAAATAGTGTAAATTCCTACTCGGGTTATAATTACCTAAGTGCTTTAAACAATGAAAATTCTAAAGCCAAAATTTCAGATAATACAAAAGAAACAAATTCGACTAACACTTCAAATCAAGTTAATAATAACACTATTCTATCATCAAAGCAAACAAATAACACAAAAGATATAAACAATACTTCAAATTTAGTTAGAGATAAGTCACAAGCTCTAAATCAAATTCTAGGCTATGGTGTAGATAAAGAGGGCTTTTTTACAAGTGATTTTAATGAAGTAGCAGGATTGCCACAAGATTATAAGATTTATGCTAAGGGAATGGAAAATTTAGTAAATTACCTTACTACAAATTCAGGGGCTTTTACAAACATAGACATTGCCAAAAGTTTGGGTAGAGCTTATCAAGTTTTCTCACAACTTGCACCCAAAGTGGAGGGAAATTTTACCCAAGAGGATATAAGCAATATTCCACAATGGTTTCAATGGAATGAGCAAACCTTAAGAGTAACAAAAACTTATACTAAAGAAGAATATATCAGTGCAACAAGTGCAAGAAATGAAGAAAGTGCTTATAATGTCTTAAAAAATGGTTTAAGTTTTCCTAGTTTAAATAAATTGAGTGTAGATTTTATTGATAAGAATGCAGATATTTTCGAACCAAGTAGGAAATTTAATATAGGCGAAAATATGTATAAAAATGCGGATACCATATCTAAAGGCGGTATTTTAATGGCATTTTTTGCAGGAAGTCAAAATATACACTTTTTTCGAGGAGAGACAACCATTTCAGGTAAATTAGCAGGACTTGATGATAATTTTAGTGTAGGACAAAGAAAAGAATTAGCAGATTTTATGGAAAACAATCCTATCTCTTATAGTATAACAGGAGATATAGGCAAAGACTTAATCAATCTACTTACTCTAACAGATAAATTCACTAATGTAGATGAGTTTAAACAAGAATGGCTTAAAATGAAAGCTAAGAGTAATGAAGCACAAATGGAAAATCAAAATACAGAATTTAATTTCAGCTCTATATTTAACTCCTTAAGAAGTAATAAAGCTATCAATGTAATTAAGAGTGAAACAAAACCTTTCAAACCCATACAAGGTGAAAGTAAAAACAAAGAAACTTATAAAGATGACAATATAAGAAGTGAATTTTTAAAAAAACTCTTAGAAGATAAATTTAGCACAAGTGAAGAGTTAAAAATTCTTTTTGGTATGAAAACAAGTGATGATGATACAAGTAATGATAATTTTAGAAAGATTATTTCTCAAATGGGTTTAAATAATATAAAGGGTATAGATATAAGAGCTTAAGAATATGAAGATTTAAATTTAAAAAGGAGAAGAAATGAAAAAAATATGCTAAGATTGTAGATTATAAATCCAAAAATAAAGGAGTTGCAATGAAAAAAAGTCTTTTAAGTTTAGCTCTTACTTTTGGGCTTGTTGGTGCATTAAATGCACAAGATGTTGATGTTCTTGCTCTTGTAACAAAAGGTGCAGTGAGTGATAACTCTAAAGGTGTTAAAGTTCTTAGCCTTGATGAGATGAAAGAGGTTAAGGGTGGATGGAAAATTGGTAGTGCAAATTGGTATGCTTATACATTTATTGAAATGCCAATTAGAAACAATATCAATGCAAATAAAAATCCAGGAAGCAAGCAAGCAATTTACTCTAATGCTTTTTGTCAAAATTATGGATGTTAAACAATCTTATATTCCTATTTTAAAATCAAAAGAAAATGCTTAAGCATTTTCTTTTGATTGAATTCGCTATTATTAAATATAAACCCTTTTAATTTTCTGTCGATTTAAATTGTAAGATTTAGATAAGGAAGGTTTATGATTAGATCAGGATGGCATTATTTGCATTTCACTGATAAAACTACTTTTAGTGGCATAGATCGGGTAAGAAATAACACGATTTATTCTGCTTTAAAAGTTGATGATAATACGCCTTTAAAACAAAGCACTATCACTATACCACTTAAAGTGAGTAATGAAAGTATCGCTTCTTCTAATCTTACACAAGAAATTTCATTTACAGATAAAATTAGCGGACAAAATATTACCCTTAAAATCAGTGATGAGAATTTAAATAAACTTCAATCAAAATTCAGCTCTAATGATTTTAGCAAAGACGAAAATGGTCATCTTGTTTTAAAAGGAGAAGCGGGGGATTTTGTATCTGGCTGGTTT
>NZ_QHLK01000036.1 GCF_006864455.1 Campylobacter sp. MIT 97-5078
TGCTTTACAAGCCATACTTTATTGAAATTTAAAAATATTAACCTCCCCAAACCCAAACAATTTAATAAAACTTTAAGCTTATTTGTATATAATTTCATTTCCTTTTTTTAATTTTCAAGCCTAAAACTTGAAATGAAGTCTTAAAAAACTTCTTTTAAAAGGAACTCTCAAGGGTTTTAAAACTTTTCATTATTTAATATTTTTTAATTTTGATGAAATGTTTATAAAATTATGTTTTGAGTTTTATTGTTCTTTAAATCTAATAGTGTTATTTTCAAATCTTAATAGTCAATCTTTGAAATCTAAATAAGTGATCGATTGAGCCAGAAAAGATTTAGGTATGAGTTATCATATAAAATCTTTTTAAAAACATCAAGAGTCTTTGAAGTAATTTAACTCTTTTTGAACTTTTTCTTTGAAGAAAAAGATTAAACTTTACATTTTTTTAATGGAGAGTTTGATCCTGGCTCAGAGTGAACGCTGGCGGCGTGCCTAATACATGCAAGTCGAACGATGAAGCTTTTAGCTTGCTAAAAGTGGATTAGTGGCGCACGGGTGAGTAAGGTATAGTTAATCTGCCCTTTGCTGGGGGACAACACTTAGAAATGAGTGCTAATACCCCATACTCCTACTTCACACAAGTTAAGTAGGGAAAGTTTTTCGGCAAAGGATGAGACTATATAGTATCAGCTAGTTGGTGAGGTAATGGCTTACCAAGGCTATGACGCTTAACTGGTCTGAGAGGATGATCAGTCACATTGGAACTGAGACACGGTCCAAACTCCTACGGGAGGCAGCAGTAGGGAATATTGCGCAATGGGCGAAAGCCTGACGCAGCAACGTCGCGTGGAGGATGACACTTTTCGGAGCGTAAACTCCTTTTCTTAGGGAAGAATTCTGACGGTACCTAAGGAATAAGCACCGGCTAACTCCGTGCCAGCAGCCGCGGTAATACGGAGGGTGCAAGCGTTACTCGGAATCACTGGGCGTAAAGGGCGCGTAGGCGGACTATCAAGTCTCTTGTGAAATCTAGGAGCTTAACTCCTAAACTGCTTGGGAAACTGATAGTCTAGAGTGAGGGAGAGGCAGATGGAATTGGTAGTGTAGGGGTAAAATCCGTAGATATTACCAAGAATACCCATTGCGAAGGCGATCTGCTGGAACTCAACTGACGCTAAGGCGCGAAAGCGTGGGGAGCAAACAGGATTAGATACCCTGGTAGTCCACGCCCTAAACGATGTATGCTAGTTGTTGGGATGCTAGTCATCTCAGTAATGCAGCTAACGCATTAAGCATACCGCCTGGGGAGTACGGTCGCAAGATTAAAACTCAAAGGAATAGACGGGGACCCGCACAAGCGGTGGAGCATGTGGTTTAATTCGATGATACGCGAAGAACCTTACCTGGGCTTGATATCCTAAGAATCTTGTAGAGATACGAGAGTGCTAGCTTGCTAGAACTTAGAGACAGGTGCTGCACGGCTGTCGTCAGCTCGTGTCGTGAGATGTTGGGTTAAGTCCCGCAACGAGCGCAACCCACGTATTTAGTTGCTAACAGTTCGGCTGAGCACTCTAAATAGACTGCCTTCGTAAGGAGGAGGAAGGTGTGGACGACGTCAAGTCATCATGGCCCTTATGCCCAGGGCGACACACGTGCTACAATGGCATATACAATGAGACGCAATAGCGTGAGCTGGAGCAAATCTATAAAATATGTCTTAGTTCGGATTGCTCTCTGCAACTCGAGAGCATGAAGCCGGAATCGCTAGTAATCGTAGATCAGCCATGCTACGGTGAATACGTTCCCGGGTCTTGTACTCACCGCCCGTCACACCATGGGAGTTGATTTCACTCGAAGAGGGGATACTAAACTGGTTACTCTCCACAGTGGAATCAGCGACTGGGGTGAAGTCGTAACAAGGTAACCGTAGGAGAACCTGCGGTTGGATCACCTCCTTTCTAGAGTACAACTTATAGTTTTCATTAATTATAAGTCATTATATATAAGTTTTTCACGAAGCTTATACACTACATTAAGTAGTAAATCTCAATCAGTCCTTGTTTAGATTTTAAAGATTGATAGAAAAGACTTTAGTCTTTATAAATGTCAATAAAACTATAAATTAAACAAA
>NZ_QHLK01000037.1 GCF_006864455.1 Campylobacter sp. MIT 97-5078
TTTAAGTAAATTTTGCTATGATCCTAATTGCCCTTTTTTAGACCTGTGCAATACTATCTTAAAGTACCGCTTCAGGGTGGGAACACAGCAGAGCAACTTTGATTTATTATGTGCCGCAGCCATCTGGAGAAGGGTTTTTTTGTTTAAAATTGGAGACACAATGAATGCAGTTGATAGAGTTAAAAATTCACTTTCTTATAAGCTTGGACTTAAACTCTTAGAATATCATAATCTAGTCGGGGGGGGGGGGTCGCCTCTAAGACAAATTAATCTTTTTTTAAATTTGCTTTTCTCGCTTTATAAGCTTAAAAAAGCTTATAAAAAAGAACTTTCGCTTTACAAAAAATTTATCATAGCTTTTCCTCATCTTAAAAAACCAAAACTAGAGCAGCTTGACGATTATCAGCAAAGCTTTAGCGTTAAAAGACACGCAGCATTTTTATATGGTAATGCCTTGATACAAGCGGATAAAAGTTTTTTAAAATTTGGATACTTCAAATTTTTTGCTCAAATTTCAAAGATTAAAGCTGAAGTGGAATTTTATAAACATGTTAAGATTGAACTCAAGATTAATTTTAAAGAGTTTGATCAAAAGGCTTTTAGTTTTTTTGATGCAAAAAAAGAAGAAATTCTTGCGTGGATTAATTCTCAAGAATATAAACAAAAATATCTTGATAAAAAGCATCCTTATCCTCCACTTTTAAATCCTAAAAAGATTGATTACCTAAGTATAGATCCCCATATCGCTTGGCTTTTTAATATCCCTTTTCCACATTGTTATAAGTTTATTTGGCATCATTTAGGTAGCTCAGCTTCGATATTTTTTGGCACTGCTTTAAGAAAATCTGAAACACCTCAAATGCTCTTTACGTGGTGGAATTTCAAACAAAAATATATAGATAATTTAATCAAATATCAAGAAAATCCCAGAGTTGATTTTATACTTATTATTGTTCATCTTGATGAGAAGATGAGAGCTTTGCTTGATAAAAAAACCCCTTTTATATTTATATCAAGGGATCCTGTGTCAAAATTAAAACACGCCATCAATCATATTTCTGGTAAATATTCTCAAAATATCTCATCTTTTATGAAAAGATTCAATTTGTCTTGCAAACCAAAAGAGTTATTACCAAAGCCATTATTTTGTTCGAATGAAAACATTAATGATGAATATCCAAGTGTTTTGGGTATTTATGGAAAGACTTTATGGATCGTATGGGAATTTAACTCAATGCTTGAGTACTTAGAAAACCAAAAAGAATATATTAGCGAAATTATCTGCATTGATTTTGCTGATTTAAGTTTTGATAAAGCCTATGAAACTTGGCAAAATTTAAGTAAAAAGCTTGGTTTAAAAGCTATAGAAGATGAAATTTTTTTCAAGCAACGCATGAATAAAAACCAAGGAGCTTTAGCTCATCTACCTACCACGCTTTATGCTCACAGGGCAGATTTGAAAAATGTTTTTGATCCGGATAAAGAAAATCATATGGATTTGCATTCTTTGCAGGTTAGAGGCGGATTTGAACTTAAAATAGGACTTCGTGTCCATTTTTATGACGCACAGGGTGTATTGCAAGAGGATTTAAAAGATATAAGTTTTGAAATGCTTGAGCAAAATATCATTATTGATAAATCCCAAATTTGTATTATCATGAAAGAAGATGAATATCAAGAACTTAAAACTCATGAAAAGCTTTATGAAGCAAGTAAAAACTATCTTAAACACTATGTAAAAGAGCTTGAAAATGAAGCTTTAAGGATAGAAAAAATTCTTGTAACAGAAGAAGAGATTTTAGAATACCTTAAAGATGATGAAGAAAGGCTTGATTTTTTTAAAGCTCATTTTGATAAGGAACGAGACGTAGCAAAACATAATCCAAAATGCCTTGACTCCTGGCATTTTTGTGATCTTTTTGATGCAATGTATAAAGAAGCAAAAGCTAAAT
>NZ_QHLK01000038.1 GCF_006864455.1 Campylobacter sp. MIT 97-5078
AAGTTGCTCTGCTGTGTTCCCACCCTGAAGCGGTACTTTAAGATAGTATTGCACAGGTCTAAAAAAGGGCAATTAGGATCATAGCAAAATTTACTTAAATTTTACATAAATTTTAATCTTATTTTGAATTTAAAAGAAGATCAACAAGTTTTTTCCTTGTCGATCTTTAGATAAAATGCAATAGTATTAAGCTTATATAGCTT
Organism: Campylobacter sp. MIT 97-5078; assembly: GCF_006864455.1. GTDB lineage: Bacteria > Campylobacterota > Campylobacteria > Campylobacterales > Campylobacteraceae > Campylobacter_D. The sequence goes on from NZ_QHLK01000038.1 coordinate 204, forward strand.
TAAAGCTGGTTTAAAATCACGCTTTTTTCTCGCTTACGATATCAATGATAGTATCGCCTACCATAAGAGCGATTTTTTCCATAAACTCGGCCGGACTTGTAAAGCCAACGCAAGAACAATTTATCTCGCCAAGCACATATTTATCCTTGCCATTTTCATCAGTATCAAGGATGAAATCAGCTGTCCAGATAAGTGGTAGATCATAATTTCCAAGCTTAGAGCGAATTTGTGGAAGCTGGGCTAGAAACCAATCTATTAAAGTTTGCCAATCTTTTGGCTCATCATAGCGGTATTTTGCCCCGCTAAAAAGCGTAGCAGAAAAGGCATCTCCTCCCTCAGCTGGCTTTTTATGCACCACATAAACAGGCGTTTTATAAAGCATTAAAATGCGAATTTCACCTTCTTTAATACGCGGTAAAAAAGTCATATCTACAAGCATGCCATTATCCCCTACCAAATAATGCTCGCAAAAGTCCATAAATTCACCAAGTTTGCGTTCTTCTGTGTGATTATCTTTTGCTTCCGTGCAAATAATCTTTGTATCAAGTGGTAAGCTTGCTACCTTGTTATAATCACTTGCATTTTCAAGCCTTACACGCCAAATTCCCTCTCCAGTTGAGCCTCTGTTTTGTTTTAAAACACGTTCTCCTTTTGCTAGAGTCGTAGGGAAGGTTTTTTTAAAATCATGTTTGCTGCTAAAATTTACGCCTATTCTTTTTGCTTCAGCAGGGTCATAATACGCATAAGTATCGCTTGGCACCAAATTTGTATCAGCAAGCTTAGTTAAAGCATCTTTTGCTCCATATCCTATCATAGCATCAGGATGAGGCATGCCTACAAGTCCAGCATCACAAAGCTTTCTTAAAACATCAAAATACAATTTTTCTTCTTTTAAATTGCCCGGATTTACTCTTGATACATAGCCATCAGCGGTGTTTTTAACATGCTCAAAAATTTTGTTTCTTTCGCTTTCATTGCGTAAAAGTTCATCAGTAAAAAATACCACCTCAGCATTCCAACCCTTTGCTTTAAGAGCATTGACCATAGGCATGGTATCTTTTCTGTATCCATCAGGACCCTTGTCGCTTCCACCTTTTGCTTCAAAAAACACTATGTTTTTTTTCATTTATTCTCCTTTTATTGTTTGGATTTATTCATTTTTCATTGTAACTGAAGTTTGATTTAATACTTATTAAACCAAGGATTATTTTTATTTTTAAAAGTGCGTGTGTAGTTTTGTAAAGCCGCAGCCAAAAAGTCTCTTTAAGGTTAAAAACTGGCATAAAAAACAAATTTTGAAAAGTGATTTAGATAGTTTGCAGATTTACTCCGCAAACTATATATCAAGGTTCATCAAAACTTCTTCTTCCTAGTATCTTCAAGTATATTTCTTGCAATATCATTCACCGTATCAGAAATCACTGAACTATCATTAGCAATCTTAACATTATCTTGAGTCACACTTTCTATATGAGCTACACTTTCATTGATTTGA
>NZ_QHLK01000039.1 GCF_006864455.1 Campylobacter sp. MIT 97-5078
TGTGCTAAATTTATCTTCTAAGAGTTTTTTTAAAAATTCACTTCTTATATTGTCATCTTTATAAGTTTCTTTGTTTTTACTTTCACCTTGTATGGGTTTAAAAGGTTCATCGATAGGCTTAACCAGCAAATTATCACCCATAGCCCTTTCAAATTCCTTTGCAAACTCATCGTGTCTTTGCTTAAAGTCCAAATATTTATTTTTAAATTCATCTAAACTTAAATCTTCACTCATAAGCGTATCAAATTCATCCTTAAAATTCTTAGCCTTTTGTATCAAAGAACTATCCAAATGAAAACTCTCAGCATAAGAAACATAAGTTTGCAATTTGCTTCTTTCTCTATCAATCCCCATCCAAGTATCAGAAACGATATTTTTAAAAGACGATTTTTCTATTTTGTTAGGGTCTTTGAGCTGATTTTTTTGCATAAAAGCATAAAATTCATCCATATCTTTTTGCTTTATATGGCTATCAAAGCCATTAATTTTACCATAAAGAGTGTTTTTAGCCTCTTTCATCTTAAGCCCTTTGTTTGCAAAAAGCTCTTGTAAAACATCATTTTTAGTAAAATCATCTTTAAGGGTAATATTAAATTCTTTATTAATGTGTTCTTTATTAAAATTTTCGCCAAATTTATCAAAACTTTGCAAATTTTCTTTGTAAAAATTACCCAATTCTTTCGCCCAATCCACATAATCATACAAGGCTTTAGAACTAAGCTTTGTTGTAGTTAAAATTTGATCCAAATTCTTTACCCAATTTGCATTGATTTTATAATCTTTTGGCAATCCTGCAGCCTCATTAAAATCGCTCGTAAAAAAGCCGTCTTTATCCACGCCGTAACCTAAAATTTGACTTGTAGCTTTGGCTTTATCGCTGATTAAAATTGAGTTTGTTTCTTGCGTTTCTTTATTTTGAGTAGTGCGTGAATTTGCCCCATTTAAATTCTCATTTTTTTTAGAATTTAAGGTGCTTGTGTAATTGTGATTTAAATTTGATATGCCATTTACCACTGTTTTTTTCTTCTAATATAAAATTTCTATAATATCATTAAAATCAAATTACATAACATTAGGATTATAACCTCCCATTGCACTTTCAATTTGAGACTTATATTTTTGAGTCATTTCTTTGATAATCATATTATAATTTAATAATCTGTTAGAAGTTGTAGAATCAAATTTATAATATTGCCCATTTACATCTCTTACACCAACTTGGTATGAGAAAAGAACATATGGCTGTCCTAAACTAGATCTTTTAATTTGTCTTTTTACTATATATACGGGAGAAAAAGTATAAGATTGATTTGTAATATCAAGGTAATCTATAAGTCTTCTCTCGCTAGGATTTGGACAGCTTGCTATATCAAGCCCACATAATCCTTTTTCAGCGTTTGAAACTTTAAGAATATAATTTTTAATGTAATCTATTTCTCCTGGATGGAAATTTGCTACAAGATAAAATTCAGAAGTAAGATTTAGTTTATCTTGATTAAAATTAGTATCTAGTATATAATACCCACCCTTAACCTCTTTCATCTCATCAAGGCTAAGAACTTTAACACCTTTAGAGTTATCACTTAAGGCACCTTGAGTAACTTTAGCTAAAAAATCATCTGCTAAAGCTGAACTTACAAACAAAGAACCTAATGCTACAAGGCTAAGAATTTTCTTT
>NZ_QHLK01000040.1 GCF_006864455.1 Campylobacter sp. MIT 97-5078
TTTTTTTTTTTTGTATTGCACGCCAGTGCCTTTTTAAGATATAATCAAAAATTTATAAAGCTTTTGTTGAAAAGCTTTTATTTTAGCTTAACTTAAAAAGGATAGAAATAATGAAGTTCTTAAACCAAATGAGTTTGGGCGCTAAAGCAAGTGCCTCTATTGTTGCCGTTTTTGCTCTCTGTATGATCGTAATGACTATACTTTTAACAGATAATTCAGCAAAAATTCAAGAAAATGAGTCTAAAAAACTCATCGCTAATGTCGCCGCAAGGGTAGGTAATATCGTTGATAGCTATATGAAAGAAGTTATCGCTGTTGTAAAGCTTTCTAATGAAAGTATAGAAAAAATGTTGCTTGAAAATCAGGATTTGCAAGAGCACATTAAAGATCAAATTTATTTAGCGATTGATACGACTTCGTATGCAGTTTATGGCTATGTTTATATCAAAGATACAAGTGTACTCAATGGCGAGATTATGGACAGTAAATATAGACTGCCAAATAATGAATTTATGATACTTGTGACTGATACAACGATGGATAAAAAAGGCGGAGTTGAAATTTTGCAAGCTGATGAAGCGATCACTCGTTTTAATTCTGTGCAAAAGGCTTTGCAAACAGGAAAAGAAACTATGGGCGAGCCAAGCTGGCAAAATATAGGAAATTCTGAAAGTAAGTTTGGTTTTGGTGTAAATTATCCTTTGTTTGATAAAAACCATAAAGTTATAGGTGTAGTAGGAATGTTTATCGATGAAAAAGCCTTATCTAAAAGCATTTTATCCGATCAATTTTCTGTTTTTGATCAAGATTATCGTGCTTTGCTAAGTTCTCAAGCAAATATCATTGCTCACCCAAATAAAGATGTGATTGGCAAATCCTTTGCCGAAATTAACACTGATCCAAGTGTAGCTGCTTTCATAGATGCTGTAAAAAACAAACAAGACGCTCTTATAAGTTATAAAAATATACAAGGCAAGACAACTTTTGCTGGGATAAAAATTCTTGACTTGGGTGAATTAGGATATATGGTTTCAGCTGTTATTGCACCACAGAAGTCTATTTTTGCACCGGTTTATGATTTGAGGCAAATGATTATTTTCATGGTGCTTGTGAGTTTATTTATTGGGGCTGTATTTACGATATTTTATGTAAGAAAAGCGGTTGTTTCGAGGATAAATAATATCTCTAAACAGCTTCTTAGTTTTTTTGATTATATCAATCATAAAACAAACACCATGCCAAAGCCTCTTCCTCCAAGGTCACATGATGAGCTTGGTTTAATGGCTTTGGCGATGAACGAAAGTATTCAAAAAACGCAGATTGGTTTAAATCAAGATCAAGAAGCCGTCCAACAAGCTGTTCAAACCGTGCATATAGTAGAAGAAGGTGATCTAACAGCAAGGATCACAGCAAGTCC
>NZ_QHLK01000041.1 GCF_006864455.1 Campylobacter sp. MIT 97-5078
AAAGAAAATTCTTAGCCTTGTAGCATTAGGTTCTTTGTTTGTAAGTTCAGCTTTAGCAGATGATTTTTTAGCTAAAGTTACTCAAGGTGCCTTAAGTGACAACTCTAAAGGTGTTAAAGTTCTTAGCCTTGATGAGATGAAAGAGGTTAAGGGTGGGTATTTGGTTACATTTTCAAGCAATGGTGTTGATGAAGTTTGTGCTATAGCTAGAGTAACTATGAATGGAGATGCCGCTGGATATAATTTTGGAAATTTAAAAGGTGATGAAATCATTTATGATTCTAATGGAAATTTTGATAGTTCTAAAAGTGGTGTTTGTGGCATTAATGTTACTTCTTGTTTTTTATTTAATGACACTAAAAAACCTTATTGGCAAAATCAAAAAAGACTTCAAGATATAATACAAGCTGGTGGAGATCCAGTTTTATATTCTATAGGATATACGGTAAAAAGAAATATAGGTGTATCGAGTCTTGGAAAGAAATTTGTCTATTTTACATATGGGGTGGGTATATATGATAATACAAAGAAAACATTTTATAAAACAAATTCTATCAACCTATCAAACAATATTGTTATTAAAGAATTGAGAGACAACTATAAAGAAAGTATGGAATATGCTCTTGGCGGTTGGTATGCTAAATGATTATTTTCACTTGATAGCAATTATTCTTTAATTTTTGTCGATTTAGTCAATAATTTGATTTTTCTAAAATAAAGGGCAAAAAAATGATAAATTCCATTAGTTCAAATCTATACTCAAGTCTAAATATACCAAGCACAAGCAAACATTCGCCAGATATTGTTATAACAAATCCAAAAAATCCTAATGATAAAATAACTTATAAAGGTGTAATAATAGATAGCATAAATAAAAGTTTTCAAATTTATAAAGAGTATTATGAGAATTTAAAAAAAGATATACCTGTGTTTAAAGGCTCGATACAGGATCAAATTTCAAAAGGTCAAATGAGCCAAGCAGAAATTAATACCCTTGATAAATGGAAAAATGAGAATCTAGCTTCTATGCAATGGATTAACGATGATTTTGAAAAAGAATATATAAAGATTTATCATACAAGTATGAGTATAGATGAATTTAAAGAAAAATGGCTTGAGCTTCAAGCTAAGCAAACTCAATATACTGAGGATTTTAGAAAACAAAACGAAGAAAATATAAAAAAAGAAATGGCAA
>NZ_QHLK01000042.1 GCF_006864455.1 Campylobacter sp. MIT 97-5078
TATAGTTTTAATCACTTGTGTTTTTGCTAGCGATGAGTTAAATATAGACAATTTGTTTAAAAAGCAAATAGGCTTAAGAAGCATTACTAGCTTTTCATTACTTAGCACAGGCAATGCCAATTCGTATTCTCTTTATCCTAATCTTTCAATAGGAGGAGATCCTACCATTTGGAATGACACCAAGCAAGGCTTTTTAAATCAAACTTTTATTTATACGATAATACCTCAATTTGATATACTTGTTTCAGGAGGTGGGAGTTATGCAAGAGCTGAATATACAAACTTTTTCACAAATGAATATTCTAGTAAAAATAGAATAGGTTTTGATAGCCTTTGGTTAGGTTTTATTTATACAGCTGATAGTATTGCAGATTTAATACCACAACTTAGCTTTCAAACCGCAATAGTCCAAAGAGAAAAAGCGATTAATCAAACCAAAAACTTTTATCTTAAATCACAAAGTTTGCAAGTGAGTTTAAGAGGATATAGTGATCCTGTGGTATATAGTATTTATACAGGCTTTGCTTATAATCAAGTAAGACAATTTAAAATCTTTAAAATAGAATATGGAAATAGTATCTATGTGGGTGGAGATTTATCTATTATCTTAAGCCCTAAAATCACTTTAGACTTAGGAGCAGAACAAAGATTTCAAACAGAACAAAAGATTAATGGCTATCAAAACTCTGAACTGCGTTCTATTCCTACTTTAAGTCTAGGCTCTACTTATAGCATTAATGCAGATACTGCCATTTCTGTAAGTGCTAATTTTGGAGGAAGTTCTGCTGCACCTGATAGTGTGTTTGGTTTGAGTTTGTGGAGGAAGTTTTAAAGCTTTAAGCAAAAGAGTTCATTCTTTTGCTTAGGGGATTTTAGGGTTTTACACTCTCTTATCAACACTTAAATTAGCTGTTATATCACTTTTTATGCTTGAAGCAAGAGAAGTTAAAGCCCCACTAGAACCAAAGGTATTTAAAGAACTATCTGTTTGAGTTAAATTGGTTTGTGCTGAATTTGAATCTGTGCTTGAGCTTGTATCTTGTGCTGATGAGTTTTGACTTGAGGCTTGAGCTTGAAGCCTATTTAAATCATAATTATCAGGATTACCTGTAAGACCTAATTCTTTCATCAAAGCTTCTTTCATCATCTTTTCTAATTCCTCAAGCATTTTTTTTAAATCAA
>NZ_QHLK01000043.1 GCF_006864455.1 Campylobacter sp. MIT 97-5078
TTTTTCACTCATCTTTATCAAATTCACTCATCTTTTCAAACAAACTTAATCTTTTTTTAAAAAATTCTCATTTTTTTGTAATTTTTAAAGCTATTTAAGTTTATATTAAGTGTGAGGGGATAGAATTTTTCTCATTTTACTTTTTATGAAAGGTGTAACATGAAAAAAGTTTTAACAAGCTTTGCTCTCGTTTCAGCTCTAGCTTCTTCAGCAGCTTTATCAGAACAATCAGGTGCTTTTGGTGGTATTGACGGAGGTTATGCTTCACACAAAGCAGATGATGATAGTGGATATAGTGGCTTTCGCTATGGTTTAGTTGGCGGTTATAAATACTTCCTCGATGAAAACTTAGGGTTTAGAGGTTATGCAAATCTTACTTTTGGAACTAAAGCTACTAAAGGTAGTAACAATCCTCAACTTGAAAGATTTGACTTAGGCGTAAATGCTGATGTGCTTTATAACTTCTTAAGAAGTGGGGATCTTGAGTATGGTGCTTTTGGTGGTTTAAGCCTTGATTATGCAAACAATAAATTCAAAGTCAAAAATTATGGTGATGCAAAAGCAAATGGTTTTGATCTTGGTATCAATCTTGGTTTAAGAATGAACTATACTCAAACTCATGGTTTTGAACTTTGGAGTAGATTTGGTCTAGTTGGTCCTAAATTTGATGAAGGCGATGGTAAAGTTAAACAACCTTATGCTGTAGGACTTCGCTATACTTTTAATTTCTAAAACAAGCTTTTTATAGATTTGTTTGAAAGCTTTCAAAGTGTGATACAAAACTTAACTTTCTAAATCCTTAAACTACCCCTCGTTTAATAATTGATCTGGGGTAGTTTATGTTGGTGG
>NZ_QHLK01000044.1 GCF_006864455.1 Campylobacter sp. MIT 97-5078
AAACTTTCAGCTCCTTTAGCATAAATCTTATAATCTTGTGGCAATCCTGCAGCCTCATTAAAATCACTTGTAAAAAAACCTTCTTTATCTACACCATAGCCTAATACTTTATCTACAGCTTGGGATTTGTCACTAACTAGCTTTGAAGTATTGTTTGTTTGATTTGATGATAAAATAGTGTTATTATTAACTTGATTTGAAGTGTTAGTCGAATTTGTTTCTTTTGTATTATCTGAAATTTTGGCTTTAGAATTTTCATTGTTTAAAGCACTTAGGTAATTATAACCCGAGTAGGAATTTACACTATTTATCATTTTTCTGCCCTTCTAAATTAATTAATTAATTAATGTTTTATATTAAATCGGCAGAAAATGAGTTGAATTTAGTTTCCATTGTTAAGGTTAAGGAATCCAACCACCAAGAGAACTTTCCATATTTTCTTTGTAGTGTCTAGCAATATCTTTAATTAAAGAATTGTTGTTTAAATGAGCATTAGAGGTTGTTGAGTCAAATTGATAAAGTTGCATATTCTTATCTAATGCACCTGTTTTATATGTAAAAAGTACATAAGGTTTTCCTAAATCAGAAACTTTTACTTGTCTTTTGACTATATAAACAGGGAAAAATCCGTATTCATCGGGTTTTTGATTAACTACTTGATTAAATGCCACAAACATTTTTTTATTATGAGAACCACAAGTTTCTTGTCCTTCAGGACATAAACCTTTCTTTTGAAATTCCTCTCCACTGTATAGTGCTACCGCATACATTTCGCTATCAAAAGCGTAAATTGAACCTCTGTAT
>NZ_QHLK01000045.1 GCF_006864455.1 Campylobacter sp. MIT 97-5078
CTTATGGCTGGACTTGACGGCATTAAAAACAAAACTATCCCAATTGGACCAATGGATGAGAATCTTTTTGAACTTACCCTTGATGAGATTAGAGAAAAAGGCATAGAACAGCTCCCACACACTCTAAGAGGAAGTCTAGAAGCCCTAATACGTCACAATGCTTACTTAAAGCCTGTGATGAGTGATATTTTTATCGATGATTATCAGCACCTTAAATTTCAAACCCAAGTGTGGCCTGTTGAAGCTCGCCCAACAGCGTATGAGTTTAAAACCTGCTATTCTTGTTAAATACCTCAAAAATTTCAAGCCCAAATTTGGGCTTGAAATTTCAAACAAAACTTTGCTATACTTAACAATTCTTTTATTTTACATAAAAAAGGAAAAATTATGAAATGTCATTTATGCGAACAAAAGTCCGAAACAAAAGCTTTATTTAGCCTTGATGAAGTTGTTGTTAGCTCTGGTGAGCTTAGCAACGAAGCTATGGGGGGGGGGCATTGAAAAGACACGAATTCATCTTGTTCAGTGCATGAATTGTGCTTTTGTTTATAATCAAAGCTTTGATTTAGCTCAAATTCAAAAATCCTACTCCTCAGCAAACTATCTCTCAAGAAAAATCGTTTCAACCTCGATGAATAAAACCATACTTGCCATTAAAGAGCGAATTGTAAGCCTTACAGGTAAGGAAGCTGTATTTTTAGAAGTTGCGCCTGGAAGTGGGGATTTGGCTGCAAATTTAGCCCTTGATGCTCGCTTTATCTATACTATCGATCCTTCCATTGTCTCACTAGAAATATCAAAAC
>NZ_QHLK01000046.1 GCF_006864455.1 Campylobacter sp. MIT 97-5078
AGGAATGGCTGCTAAAGCTCTTTATACTGGTATAGATGGCTTAACTTTGGCTGCTTTTGCTGTAGATAGTTTTGAAAGAGATGGTGATAGAGCGTTTATGGACTTAGATAATTATAAAGATACTATTACCAATGGCACCATTACAATTTCAGCAGCACAAAATACAGCTAAGTCTCTTGGTGATTTTCTCTTTAGACAAAATTTCTATGGTGTAGCTGCTATTGGTGCGTATGATTTGGGTGGCTCTAGCCTTGATACTCAACTTTGGTTAGGCTATTTGAATAAAAGAGCGACTTTTTATGCTCTTGATGTAAAATACGGCTTGCCTATTGATCAAGATCTAACTTGGACTCTTCAAGTCAATTACTTAGGAAACTCTGTTGATTCTGCTTTGAAAAGTAGAGTTGGTAGCAAAAATATAGCAAATGGAAATTTTGTCCAACTTAATGGAACGATCAAAGGCTATGGCTTTGATGGCACACTTGGTGGCTTGATGTATGGTAAAAAAGGTAGGTATAGCGTAAATTTCATCGAAGATTACAGTGCTGATATTTTACCAGCTGGTAGAGAAATTTTCTATATGAAAGGCTCTAATATCACAAATAGCTTTGGACAAAACACTTTTGGTTATGTAAAGGCTGGCTATACTCTTCCATCTGATCTTAGACTTGGCGTTCAGTTTATCTACGGTGCAACTGCTGCTCATACTGACGGTGCTGCAGATTCTGCTGACCTAGGTGGTGGCGATAAAATGGAA
>NZ_QHLK01000047.1 GCF_006864455.1 Campylobacter sp. MIT 97-5078
ATATCATTCACCGTATCAGAAATCACTGAACTATCATTAGCAATCTTAACATTATCTTGAGTCACACTTTCTATATGAGCTACACTTTCATTGATTTGAGTAATGCCCGCAGTTTGTTCTTTGATAGATTCAGCCATATCATTGATAGATTGCACAAGTAAGTTTGTATTTGCTTCTATCTCACTTAAAGACTTTTGAGTTCTTTCAGCAAGCTTTCTTACTTCATCAGCCACAACAGCAAAGCCTCGTCCATGTTCTCCAGCACGTGCTGCTTCTATAGCAGCATTTAAGGCTAAAAGATTGATTTGATCAGCTATATCTCCTATGATACCTGTTACATTTTTAATCTCTTCACTTTGAGTGATAACATCACTTGTTTTAGTTGAGACATTTTGCATAGAAGAAGTGATTTGTTCTAGTGCTGCTGCTGTTTCTTCTAAAGAGTGAGCTTGTGAATTTGAACTTTGAGTAAGAGCATTAACTGTTTCTTGGAGTTTGCTACTTTCTTCACTTAAAGAATTAGCAAAGTCAGATGAAGTTTTAAGCATTTTTACAATTTCATCGCCTAGTGTGTTTGTGGTAACTTCTACATTACCACTTGCATTAGGGATTTTATTTCTAAAGTCTAGATTTCTATACTGCTCAAAAACATCACGAATGGTATTCATATTTGATCCTACTCTGTGTTGTAAGACATCAAGTAAGCGATTTAATACATTTTGAAGTTCAATGAGTTGAGGGTT
>NZ_QHLK01000048.1 GCF_006864455.1 Campylobacter sp. MIT 97-5078
CAAATTCAAATCCCAAGCCACTTCAGCTTCTATATCAGTATAAGATAAAGTTTTGCTTGTATTAAACTCATCTTGATCAGTATTATTTTCACTCGTTTTATCAAACTTATTTTTATTTCTATTTTCTTTATGTTCTATACCCTTTTGTTCTTCCTCCAAATTTGCTTGTAAAAGATCACAATCAAGCAAAGGAGGATAAGGATGCTTAGTATCAAGGTAGTGTTCTTTAAATTGAGTTGAAGCAAGCCAGTTTTGTATAGTATCTATATGAGTAAGTATAAATTCAAAGCTTTTTATATTTAAGTCTTTAAAAGAAAAAGAGAGTTGATGAAAAAGTTTAGGACTGAGTTTTTGAATTTGAGTAAAATAAAAGTTTTGACCTTGTTTGAGTAAAGTGAGTATATGATCTTTATTGATATCTAAGTGTTGTATAGTGTCTTTAATGTGTAAAAAGTTCTTATATAGAAGTTTAGCTTCTTTAATAAACTTAAAGACTTTTAAATAGCCTCCCTTATACCAAGTCTTATCAGCTTTTATAAAAGCTTGTCCTAAAAGATAGGCTAGATG
>NZ_QHLK01000049.1 GCF_006864455.1 Campylobacter sp. MIT 97-5078
TGTAATGCTTTTTCAAGTTCGTTGTTTTCAAGTATTTGTTCTGCTTTGTCTTGGTTTTCTTTTTCTTTTTTGAGGTATTCGATAAGTTCTTCAGGGGAGAGTAAATCAAGAGTAGAAGAATTTATAACATCTTCTTTAACTGCTGCTAAAGTTTGCTTTCTGCTTTCTAATTCACTAAGTTTTAATACCCCATCCATATTTTCATCTTTTTGTATAGTGTTATTAAGCTCATTTTCTATACTGTCTCTGTTTTGATTTAAGGTTTTAGCATAAGAAATAGTTCCTATAGCATTAACCGAAAGCACTTCTCTTCCTTTATTTTGAAAAATCCCATAAACTCCGTATCCTGCTGAAGTGTTTTGCTTTTCTTTATCATCAAGCATTCCATCTTGATTATAATCAGCTTTTAAATAGCCTCTTTGATAAGCTATATCGCCAAACCAGCCAGATACAAAATCCCCCGCTTCTCCTTTTAAAACAAGA
>NZ_QHLK01000050.1 GCF_006864455.1 Campylobacter sp. MIT 97-5078
TTTAGCTTCTTTAATAAACTTAAAGACTTTTAAATAGCCTCCCTTATACCAAGTCTTATCAGCTTTTATAAAAGCTTGTCCTAAAAGATAGGCTAGATGAAATTGATGTAATGCAGCTTCATTATAATCAGGTAAGGTTTCAAGTTTTGCTCTTTGAAGCTCTGGAAATATTTTTATGATTTGTTTATAGAGTTTAAGTTCTTTGTAGTGTTGTTGTTTTATATGATAGAGTTTATAGATGAGATAAAGGTAAGCCCCCCCCCCTAGTGTGAATTTTATTAGAGTATTTTTTTCTTTTAGTTTTTTATCGGTGTGGATAAGCTCTAAGCCTATTTTATAAGAAAGAGTATTTTTAATTCTTTGTGAGGCTGTAAATTGGTGCATTTGTGTTTTTCTCCTTATTTGTAGTTTTTT